>JAVBSX010000087.1:0-6175 GCA_031556455.1 Thermoguttaceae bacterium
TCAATTGATGCCGGGTTGGAGTATAATATCACCCCGCGCTGACGCTTGGGGCTAGTAATTCCTCGCAGGCTCTCAGTAAGAGTGAAACAATAGTGGGGGGATAATTTCCTTGGATTGTAACAGTTCGTGCGCGAGAAAAAAACCGGGGTCTATCGAAACGGGATCAGAAATAACGGTCGCCGTCGATTTTCGAGAGACCGCTCGCCCGTGCGAAAACGGCTAAGGCGACCGATTTCGCCCCGGCATCGAGCAAAAGGCGGGCGATTTCCTCGCAGGTCGAACCGGTCGTCAAAATATCGTCGACCAACAGCACCTTTTTGTCCCGCAAGATTCGTTTCGGATCGAACAATCTCATTCTTTTGCGAAAGGCGAACGCGTCTTTGACGTTTTGGAGTCGCTCTTTCGGATTCAATTGGGATTGCGGAGCGGTTCGTCGTGTTCGGCGAATCCAATTCGGGCGGTTCGGAATTCGCAACAAGGCCCCCAGCCCTCGGGCGATCCGTTCCGGGGCGTTGATCCCCCGAATCCAACGTCGGAGGAAGTGCATCGGCACGGGAATGATCCAATCGGCCCCGATTTCCCTCAATTCCGTTTCCCGCTCACGGAAAAAGAGCGATGTGGTCGCCGCCGTCAAATCGCCGATCCGATCCCGCTTCATTCGCAAAACCGCCTCCCTCAAATCCCCGTCGTATTCCCCGAGAACGACGACTTGCGAAAAGAGAAAGGATTCCCGGCGACAATGAACGCACGATTTCAAAGGGGCGAAAGAAATCCCGGGATCAGGTCGCGGTTCCGGTTCGGCGATCGCCCGAAATGTTCCGCAGCGACGGCAAAATCGGGAGCCGGAGGGAAGAAATTTTTTTTGGCAACTTTCGCAAAGCGGGATCGTAGCCCGTTCCTGATCGGACAGTTCTTCCTGACAAAAGGAGCATTGCGGCGGGAAAAGAAGGTCCAACCCGCGGCGAAACCAGGGGGTGAGGTCGATGTTCTCTTTCCAACGGGTAAGGAAACGCACGAAAAAGCCCTTTCGGATGGGGCGATGTTGAAACGATCGCGAACGGAGCAACGGCAAAGCAAAAATTTTGTTTGCCTCAGTTGTTTGGTTTTTTGGAAACGAACCCCTTCTGTTCGTCATTTCGAGCGAAGCGAGAAATCTCACCCTCGCCGAAAGAGTTGAATTTCATCCCATCTCGCGAGGGTGAGATTTCTCCTTACGCTATGCTTCAGTCGAAATGACGAAAAACATCATCCGGCTGAAGCCGAACAAATCATTGAAACCGTCCTTCGTATGCTCTTGTCTTCGGACCGCGGAAGACCGACCAGCCGAGAAACAGGGCGAATACCAACAGGACGAGGCTCGTATTTTGCGAGATCGTGAGGCCGGTTCCGAGAAAGGAATCTTCGTCGCAACGCAACATTTCCAGGAGAAATCGGCCGATGGGATAAAAAATGAAAAACAACAACAACACCCAACCGTCTCTTTTGCAGAACCGGGCGAGCAGGAGCAGCAACACGGCCCCGGCTGCCGCCGAAATCGCGCTGATGATCTGCGTCGGATAAACCGGCAGAATCTTGAAACCCGCGTTTTTGATGATATAGGTATGAAACGGTTCCGGCGAGTCGGTCGTCAGAACGAAATCTTTGTGGTTTTCAATCGTTTCGAGAAGGCAATACAAAACACTCGCCTTATCCCGGGCCAAGAAGAACAGGGGCGTTCCTTGTTGGTATCCCTCGATCGCGAGAACGGTCATTCCTTTTTTGAGACCGAGTCGTTCCGCTTCGCTCCCCGGTTCGACCTCTTCGATCCGGACGGCGGAGCGTTTGTCTTTGGCGTAGTGCCGCAGCACCTCTTCGTGATCCTCCCACGGACTGATCGGGATTCGCGGGGCCGCTTCGTTCGATGCCATTCCCGATGTCGGCGGTGTTTCCGCGAATTTCAATCCGAAGGCGAAAACTTCGTCGTGTTCGATTTGATGCAAATGCACGGGACTGCCGGGCGGGAATACCATCCCGTAAGGGGCTTCGCAAACCGCGCCGAAGCAGCAGCCGTTCATAAGACAGCCGAGCCGTCCGATCGCGATCCCCAGCAGCACGGCCGGGGCCAACAGATCAAATGTCGCATAAAGGGGCAAGCGATTGCGGATGATAAAGATCAATGCCCCGACAATACCGCCGATGATCGAGCCGTAAACGACCAATCCCCCCTTCGCGAAACTGACGATATCGACCAGCGTTTCGAGCAGAGTCGGCTGCCGGATCTGCGGCCAGTATTCGATCACGTAAAACAATCGGGCGCCGATCAATCCGCAAATAATACACCAAAGCGCGAGCGAGAAAATGAGATCGGCTGGAATATTCCAGAGTTTTTTGGAACGGTAAAGGAGCAGGCCCATCGCGGCGGAAATCGCGAGCAGCAGGAAAACGCCGTACCCGCGAATCGGGAAGCCTTGCGGTTCGGCGATGTTCGGGACGACAAACACGATCAACGCTTCCGCGATGAGGCAGATCGGGAGATACCCCCAAGTATCGGTGTTGGCCTTTCCTTTTCCGAGACGGTATAAAACGAACACGGCCGTCGCGATCAGGATCACCCAAAACAGGATTCCGAAGCCGAACAGCGGAAATCCGAAAATTTCAAGCGGAATATAAAATAGTGTTTGGCGCATGGTTGTTTAGAGGATAGAAGAAAGAGGATAGAGGATAGAAATTTGACCTTCGGTCTCTGTGAGGAAAAAAATTTGAGGTTGCCCAAACTTCTATCCTCTTTCCTCTATCCTCAATCCTCTCCGCTAAAACTCCGGTCGACTTTGCGGAGGCGGAGTGTAGAGCGGCACTTCCGGAGGGGCGGCGGCCGGCGGCGTTGGTTGCGGCTGTATCGGCATCGGCATCGGTTGTAACGGCGGCGGTTGAACATCGAGGGGCGGAGCGATCGGTTGAGGATTGGCGATTGGCCCTGCCGGCGGAGCATAATTGAAGTCGATGTTTTCTTTCGCCGGGACCAGCCCGCCCGGCTGTTGGGACGCCCCGGCATTGCTTTCCGGCTGAGCCGGTATGTCTTGCACTTCTTTCGTCCAACCGAGAGGTGTGTCCGAAGCGAAATGCTCCCGAAAGAAATCGCGAATCTTGTCCATATTGTTGTTGATTCGAATCGATTTCGGCTCAAACTTATAGGTCGTTCTCTCTTTGCCGTTAACGGCGTATTTGATCAAGCCGAGAGGAACGAACGTTCTGGCGTCGACAATCAATTGAACGCAGCGGAATTCGTCGGCATCCTCCTGCCAACGAGGGTAGACTTCAAGGCGGATTTCCTTGCCGATCGCTTTCTCGGGAGTGATCAGATGCAGGTAGTATCGTTTTTTCAAATCCTCCGCTTTTGCCCCGAAAACGAACGGCAACGGTCCCCCCTTCAGAATCCCGCCTCCCTGTTGTTCGAGTGGGATTCTATATTCGATGATTTTTTTCGTGTCGAAATCATAATCGAAAATCGACTTGTCCGTCGCGAGAAATTTTTGCTGTCGGCGGCCCTCTTCTTTTTTATTGTCGATGATTTCCCCTTCGACATGAAAAACTCCCTTGTTGGGAGCGATATACCGAATCGAACCATACGTCAGGTGATCGGGAGTATTAGAATCGGAAGAAGAGCGATCGGCTAGCAAATTGCCCCCGTATTGAAAACAACGAAACTCGGCCTCAAATCGTTTGATTTTTCCGCTTTGAATCTCCCACTGTTCGAGAAAGCGATTCAATTCCGTCAATTGTTCCGGAGTGAGCTGGGGGAACGGTTGCCCGTTTTTCGGTATCGTTTGTTCTGGTCGCTGCGGTTGCGGGGCCGGCAAACGACCGGACTGCGGGCCGCCGCCGGGCGTGCCGGTGTTCGGAATGTTGTCGGGAATCAAAATCGGATTCCGGGATTGCCCCCCGACCGTTCCCTGGGAAAGCCCGTTGGCGGCGACCTGTTGAATCGGTCCGACTTGCTGCTGCAAATCCTGTTGCCGTTGCGACGCGGATCGGGGATTGACCAAGGCCCCGGGGCGAACCGGGAGCGAGCCGTCGGGATTGAGCGTGTACTGGGCCGTACTTGACGGCACGGCGTTCGAAGGGATCCGGTTGGAACCGATCCGACCCGGCTCGGCCATGTTCGGGGCGATACGGTCCGGGGCGACCGTATTCGGAGCGATGCGATTTGGGGCGACCGTACTGCTCGGGCTATTGAGCTTGAGAGAAGAATCCTGGCCCCGGACATGATCGCATTCCGATGAGAAAACGAAAAAAACGGCGAGAACCCAAAGGCCAATCATTCTCCGAACGCCGGAAAAACTCATCCCCAACTCCTTCCTTGGATAAAAACAACCGCACCAAAAATATCAGGGGTGCAGGTTGCTCACTTTACAATTTTTCCCGGTTTTTGTAAAGACGAATTCCGGGGAATCGCCCGGGAAAAAAGAGATTTTTCAGGTCGTTTGGCTTTACCGATCGTTACAAAAAATCGAATCGGGCAGCAGCTGAAAGCGTAAGCGACCGGTTCTCAGGGCAGAACGCTGGGCGAACCCGGCGCTCACGCTTCGGGCTGCTGCTTGCTGTGTTCGATAATGGTCAATAAACCCAGCGAACCTCGTTTTCCGGGCGGTGAGGGATGAGCGTATAGGCTTCCGGTCCGATATACCCAAGCATCAGAGCGGCTTGCACTTTGTCCGTTTTTTGAAGTCCGAGCCAATCGGGAATTTTCGGGTCGTTTTGGGCGGCCCGAATAAAATAGCCGGCCCAACAAGAGCCGAGTCGCATCGCCGCGGCACACAAATCAAGCGTTTGTACGGCGATCGTGCAATCGACTTCGGGCCAGATTGCCGTTGAATCGGTGTATGCAACGGCCAAGACGGGGGCCCCTCGGAGCACCATGTCTTTTCCGTCGTCCCATGCATCAACCAGTTTGTTGAGCGATTCGTTATCTCTCATCCAATCGATAATCAGTGCTCCCAGTTCCTTCATTTTTTCCCGCCCATAGACGATTGCCCATTTAACCGGCAGGCGGTTTTTTGCGGAGGGAGCCCAGCGAACGATGTCGAGCAGGTTTTCGATTTTCGATTTTTCCAGCTGTTGTTCCGCAAAATGCCGAATCGAACGCCGCATGCGGACAAGGCTGGAAATATGTTCGAACCGCGGGATGCTTTCCTTGGGAATCGACTGGCACACCGATCGGGTCATGTCTCCGACGGCGATCGCTCCGACGGGACAGCCGACGACGCAATGTCCGCAATTGATGCAGTTTTCGACGGCGTGTGGCGCGAGGGTGGGGGTTTCGCTCCAATTCTTGCGTGTGTACAACATTTCCGGGCAGTTCAACACGCATTGACCGCATTGAACACAGGAATACTTATCGATAGTAATTTCGGGCATGCGAATTTTGATTTTCGAATCGATGCAAAACAAAAAAGGAATTGACGTGAAATCCGCGTTCGAGACGGAAGAAGCGGACAATAATCGTTCGATTATCGCAATTTTAACCGAATTCTCGCGAAAAAGCAATCAAGACCGATGTTTTTTAATTCCGAAAGAGGCTTCGTTCGAGAAACGAAGCAGGGAAAAACGGAGACTGCCGGACAGGGAGAAGATCGGACCCTTTGGCAAACAAACTCCCGAAAGGGATTCAAAAAGTCCGAACTCGAACAAGATTGCCGGGGACGGTCCCCGGCATATCAAAATTTTCTCGCAATCTTGGATTACGTTAAACCAAGGCTTCGATTTCAAGCAATTGGCACATGCGCTGGACGAGCTGGTCGCTGTCGAACGGCTTGTGCAGGAAATCATTGGCTCCGGCCTGTTTGAGTTCGGCGATTTTGTCTTCCTCGACCATGCCGCTGATACAAATGATTTTGACTTCTTCGAGAGAGGCGTCGCTCCGGACCCGCAAGCAGACCTCTTTCCCATTGATATCGGGGAGCATGACATCGAGAATGATGAGATCGGGCCGATATTCTTTGACCATCATCCCGGCGTCGAAACCGTTGTTAACGGTTTTGGTTTCGAAACGACCGTCGCGTTCAAGGACGTCGACGATCAGTTCGACCAAGTCCCTGTCGTCGTCGACGACCAGAATTTTCCGTTTACCGCTTTCCAAGGCGTCGGTCGGAATGCCGTTATCTTTCATAAAGAGGAACAATTGATCCCTCGGAATACG
>JAVBSX010000196.1:0-2982 GCA_031556455.1 Thermoguttaceae bacterium
GTTGCCGCCCTGCCGTTCATTTTTCAGATCATTCGTAATTGACGCTGAGTACCTCGAATTCGACGAGACCGGCGGGAACCTGGATTTTAGCGATATCACCCACCTTTTTGCCGAGAAACCCTTGAGCAAGCGGGCTGGTTACCAAAATTTTCCCTTCGAGGTAATCTTCTTCCCCGGCACCGACGAGCGTGTATTCTTCGGTTTGCCCGGAATTCAGCCGTTTGACCGCGATGCTTGCCCCGAAGCGGATTTCCCCTTGCGGCATGTCCGTCGGATCGAGGATCGTCGCCCGGGACAGCTTCCCTTTGAGTTCGTTGATCCGCGCTTGGAGCAGTCCTTGGCTTTCACGAGCCCCGTGATACTCGGCATTTTCCTTGAGATCCCCTTCGGCACGGGCATTGGCGAGCCGTTCGAGAATAACCGGCATTTCCTCCGACTCAAGTCGGTCGAGTTCGGCCCTGATCTTGTTATACCCCTCCCGGGTCATTGGAATGGAATTGGACATTTGATCATGCTCTCCAAGTAAAAATATTGGCTTTCCTATTGTTTTTCGGTCATTTTTTTAAAAAAGACCTTTTCTTTTCGTCAAAAAATCAGTAAAGTTCGCCGAATTTCAAATTTCGATTCCAAATAGGACAAGCCGGAGGCTGTGCCCCGGCACTTTCGAAAAAAATATGCTTTTTGGCCGTTGTCGGGACCACAGGTCCCGGCTCGTATTCAACATTACTTGCTTGAACCATGCTTTTTGCCCAAATTGACAAAAAAATATTGGATAACTGTGTTGAAAATGCTCCTCACGGTTGGGAAGATTTCGTCGACCGGTTCACAGGGCTGGTTTTGCATGTGATCGACCATACGGCGGACACGCTGCAACGTCATATGCCGGAACAAGAACGCGATTATCTCTGCGAAGCGGTCTTTGCCGTTTTGCGGCGTAATGATTGTCGGTTGCTTCGCAATTACCAGGGAAAAAGTACACTTTCCAGTTATTTAACCGTTGTCGTTCGTCGAATCATTATTTGGAATATGACCAATAAGGCGGCCGAAGCGGCTTCGGCATAAAAAATTTTTGCGGCGCAACAAAAAAACAAGGCGAACGGATGTCGCCTTGTTCAAAAACCAACTTGTTTTTTGTGCGCCCGGGTACGGGCTAAATGGGTCGAAAAATTTACGCTTTTCCGAGGGCCTTTTTCGTCAGATCGACGACGGCGGTAAACGCGTTTTGATCTTTAACGGCCATTTCCGAAAGGGTCTTGCGGTCCAAAGCGATATTCGCCTTCTTCAAACCGTTGATAAATTCGCTGTAACGCAGCCCCAGCAACCGGACGGCGGCGTTGATCCGGATAATCCAAAGTCGCCGAAAATCCCGCTTGCGGCGACGGCGGTCCCGGGTTGCGTAAACGTCCGCCCGAATCAGCGTTTCCTTCATCGTCCGGAGCAATCGACCGCGACCGCCCCGAAATCCCTTGGCCCGTTGAAATAGACGCCGCTTCGATTGGCGCCGAGCCGCTCCTCGTTGAGTTCTCATCGTTCTCGTTCCTTTCCTTCGTTGCTAATAAAGCGATCGAGGCCCGGACAAATGCCGCCCGCGTTGGATGCCCTACCGCCAAAAATGAGAGAAAACAGAGCCAAATCCGCTTTCGGCTGGCGTCCTTTGGGACACCGGCGTCTGCGCCGCTCGGCTAAACGGGCTAGCCTTCGTATCCGGCTAGGGCTTTGATAATCTTCTTCGCTTCGACGGAACTGACAACGTCGGTTCCGCGCAGTCGCCGGCGCTGTTTTTTCGTCATACGGAAGGCCAAATGACTGGTCCCGCTGTGTCGGTGCTTCACTTTTCCCGTGCCGGTCACCCGGAATCGCTTTTTGATTCCTTTGTGTGTTTTGAGTTTAGGCATTTTTAATCATTCCAAAATTGTTATTGGCTTTTGCCAACCAAATATTAGCAGCCCACATCAGATCAAACGCTCAGGAACCTGCTCGATAATTCTGGTGCAAGGCCGTCTCGAAAAAGACCGAGACGAAAAAACGCATTTTACCGAAAAAGCCCGAATCCGCAAGGGGCCGCCCCAAGGAATCCCGCGAGGAAGTCAAGGTTTTCCATTCCGTTGGAAACGCCCTCTTTCAAAATCCGGGACGACAGCGGGCGGACGGATCCCGGTCGTCATTTTGCGGCCTCTTGCCGATCGACCGTGTATCGCTAAACTGTTGGGATGGGAACGAGAGTTTTCCCGGTCTTTCCAAACGACGAGCATGAGTTCCGAAAAATACCTGAAACCCGAGGTCATTCAAACGATCAAACGGCTCGATTTGCGAGCCCAGTTTATTATCAAGGGGTTCATACATGGTCTGCACGCCAGTCCACTGCACGGGTTTTCCGTCGAATTCAGCGAACATCGCAAATACACCCCCGGCGACGATCCGAACGACATCGATTGGCTCATTTACGCCAAGACCGACAAATACTACGTCAAGAAATTCGAGGCGGAAACGAACCTGACCGGGTACCTTGCCGTCGATTCAAGCCGGTCGATGGGCTACACGTTTCGCCAGGAAATGACGAAATTCGATTATTCGGTCTGCATTGCCGCCGCCCTCGCGTACATGATGATCCACCAGCAGGACCCGGTCGGCCTGATTACGTTCGACGAAAAAATCCGCCGTTCCCTCGCCCCGAAGTCCCGTCGCGGCCAGCTGCCGGTTTTGCTTTCGCTGCTGTCGCAATTGAAGCCGGAGGGAACGACCGATGTCGCCGCCTCGCTTCACCAGCTTGCCGCGATGCTCAAGCACGCGAGCCTGATCATGGTTTTTTCCGACCTGCTCGGCAACGAAGAGGATATTTTGCGGGCCTTGCACCGGCTTCGGCACAACGGGCACGACATCATTCTGTTTCACATTCTCGACGAGGCGGAGGTCCGATTCCCGTTCGGCGGCCGCGTCGAGTTGGAGGACCCGGAATCGGGCGAGAAGATCGAAGGGAACGCC
>JAVBSX010000356.1:0-5381 GCA_031556455.1 Thermoguttaceae bacterium
ATGAACATCAAGATCACGACCAAGGCGGATTTGAAGCTGGCCGAACGGATATTGCCGACCTTGCCGAAACCGGGGCTTGGGTTTTGAAAGCCGTTTTTTGGAAAGTTCTTCCAAAACCTCGCGGAATTTCTTGGGACAATCGCTCTCTTGAGACGTCTTTATTTATGAAACCAGCGTTTTTCTGACGTTTGAACCGTTCGGCATTGCTTTTTCGCGCCCGTTCTCGCCTATGTCCTTATCGTTTGACAATCGGGAAACGTGGGAAATCGCGGAATCGGCCGTCGATACGCTTTTGCTGTTTGCGCGGCAATGGGACGAAGCCTCGGCCGAAGATGTCGTGCAAACCGCCCTGGTCCGGCTGCTCCGGCTCATCGAATCCGAAACCGCCGAAAAACCGGACAACGTCCTCGGCTGGCTGTACGCCGTCGTCCGCAACGAATCGATCAACCGATTCCGCGGTCGCCGGTCGGAACGGAAACGCGATCAGAATTACGCCTATTCGCAACGGCCGTGGTTCGAACCGGATCACGAAAGCCGTCTGGACGCCGAATCGGTCGTCGCCAACTTGAAAAAACTGCCCGAAGAAACCCGCGAGGTGATCGTCGCGAAAATCTGGGGCGGGCTATCGTTCGAGGGAATCGCCGAATTGACCGGAACCTCCAAAAGTTCCGCTCATCGGAAATATGCCGAGGGATTGGCCCTGCTAAGAAAAATGGTGCAAAAATGAACATCGACCACGACAATGACGATTTGCGGGAATTCGAATCCGAACTTCGCAAACTGAAGCCGATTCGGTTTTCCAATGTCCGGAAGAAAATTTCCCGCGAAATTTTTTCCGGTTCGCCCTCAAAGCAACACGGTCGTTTTCGCGAGGTTCGTTCGCGTCTCCTGACACTTTCGCTCGGTGTCCTGATCGGTGCCGTTCTGGGGGGCGGGCTCGTTTTTTTTCTCGACCGGGCGAAAGAAAGCGGGGCGGCCGTCGCCGTTCAATCGACGGCTTCAAACGAACACGAAATCGCTCCGATCACACAACCGGTCGCCGAGCCGATTTTTTCGCGGAGAGGCGATTTTCCGCGAGCAACCGATTCCGGACCGTTCGGTTGGGATACGATTATCGCGGAATACGAGGCTCACAACAGGCGCTTTGCCGGCATCGCCAAGATGTCGCTTTCCTCCCCCGCCGGGTTGCCGCGTGTTTCCTCGGACCCCGATTCCCTGTTGGAATTACGGAAAAAAATAAAAATGTAAATCGAGAGGAGATCAAATATGCGAAAAATCGTTTTTATGGCCTTGATGATCGGGCTTTTGTTTCCGCTCCTCGCCCGGGGGCAGGTTTTGCAATCGACGCAGGACACGGTCGATGGGAAACCCCGGCAGGTTTTGTTGGGCGAATTGACCGTCAGCCCGCAAACACTTCCGGTTCCGGCACTTAAGTACAAATTGAACTGGGGGTTCGACCAACGGAACAAGAACAACGCCGCGATTCAATACAATGCCGCGATGCAAGCGTTTTCGGAAATGAAATTCGGGATTCTGCAGGACGAAAGCAAGCGGCTCGAAAGCGAATTCGAGCGGGTCCTCATCGATCCGAGTTATTTCGCCCAGCGGAAAGCGGCTTATGAGGTATTCGAAGAGACGCTCAAAAACGCTCCCGGAGATGCGGATAAAAATTGGCTGCGGTATGAAGCGTCCCCGGCCTACAAGACGTCGGAGTATCAGTGGTACGGTAGTTATCCAAGCGAAAAATTTCCGCTCGAAAAGGCTCGTGATTTCGTCAAAAGTTTTCAAAAAACTTACGAACGCCTTGAAAATGGGAGCCGGTGTGAGAATTGCGACTGGGAATATCACATCCGGGGCAACAAGGATATCATCGCCCTACCGCTTCCCGAGATACAGGACTGCCGCGATTTGGCTCGGGCGCTGCTCGTCAAATGCCGCCTTGAAATTTTCGAAGGGAAATACGAAGACGCGATCCGTACCGCCCGAACCGGCAAGATTCTTGCCCGGCATATGGGCCAAAACACCCCGATGATGGTCGCCCAACTGGTCGGCGTCGCGATCGATTCGATGATGAACGAATGTCTTTTGGAATTGGTGCAGCGGCCGGACGCTCCGAATCTGTACTGGGCCTTGAGCACCCTCCCCGACCCGCCTTTCGTGTTCGCAAACGCCCTTGAAATGGAAATGGATTTTCTTCGGCTCATGATTCCCGAACTCGCCAGGGCAATGGACGCTCCCGAAAGTCTTTCCGAAGAGGATTGGAAGGAATTCAACCGAACCCCCATTAAAATGGTATCGGCTCTTTCCGGGTATACCGATATACAGGAAGAATCGACGAGCATGGCCGGTCAACTCCTCGCCAAGACCTGGGGAATCACGGCCTACCCGAAAGCGAAACAATGGTTACTCTCCGAAGGGAAAACTCCTGAGGAGGTCAAAAACATCCCGATCGCCAAAGCCCTCGGCTTGTGGAGCGTTTACCGTTTTTCCATTGTTCGCGATGAGTATTTGAAATGTAGCGAGCTTCCGGTCTGGCAGCAGCGGGCCGTCGGTCCGGAAAACCTTTGGGAAGGCGGAAAATTCGAAATCGCGACGCCGCTCGATGTTCTCGCCAGCCAGCTGTTTCCGGCGATTTCGGCCTATCGGAACGCTCTCGCCCGGGCGGAAACGTATAACGATATGCTGCGTATCGTCGAGACGATTCGGCTGTACGGAACCGAGCAAGGGGGCAAACTGCCGGAACGGTTGGAGGAGATTACCTCGGTCCCGATCCCGCCGTTCGACCCGATGAGCGGGCAGCCCTACGTTTATTCGGTTAAGGACGGAACCGCGACCGTCGAATCGAACCAAGGTTATCAAATCATGCGTTTCAAGATTCGTTTGAGGTGAGTGAGTGATTTGAGCGCGCGGGGTACCGGCTAAATGAAAAACATACAACTTTTGATATAACGACAGGAGAACCCTTTTTATGAAACGGACAATCTATCTTTTGCCTTTTCTTCTTGTGTTCGGCGTGTCCGCCGTATCGGCCCAGAGCGAATCGCAGCGAGTCGCGGAGCAGATCGCCCCGTTGCTGAACGAAAACGTCGCGGCTGTCGGACATATTGATCTCGCGAAAATCGACCTTGAGAAACTGGACTCGGAACTTCGGCCCGTTCTCCAGAAAGATTCCCTCGGATTGTTCCTGAGCCTTTGGCTTTTTCGGGGCGAGAATCGATTCGACGAGGCGAAACAGGCGATTCAATCGGAAGTACAAACGTTGCGTAACACGTTCGGGGTTCGCGATATATACTTCCTCGCGATTCCCTCGCTTTTGCCCCGGAGTTTCGGAGTCTTGGCGATTCCGTTCGCCGATCCCGCAAAGGCCGAAGCGTTGAAAAAGTCGCCGTTCGTGTGTTGCTTTTCTTCCGACGGGGAACCGGCCGGCAAGGTTTTCGGGCGGTTTTTGATCGTCCCGGTTCCGGGCATCAATACATTAAAAGACACTTCGAACGAAGGGCTGTTTCAACAAATCGAATCGCAAGCCCCGACGGCGCGGCCTGAGTTTTTGGCCGCCTTGGAAGCGGTCGAAGGTTCGGCGATCCAGTTCGCCGCGATCCCCTCGGAGGAGATGCGGCGGGTCTTTACGGAGATGGACGAAACCCTCCCGCCGCCGTTGGAAAGCCTCTCCCCGGTCGTTTTAACGCGAGGCGTCCGCTGGGCGGTGCTCGGAGTCGATTTGGAAAAACACGAATTGAGGTTCGTCGTTCAATCGGAGCAGGCCCGGGCCGCGAACGACCTGCGGGAAAAATCGGAAATCGTGTTGGAGGATTTTTTCGCCCGGATCAAAGACGATGTCGCCTATACCACGTTTTTGGAGACGGCGAAAATCGATCCTGAAAAATTTCGCGACTTGTCGAAAGCCTTTTTGCCGCAGGTCGAGGGGGATCGGTTGAGCCTTACGATCGACGAATCGTTCGTCAAGGAAAAAGGCGTTTCCGTTTTTCAGGTTCCCACCGGATTGGCCGATCTCGCTCAATCCGAATCGAGAAGAATGCAATGTTCGAATAATTTGAAGATGATCTGCCTCAGCTTTCATAATTATCACGACGCGAATAAAGGGTTGCCGCCGTTGTACACGAGCGATAAGGATGGCAAGCCGCTACACAGTTGGCGGGTCGCGGTTTTGCCGTACCTCTACGAAAAAGAGTGTGTGGGACTTTATGAAAAAATCCGCAAGGACGAGCCGTGGGACAGCGAGTACAACCGGCAGTTTCATACGCAGTGTCCGAAGGTGTATCAATGTCCCGAAATCGCGGCGAAGAATCCGGATGTCGTCAAAAACGGATTGACGACCTATTCGCTGATCGTCGGCAAGAATGCTTATCCCCAGGGACCGGAGAAACAGTCTTTCGCGAAAATCACCGACGGGACCTCCCAAACGATCCAGGCCGTCGAACGCGCGACGCCGGTCTGTTGGATGGACCCGACCAACGAGATCACCCAGGAGAACGCGGAAAAAGGGATCGGCAAAGTCGCCGCCGGGATCGCCGCACCGCATTCGGCCGGGAAACGGTATGGAGCGAATTTCAGCCTTTTCGACGGTTCGGTTCACTTTTTCGCGGAAAACATGCGTCCGAAATGTTTAAAAGGGATCGTCGAACGCAACGACGGTGCGGGGATGTGCGACTCCAAAGACATGTACGAGGACGAATGAGGCGGCTTGGGCGGGGCGAGGAGCGTGCAAGGGTAAACCGGGATGTTTCGCACGATCGTAAACAGCACCAGCCCGATCGCGAGGACGAGAATCCCCCGGCCGCCAAGATGCGGTTTCGCGAGTCGGAACCGCGTCGGCTGCAACAGGAAAAAGAGAATGGTGTACCCCGCCCCGAACAGGATCGGCAGGAGCAGGATGTTGTACCGAAGCGATTCGAGCACCCGGCCGTGCAAGAGCAGATAAAACGCCCGCGTCCCGCCGCAACCGAGGCAATACAGCCCGGTCGTTTCGTGCAAGGCGCACGGCGGGAGGATCGAAAAGCGGAATGGATTGATATGGTAAAACAGGATCAATCCGATCAGCCCCGCAAACCCAACGGCGAAAATACCGAAAGCACGTTGCATGGAAAGTGGGAAGTGGGAAGTGGGAAGTGGGAAGTGAAGAGTGAGAAGTCTACGTAAAAAACTTTCACTTTTCACTTCCCGCTTTTTTATTCGGCGTAAAATTTGTGCACGGTCGTATGCCGATAGGTTTCGCCCGGGCGGAGGATCGTGTTCGGGAATTGCGGTTTGTTCGGGGAGTCGGGAAAATGTTGCGTCTCCAAACACAACGCCGACTGCTTCTCGTATTTGTAGCCGAACGCCTGGGTCGTTCCGTCGAGGAAATTGCCGCTGTAAAACTGGAA
>JAVBSX010000122.1:0-5407 GCA_031556455.1 Thermoguttaceae bacterium
GCGTTTCTGATTCGGAAGACATGTCTTGGAAACCTGAAAATTTGGAGAAGCTAACGGCCGGACGAAAAGTAAAACGCGGGAACCGATTGTACGCCAAAGGGCGGAAAAATCAACCCGACAGGAAAATCAAGCCGAGGAGCAAATTGACCGCCAGGACGCAAGGTTCGATACTTCGCGCAGAGACAGGGAGGTCGCGGAGTTTTTCAAAAACACTCTTGCCGTAACCTTGATGATTCCGTTTACGACGCAAGATCATTTTGGTTTTTCGTTGCCCCCACTTCCGGCTCTTTCAAAATAATTTTAAAATTCCGTATTGACATCGGCCCTGTTTTGGGTAATATTACAAATAGTAATAAAAAGGTTGCTTTTTTCTGGGACTTTTTTCTTGGGTGAAACGGTTCTTTCGGCTTTGTCTTTTGCCGTATTCGGGGGCCGTCTCTGTTTGGGAACGAATCTTGATTCGAATTCTGATTTGAAAGATAGGTTTCGTTCTTCGCCCGGCTTTTTTGGTGAAATGCCTTACAAGAAATAAGTTTTCTCTTCTCTCGACTCCGTAAGATCGGTGAGACCGCGGAATTTTGGTCCTTGCGAGGGAAGTGCGTGTTGTTCGTGAACTGAAGGAGTTTGTTCGGAACACCCTGTATATCACTTCAGACTGATACGTTCTCGTTTTTTGTCTTTGTTTTCGTACTTTGCAAAAAAACGTTGCCGAACCTTTATCGGCCCGGCAAGGTCTCCTTTTTTGTAACCATCGAAACAGTTTCAGCGAATTGTTGCGCGGCACAGGCTGTGCCGGTTTTGCAACAAGAAACCGTTTCCTGGTGCAAATAAGAATAATTCGATCATCCGTTTCGGTCGTTCCGAAAATCGGATTCTTTTTTCTAAAATCATTTTATAAGGTGTTTCATGGTCAAAAACAATTCTGGCGGAGGTACGGGCGAAAAACGTCGTTCTCGCGGCGGTCGTTCCCATCGCAATTCCAACCGATCCTCCTCTTCGTCCGGCTCTCGGGCGGCCGCCTCTAAAATCGGTGTCAAAAAGGGGGGCAAGCCGATCGGCTCTTATCCGATCGTCAGCGATCCCGGCGACCCGGATTCTTACTACAAGGTTTGCGGCGTTCTGGAAATGCACCCGAACGGGTACGGGTTCTTGAGGGATCCGAACAACGATTACACCCGGGTTTTGAGCGATCCGTTCGTCCCCGGAAACATGATCGAAAAATTCGGTTTCCGCGAAGGGGTGCTCATCACCGCGATGATCCAACCCGGCAAAAAAGACCAGGGGCCCCGCGTTCGGGACATTCTTGATGTCGACGGCATGCCGCCGGAAGAATATGTCAACGTCCCGGCCTTTGAAGACCGAATTCCGATCAACCCGGAATCGTGGTTGCGGCTCGAAACGGGCCGGGAACCAATGACGACCCGGGTCATGGACCTGCTCACCCCGCTCGGCAAAGGGCAGCGGGCGCTGATCGTCGCCCCGCCGCGGTCCGGCAAGACCATTCTCCTGCACCACATTTCCCAGGCGGTCGTCGAGAATCACCCGGAAGTCAAGGTGATCGTTCTCCTGATCGACGAACGGCCCGAAGAGGTGACCGATTTTCGCCGGGCGGTCAACGCCGAGGTCGTCGCCAGTTCGCTCGACCGCGAAATCGAATCGCACGTTCGTTTGGCCCAGTTGGTCGTCGAGCGCTGCCGTCGGCTCGCCGAAATGGGCAAAGACGTCTTTTTGCTGCTCGATTCGATCACCCGTTTGGCGCGGGCGTTCAACAAATGGGTCGGCAACACCGGTCGGACAATGACCGGCGGCGTCGACATCAAGGCTATGGACATTCCGAAAAAGCTGTTCGCGACCGCCCGAATGTTCGAAGGCGGCGGCTCGCTCACCATCGTCGGGACGGCGTTGATCGAGACCGGCTCGCGAATGGACGACCTGATTTTCCAGGAATTCAAGGGAACCGGGAATATGGAACTGGTACTTGACCGCAAGTTGGCCGAACGGCGGGTGTACCCGGCGATCGACATCGGGCAGTCGGGGACCCGGCGGGAAGAAAAGCTCCTGCCCCCAGAAGTGTTAAACGCCTCGATTTATTTGCGGCGCACACTTTCGACGATACACCCGGTCGAGGCAATGGAACAGTTGACGCAGAAACTCTCGAAATTCCAAACGAATTACGAGTTTATCAAGCTGATCAACGGCGCCCAAAGCCGTTACGACTGAGGTACCGTAGCCGGTACGGGCAGTAGGCTTCGCCCTCCGTCAAACCGCGGCCTCGTTGGGCCGCTGCCGTAATAAAGACGGAGACTCTCAACCAGCATGAGAATGCCGGTTGAGCCGAGCGGCGCAGACGCCGGCGATTACAGAATTGCGTCGACGATCCGGTCCGCCCTGTCGGCGACGTCCGGGTCTTCGATCAGTTCCGGGGCATGATGCGGCTTCGAGCGGGCATCGATCACCAGCGAACCGCGAACGCCCCAATGTTTGCGGTCCGTAAACGCTCCGATCCCGTCCAAATCGTTCGCCGGGTCGCTTTTCGTAAACGTGCACCAAAGGAAATCGCGGAGCGTAGCCCTCGGGGCTTTGCGATCGAACAGCACGATCAGCGGCAAGCGGTTGATCGGATCGCCGGATTCGAACGCTTCGACCAATTTTTTCCGGTCGTTCTCCCCGGAAATTCGATCCCGGTAATCGGGACCGGTCAATGTCAAAATACCGGGGATCACCAGTCGCGGGTCGGAAAAGCCTTGAGCCGCGGCCCGGGCAAATGATTCGCCGAACGATTCGTCGAGCCGCTCGGGTAGTTCCCGGATCGGCTTCCCGCAAACGGCGATCGCCAATTTCGATCCGCGATGCAGTTCCCCGCCGGTGTAATCGAGCGTGTCGGTGTTCGTCCTGGTCGTAAAATGCAAGTCCCGCGTCCCGTCGAAGCGGCTGAGGACGTGCATCAGGAACCGCTCCGTTTTTTCAACCGAAAGTTGCGGATCATCTTCCCTTGCCGCGAGAAAAAGATATTTCGCGAGCGAAAGCTGCCCGAATCCGAGAATCGCATGCGCGAGGGTGTGCAGTTCCGCCGAACGGTTTTGTGCATCCGGATTGTAAGGGTGGTACCGCTCCGAGCCGATCGCCAAAAGCAGCGGGTGTACCCCGGCCTCGTCGACGGCCCGAATTTCGCGGACGCCGGGAATCTTTTTCGGGACGGCCTCGCCCGTCAGTTCGTGTATAAATTTCCCGATCACCGAATCTTCCTGCGGCGGGCGGCCGACGACGGTCAACGGCCAAATCGCCCCGGTTCGATGATACACTTTTTCGACGCGGAAAATCGGAAACTCGTGCTGCAAACTGTAATACCCGAGATGATCCCCGAACGGCCCTTCGGGCGCCGTCCGCTCCGGATCGAGGTACCCGCAAATACAAAAATCCGCTTCAGAGTAGATGCTGGAGATCATCGGAATTCGATGTCGGCCCAACATGCCGGCAAAGAGGAGTTCGCTCATGTTTTCGGGGAGCGGCATGATCGCGGCGAGCGACATCGCCGGGGCGCCGCCGACGAAAACGTTAACCCGAAGCGGCTGGTTGCGGGCGATCGCGGCCGCGTGATGCCCCGCGATGCCCCGGTGTATCTGGTAATGCAACCCAGCCTCCGTATTGCGGCGGTATCGGTTGCCGGCGATTTGAACCCGGTACATGCCGAGATTGGAATGCGACAGCCCGGGCCGGTCGGGGTTTTCGGTGTAAACCTGCGGCAGGGTAATGAACGGCCCGCCGTCTTCGGGCCAGGAGATCAGTTGCGGCAGACGTTCGAGCACGGTTTCGTTTTGCAAAACCGGACCGGTCCGGACCGTTTTCGGTCGTGCGTATCGGGCCGCATTCAAGAGCGAGAAGGCCGATCCGACCGCCCGGAACGGCGTTCGCCAATTCCAACGGTTTTCGGCAATCGCGGCAAGACCGGCGAGCGGGTCGCCCCCCCAGCCGATCACGGTTTTGAGCGGTTCGATTGCCCCGCGAAAAATGTATTCGAGCCGTTCCGCCGTTCCGAAGAGGTTGGAGACGACCGGAAAAGAGCAGGGGATTCTTTCTCCGAGTCGCTTTTCGCCGTTCTCTCCGAACGAGCAGGAAGAGTAAACCTCGGCGAAATACAGGGCGGGGCCGCCGCGTTCGAAGACCCGGCGTTGGACGGCAGCGAGTTCGAGATAAGAATCGACCGGTTGTTCGATCCGGACCATCCGCCCGGTCGCGAGAAGGTCGTTGACGCAGGTTTGTAAATTCCGATACGGCATATTCGACGTTTTCGTATCCTTTACGAGCCGGGGGCTGTGCCCCCGACTGCTGCAATTCTTTGAAGATTTGTAATACTTCAGCAGTTTGGAGTTTTTTAAAATAAAACCCCACCGTTCGTCATTTCGAGCGGAGCGAGAAATCTCACCCTCGCCGAAAGGGCTGGAATCACCCTCGCCGAAAGGGCTGGAATCAGCCTTGCCGAAAGGGCTGGAATCAGCCTTGCTCGCGAGGGTGAGATTTCTCCTTGCGCTCCGCTTCAGTCGAAATGACGAAAATCACCATTTGGCTGAAGTGTTGCGAAGATTTTTGTCTTTTCCTCGTGTGCGATGCGGTCGGGACCGCAGGTCCCGGCTCGTAAGGGGATACGAACGGCCCTTAATGATTCGTCTTCTTCTTGTTCCTGTCGGGAAATTTCGGCAGGAACGGGTTGCTGGTGTCTTCGTCCAGCCCTTCGATCGCCTCGTCTTCGCCGACCACGACCGGCAAACCTTCGGTTACCCCTTCGCCGGAGACTTCCGTAACGACGCCGTCGGTCGCCCCGACGATCACTTCGAGCGGCTTGACGCGGCCGCCGAGACAGGCGATCCAAACGCGGCGGCGCCCGTCTTCTTTATCCTCCGCGGATTCCTCCCCGAGCAAGGCCCGGTCGACCGAAGGGTCGAGCTGCGTCGCATCGGGCGTCCAACGCAGTGCGACGTTGGGAACCAACAGCACGTCGGCCCGTTTCTCGACCTCGAAATGCACGTTCGCCGTCAGGTAAGGGAGCAATTTGCCGTCCGGATTATCGGGTGTAACGACGACGGTGTAGGTTACGACGTTTTGGGTCATCTGGGCGTTCAGCCGGATTTGCGTCACTTCGCCGCGAAAAACATCATCATCGAATGCATCGACGGTAAACCAAGCGGGCATGTTGAGACGAATCCGACCGATATCCGCCTCGTTGACCGAGGTCCAGACCTCCATTTTGCTCAGGTCCTTCGCGAGAAGAAAAAGGCTCGGGGCGTTCAGTGCCGCGACGACGGTTTGGCCGATGTTGACCCGGCGTTCGATGATCGTCCCGCGAACGGGCGATTTGATCGTGCAGTAGCCGAGATTAATCTTGGCCGTGTTGAGCATCGCCTTGTTTTGA
>JAVBSX010000323.1:0-14923 GCA_031556455.1 Thermoguttaceae bacterium
GTTTGGAGATTTTTCAACTCAAACCCCCCCGTGCGTCTTTTCGCCCGGAGCGAAAGCAGAAATCACACCCCCCCCGAAAGGGCTGAAATCCGCCTTGCTCGCGTGGGTGAGATTTCTCCTTGCGCTCCGCTTCAGTCGAGATGACGAAAATCACCATTCTGCTGAAGTGTTACGAATTTTGTAGCCGCTTACGCTTCGGGCTCTGATTTTTTTACAACGAGGTCACTCATGTCGCAAGAGCAAGAAATTCTCGAACCCGGGATCAAAACCCCGCTGAAAAAACGCAGCTGTCTGCGCGGTTGTCTCCTTTACTGTGGTCTGTTTCTGCTGATCGCCGCGTTTCCGTTCTGGTGGTTCTGTGTGGGAACGCCGCCGATCCGAATTTCGAAGGAGACGACGTACATCACCGGCCCGCTCGCCGCGGACGGTCGGCGAATCGATTATTTCCGGGATTGGGAGGAACGGACCTATCCGCCGGAAATGAAAACCGATGAGAACGGTTACCGGCTCTTTGTCCGAGCCTGCGGCGATACGGCAAGCAGGTATCAGTCGCGGCAAGATCCCGAGACCGGAGAGCTGACACACGAAAAGATCGATCCCGAGCCGTATCGGTTGCAGGTTTACGAAAAACTCGGTCTCGACCCGGCGGTTAAACCGACGCTGAAGCTCGAATCGCCCGATATGTTTTGGTATCGCCTCGCTCAAGAATCGAATTCGGGTGATGAGATTCGGGAAAAGCAACAAGCCTATCAGCAACGCGACAAATTGCTCGGCCGTTTTTGGTGGACGTTCGAGGATTTTCCGGAACTCCGACAATGGTACGAAGAAAACGGTGCAGCTCTCGATCTCTTGGCCGAAGCGCTCCGAAAGCCGGCCTTTCGTATTCCCTCTGTTCGTCTTGATTCCAATCAACTGACCATTCCGATCTCCTTAGGCGAAAATCAAATGACACGGGAATGGGTGAGAGCGTTGGAAGCTCGGACATATTGCCGGATCGGAATCGGCGAGATCGATGGTGCGATCGAGGACGTGCTCACGCTGTATCGGCTGTCGCGGCACCTGTGCCAAGGGGGCGGGCTGATCGACTATCTGGTCGCGGTTGTCGGCGAAGGCATGGGAGAGCAGATTGAAATCGGAGCGAACCCCGCCGCGCCGCCAAGCCGGAAACAGATTGAGCGATTGCTGCAGGGCGTTGAAAACCTGCCTCCCCGGATGACCATGAGCGAGGCCTTCAAAGCGGAACGCTACTCCACATTAAGCTATTTGCAAACCGAGACTTTTGAAAACGGCCCGGATGAGGATTATGGTTTCGAATATGACGTTCCCTTGCCGATCCTTTTGAAGCTCGGTATCGATTGGAATATCATTCTGGAAAAGTTCAACAAAGGGTACGATCTGGCTGATGCAAGAGCCGTTTTGTACGTATGGGATCTGTTTTTCCGCTACGAACCGCGTTGGACGGACTCATTTCGAATGTTAACCGTTCGCGGACGTTCGGAGTTGCTCGGGCGGATGTTGGTCGCGCAGACGTTTTCCCCGTACAAACACATGCCCGAAATCGAGCAGCGTTACATTTGCATGGGCAACCTGAAATGCCTCACGCTCGCGCTGTTGCTGTACGAGAAAGATCATGGTCGGCTGCCGGGCGAGGACGTCGATTGGCGGGAAGCGGTCAAGCCGTACCTCGGGCCGGAACCCGAAAAATATTTTCGCTGTCCCTCGCATCACTTGGCGGAAGGTGAAACGGCCTACGCGATGATCGCCGGGGTCGAAAATCCGTCCCCCTCGCCGGATCAAATCCTGATCGTCGAAGTCGTGCAGCCGCAAAAACTCGGCGAAGGGAACGGTCGCATTTCGCGGGAAAAGGCAAAGTTTTGGCAAAAGGACCCGGCAAAACAGGACGAACGACGGCCGGACGATTTCGACGGGCTCGGCAGTTATCATTTCTCTCATTTGCACGGCGGCATCTTCGCCGGTTGCCGCAACGGAACGGTGCGAGCCTTGGCCGAGGCGACCGAGCCGGAAAAATTGGAGATGTTGATCGAAGGAACCGCGACGGCAACGCCGTAGTTTTTTGAAATGCGGGTATCTCTTGTCTGCCGAAAAGTTTGCGGTCAATTCGATGGGACGGCGATCAGGTTCGATTCGTGCAACTGGACGATCTCGCAGGCAATGCAATCGCCGCTGCGAAGTTTCTTGCCCGTTACGATCACGAGAGGGTCGATGTCCGGGGCTTCGGCGTAGGTTCGGCCGAGAAAAACGTCCTTGATCGGCCTTCCTTCCGGCGAGAGAAACGGCCGGTCGAGCAAAACCTCGAACTCTCGTCCGACGCGTTTTTCGTCCCAGCCCGAGATGATTTTTTCCTGGACTTCGCAAAGTTCCTGAAACCGCTCGTCGATCATCTCGAACGGAAGCTGTTCGTCCAACGCCGCGGCCGCGGTTCCCGGTTCGGGCGAAAAGCGAAACGCTCCGCCCCGCTCGAACGCCCATTGGCGCGTAAAATCGACCAATTCCCGAAACATCGCCTCGGTTTCGCCCGGAAATCCGGCGATCAACGAAGTCCGCAGCACCAAATTCGGAATCCGCTCGCGAAGCCGGCTTAACAGGGCTTCCATTTGCGAGCGGTTGACCGCCCGCCGCATCCGTTTCAAAATCGTGTCGTTCGCGTGCTGAAGCGGCAGGTCGATGTAAGGGACGATTTTTCCCCCCTCCGCCAAAACCGAAATGAGCTCCTCCTCGAAATGCAGCGGGTAGGTATACATCAGCCGGATTCGCTGCGGGCCGTCGATCTCCCGCAGTTCGCTGAGCAGTCGGGCCAAATCCGGCTTGCCGTACAGATCGGACCCCCAAAACGTCGTTTCCTGGGCGATCACGATCAGCTCCTTGACGCCCTGATCGGCCAACTTTGTCGCTTCCTCAAGAACGGCTTCTCGCGGCTTGCTCACGAACCGTCCGCGAATCTCCGGGATCGCGCAATAAGCACATCGTCGGTTGCAGCCGTCCGCGATTTTCAAATACGCGACATGCGAAGGGGTTAACAGAAAACGGTTCGCGTCGTCCCCTTCCCAGCGATCCTGTTCGGAAAAATAATACCGCGAGTTCCGGTCGAGCCGCGATTGAGTTGGCCCGGCCTGCTCCCGTTGCTCGGCTTGCGGAAAGAATTGCCGCACGATTTCGACGATCCGCTTTTCCTCGAAAACGCCGACCCAGCCGTCGACCTCGGGAAAGAGTTCGAGGGGAGCGTCTTTTTCGAAATTGACCAGGCAACCGGTTACGAACACGCGGCGAATTGTTCCTTGCCGTTTCAGCTCGAGCAATTCCTCAAGATACTCCCGGGCTTCTTCCCTCGCCGATTCCAAAAAACCGCAGGTGTTCAGCAACACGAAATCACACGAATCGGCTCGCGGAAGAAACCGAAACCCGGCCGCCCGAAGCCGACCGACCATGTTTTCGGAATCGACCAGGTTTTTCGGACAACCGAGGGAAATAACGGTAAAGTCGATGTTGGAACGCGATTTCATATAATAATGCCAACAGTTGGTCGTTGGAATAATTTGACAAAAACGTAATATTTCAACCGTTTGGAGTTTTTTGAAATAAAACCCCACCGTTCGTCATTTCGAGCGGAGCGAGAAATCTCACCCTCGCCGAAGGACTCGGAATTCCCGGCCCACTCGCGAGGGTGAGATTTCTCCCTGCGCGTTGCTCCGGTCGAAATGACCCCCGCGCTTTTGACGTAGTTAATACGCACCGTTGCTTTGCGGGTTTCAAACCCTCGCGAATCGATCAGGCGATTCGAGACGGCGGACCAGCTCCATTCTTTCGAGAACGAACAAAGCGGCAACAACCTGGTGCTGCGAAAGCCGGGTTCGCTCGACGATCGATTCCAACGCCGTCGCCGCCGTTCCGACCGCTTGAAGGATCTGCTCCTCGATTTCGTTCAATTGCAAGTCCCGAGGGCTGCGCAACCTCGCATCAATGGTCGAAGGGGCGGTTGGCGATGCGGTCGGAGAGACGATCGGCTTCAACAGCGGGCCGAGCGACTCCAAAATATCGTCGACCGATTCCGTCAACTTCGCCCCGTCGGCGATCAGTTGGAGGCACCCCCGGGAATTTTCCGAATCGAGCGAGCCGGGAACGGCGAAAACTTCCCGCCCTTGTTCGTAAGCGCAACGGGCCGTGATCATCGCCCCGCTTTTTTTGGGGGCTTCGACGACCAAAACCCCGAGCGACATTCCGGTCACGATCCGATTGCGTTGGGGAAACGTCCCCTTGTTCGGCTCCATCAGCGGGTGGTATTCGCTGATCACGGCCCCGTTTTCGGCGATTTCCTCCGCCAACCCCGCGTGTTCTTTCGGATACATCCGCAAAAGCCCGCCGCCGAGAACGGCCAAGGTCCGCCCGCCCGCCGCGAGCGCGGCCCGATGCGCGACCCCGTCGATCCCTTTCGCGAGGCCGCTCACGATCGTGATGCCGTATTTCGCGAGTTCCCCGGCAAGCCGGGTCGTCTGTTTCCGACCGTAGGGACTCATCCGACGGGTCCCGACGACGGCCAAGGCGAGAGCGTCCCGTTGGTCCAGTGTCCCCTTGAGATACAAAATCGGCGGCGGATCGTATATCGTTTTCAGGAGTTCCGGATACCGCGAATCCCGCAGGGAAATCAGGTCGATTTTTTCCCGACGGCAAAGCTCGATCAGCCCGTCCGGACAACACGTTTCGCGGGCGGCGGCGATTTGGGCGGCGATTTTCGGCCCGATCCCGCCGACGGCCTGCAGGGCCTCGCTCGAAGCCGAAAGAATGCTCGCGGCATCGCCGAAATGTTCGTACAGCCGCCGAATCGTCAGGGAACCGACCCCGTCGACCATCGTCAAGATGATTTCGTCAACCAGTTCTTCCGGGGAAAAAATCGCGTTTTCAACCATGCGAAGGCCGTATCGTTCGGTCGTTCCCGGAACCAGCGGTTCCGATTCTTGTTTTTTGCGTTGGGATGAACAAAGAGGTCAAACTCGATATTTGTACACTTAAGAACGTTTCTCGTCGGTTTTCTTGAGGAGCTTGCCGGTGTCGGAAACGATCGAGCTCTCCGCTTTGACAGCCGAGGGAGACCGAAGTTCCGGCGAGGATTTCGGATTCTCGGACGGTTTGTCTCCCTGCCCCGGATATTTAATTCGAGTGTGTCGGACCGCGATCAGCGATTTGATGATGGTGTTTTCGACGACCCGAAGTTCGTGCAAGGTTAGGCCGCAGTCGTCGAACTGGCCGTCCTTGAGTTTCGTTTCGGTAATTTGCCGAACCATATTTTCGATCCGGCCCGGGGTCGCCGCGTCTCCCATCGACCGGACGGCGCTTTCGGAGGCGTCGGCAAGCATCAAAATTCCCGCCTCTTTCGACTGCGGCTTCGGCCCAGGATAACGGAACGAGCTCTCCTCGACCCCTTGGCCGTAAGGGTTGTCCTTGTTTTGGCGAGAGGCCATTCCATAAAAGTAGGAAACGAGCGAGGTCCCGTGATGTTGCTCGATCAGATCAATGAGCGGTCGCGGCAGCCGATGCTGCCGGGCGAGGTCGGCCCCGTCCTTGACGTGGGCGACGATCACGAGCGAACTCATTCGCGGTTCGAGGGTATCGTGTACGTTTTCGCCGGATGTCTGGTTTTCCGAGAAAAATTGAGGCTTGAGAATTTTCCCGATGTCGTGAAAATACGCCCCGACCCGAGTCATCAAACTGCGGGCGCCGATCGCTTCGCTCGCGGCCTCGGCGATTGAGCCGACCTGAATCGAATGACTGTAGGTCGCCGGAGCCCGACGAATCAATTCCTGCAGGAGCGGATGCGAAACATCTCCCAATTCCAAAAGGCTCATGTCCGTGAGGATGCCGAACGGTCGTTCGATAAACGGCAATATGCCGCTCATCGCGAAACCGGCGGCCAAGGTCCAAAGGCCGTTCAAAAGCGACTCGGTCCAAAGCGGAGCATCGATCAGACGCCCGTCCAGGACTCCGGCCGCGAAAGTGATCGTCGAAGAGACGATCCCGGCGATCAGCCCGACGGCAATCAATTTGCTGCGGCTGCGGAGCCGGCCCAATTGTTCGATCACCGCGACGGTCGTGCCGACCAGGATCAGCATCGTCCCGAAACGGGTCCCGTCGGCGAGCACCAGAATAAAGGCGAGATTCAACGACAAAACCATCGACAGTTCCCAGGAAAACGTGATCGCGAGACTCTGCGCAAATATCAGGAGCGGGATCAGGGCCAGCAGCCCTTGCTCGTTGGAAATCAGGTCCAGCAACTTGGCGGTCGCGATCGCCAAGAGCATGAAAAAAATCGTCAACGCGCTGCTCGTCAAGGTTTTCGGTTTGCGCCGTTCCCGACGATACATATAAATCCAACCGATGAAATGGGCGACGACGATCAAAAAATAAACGCAAAGAAAACGTGAAAATTTCTGTCGCAAGGTCAATTGCGAGATTTCGATCTTATATTCCTCCCGTAACCATCGCATTTGCGTCGGACCGATCTCTTTTCCGGCGGGAGCCAACGGCTTACCTTGGGGAAAATCGAGGAAAACCGTGGGAACGGCGGCAACCGCTTTTTCAATCGCGGCCGCCGTTTTGCCCTCGTCCAGTTTCAAGGTGCTTTGAATCCTTTTGATTCGCGGCAAGAGCCAACGGAAAAAGGCTTGAGAAATGATTTCGTTCGGAAATTCCCGCGAAAGGGAGCGTTGCAATCGGGAGGCGTCGCCGAGTAACACTTCGTTGCTGTAAACCTTGGTCTCCTTACCATCGGGCAGAACGATCCAAACCTGTTCCTGATTCCATTTTTCCGTCAGCTTTTGCGAAAATTCGGTTAAAAAGCCGGTTTCCTCAAGCTGTTTGAGCGCATTTTTGAGCGATTCCTGGAAGGCCAACAAGTGGGCTTCGTCTCCAAAAGCGGATTTGAAAGCATCGAAAATCGTTCTTGATTCAAGCGTCGTATCGGCCGGGCTTTCCGACTGGGAAACAGGTAGAAAGTCGGTCCAGATTCGCGAATCGGAGGCTTCCTCGAAAGTGGCCGTTTGCACCAAACCGGTTACGATATTAATTAATGCGTCCCGTTCCTGGATCAACGGCTGAGAATCGAGGGTGTAGACCGGCGGGGTCGCCCGAACGGCTCGTTCCCGCGCGGCCTCGGTCCCGCCGGGATCCTCGATTTGGAACGGCGTTTGACAGTGAATTGACCGGTTGGGAACATCATAGAGCCGGTAGGGAAACGGTGGCTTCCAGGCTTCGATAATGCAGCAAACGAACAAATTGAACAGCAGCATTATAAGAATCAGCGAAAACCGCAGATCTTTGCGCAACACTTCAATGAGCTTGGACCAAAGTCTGGGTCGCAGCACGACCGAAGCAACGCGTTCGGAGCGTGTTCGGATTTGATGATTCGAGTGACCGCCGGCGCCGGGCATGTTTTCTCTGGGTTGAACAAAAGGGAGAATGACCGGGGGGGGCGGTCAATAACCCTGAATCATAGCATTTTTTCCCGAAAAAGCGAGAGCCCGGTTGCCCAAGTGCAAGGATCGGCGCCGCGATCCTCATTATAACCGTTACGATCGGGACTTCTGAATTCCGTCGCACTTTCGCGACGATGTGCCGGAGCTCCGGAAATGCGAAAGGAGGAGCCCGCCTCGTTCGCTCTGCGAAGACAGCGGCAGAAATTTTCGTCTTCAGTGCGGCAGCGGCCCAACGAGGACGCGGTTTGACAGAGGGCGAAGCCTACCGCCCATACCGGCTACGGTATGTCGCTCATTTCCGGATCAGCAGTTCGGTCAGATGCACGATCGGGATGTCTCGCATCGTCGGATCGAGCCGCATCATTCCGCCGAAATGCATCGCGCAGCTGATGTCGGTCGTCGCGACGACTTCGGCGCCGGTTTTTTGGATGTTCTTGATCTTCTTTTTGCCCATCGCGAGCGAGGTGCCCGGCATCTTGACGCTGAAAGTTCCGCCGAAACCGCAACATTCGTCCATATTCGGCAGTTCGAGGTACTCCAAATCGCGAATGCTCCGCAGCAGCGTCATTGCCGATTCCGCGAGGCCGAGCTCCCGACGTGTGTGACAACCGATATGCATCGTTACTTTTTTGGCATACCTCGCCCCCGTGTCGGTGATCCCGAGGACGTTGACCAGAAATTCGCAGATTTCAAAGACCCGTTTGCCGACCGTCGCCCCGAGCGAACCGGGCGCGGCTTCCTCGTAAAAGAGCCGGCACATCGCCGCGCAGGAACCGGACGGAGTTACGATCCAGGGATACGGATCGAAGACCTTCGCGAAGTGGTCGATCACTTTGCGGGTGTCGTTCCAATAACCGCTGTTGAACGCCGGTTGGCCGCAGCAGGTTTGCTCTTTCGGGAAAACGGGCGAAATTCCGGCCTCTTCGAGCAACCGGACCGTCGCCCGACCGATCATCGGATAGAATTGATCGATGTAGCAGGGAATGAAAAGGGCGACCTTTTCGCCGGCGTTGTATTTCGGGTACTCAAGTTTGACGCGAGCGGTTTCAAGAGCGGTAATCATAGGAAACGACCGTCCGAGATCAGGAAAAGGTTGAGGTATAAAACAACGCGGCCGGAAGACCGCGATTTCAAGGATTCTCGCGGAGCGGAGCATTTTCATTTCAAAGTCTACATCGACGCCCCATTTGTTGCAAGTAGGGTGCTTTGTGGCCTCGATGTACGGGTGCAGTAAAAAAAGTTTGAGGGGAAATTTCTGCCCCCAACGGGGGCATATAAGGTAGCCGGGGGTGCAGCGTACTCGCGGAACCCCCGGAAACAAAGCACCAAGCCAAATGCACCCAAACGGGGGCCACAAAAAAAGAGTCCATTGTACGTCCCCGTTGGGGGCGATCGATCGGCCCCCTGATCACCGGAGGTTCGCGATTACGCTCGCCCCCGGCTACCTTGTTGTTGCCCCGTCGGGGCAATTTGCCTAAACGCTCCAGCGAAATTGACTACACCCTCGATGTACGGGCCGTCAGCCCTGTTTGAAAGCATTGTTCGTTTTTGAACAATTGAAAACAAGACCGGTTGTTATTGAAATTGTGTTTCTATATAATGACCTTTTGGTATCGAATGGGGAGAGGAAGCCGCCCGACTCTCTTGGTGATTTGACGCGGCTCGGCTTTCACGGATCTGTTCATAAAATGCGGCTCTTGGTTTTCAAGACGTGACGAAGGGCGATCTTGAAAATCAGGGACTTGTGGTGTTCGCGCTTACAAATCAAATAAAAATTTTCGTGCGGACCGATAATGTTTTCATAACGAAGGAAAGGAATCAAATCATGGAAAAATGGCCGGTGGGTGTTTTCGCGAGTATCGATGCCGGACTCGGAGTCAAACTTGAGGTCGTTCGCGACCTCGGGATCAAAACGGTTCAGTTGCACACCCCGCACAAGGAATCCCGGACGCCGGAAAAGGCGAAAGAGTTTCTCAAGAAACTCGCGGATTACGGGATCACGATTACGACCGTCTTCTGCGGTTTCGAAGGGGAATCCTACGCTTCGATCAAGATCACGGCCGAAACCGTCGGGCTGGTCCCGCAAGCGACCCGGGCGGCCCGGCTCCAGGAAACGAAGGAAATCGCCGATTTCGCGAAACTTCTCGGCGTTGGAGCGATCGGCTCGCACATCGGTTTCGTCCCACACGAAAAAACCGATCCCGATTATCCCGGCATCGTCGCGATGATCCGCGAGCTGTGCGAATACCTGAAAAAGAACGGCCAAACGCTGCACTTGGAAACCGGCCAGGAACCGGCCGATGCGCTTCTCGAATTTATTTCCGACGTCGGAGCGGACAACCTGTTTATCAATTTCGACCCGGCGAACCTGATTCTGTACGGTATGGGCGATCCGATCGGGGCTCTGAAAAAAGTCGCACACAAGGTTCGCGGCGTGCACTGCAAAGACGGGACGGCGACGACCGGCACCCCGGGCGTCGACTGGGGCGCGGAAGTCCCTTTCGGTACCGGCCAGGTTAATGCCGAACTGTTTCTCCGGACGCTCAAAGAGGTCGGGTACGACGGGCCGCTCACGATCGAGCGGGAAATTCCAGAAGAACCCGAACGACAAAAAGCGGAAATCGGACAGGCCCTGCGGCTGATCGAGCAACTCAAAGCCAAGATCGGGGTTTAGGATACCCGTTAAATTAAAGGAAACGGTCATTTCGAGCGGAGCGAGAAATCTCACCCTCGCCACAAGAGTTTGAATTCCGAGTCTTTTCGCGAGGGTGAGATTTCTCCCTGCGCGTTGCTCCGGTCGAAATGACGCCTCGATTTGTTAAGGTTGATCGAAAAACGCCGCTCGACACCGCTCATTCGACACCTCAAAAGAAATTTTTTCGGCGAAAGCCCTTACCGATATGCCTCAACTGAATTTCAAATTTTCGCATAAACTTTCCGCCGAAGAGGCGACCGCCCGGATCAAAAAACGGATTACCGAAGAGGTCCAGAAGCAGGCCCAATACGTAACCGACCTGAAGGAAAACTGGAGCGACCCGAATCACGCCGATTTTTCGTTCAAGGCTTACGGATTCGCGGTCGACGGCAGCCTGAAATCGGAGCCGGGCGAGGTCCAAGCTTCGATCAATCTGCCGTTCGCCGCGATGATCGTCAAGGGAATGCTTGAAAGCCAGGTCCGTGGCGCTCTCGAACAGCTCTTGTCCTGAACCAAGAGCACGCCGATATTTACCGAACTTCAGGAAAAATTTCGACCGACCTGATCGGAGCCGCGACCGTGAGAGAGCGGTTTGGCCGAGGGCGAAGTTCTTTTTGCCTGGACGGCAGGTCCCCGCCGATACCGGCTACGGTATATACTCACAGAATATCGATTATGGAAAAGCAATCCGTAAAAATTGATTTGGAAAAAGACGCGACAACCGGCGAGACGAAACTCCTCTGCCCGGTTTGCGGCTATTCGTTCACTTCGCTGACCGGTATCGACGGAAAGGCGCTGACCTCGGAGCATGATCACCGCTCCTATTGCCGGTTGAGCTTTATGTGCGAGAAAGGGCATGTCTTCCAGTACGATTGGAACTTTTTGCGAGGCGAAACCTTCGTTGAACTGCAGTATTGATGCCGATGTTGTCGAAACAAAACCTTGGATTCAGGCTGTAGACTGTAGGCTCAAGCTAATAAACTCCAACATTTCACGTTTTCATTGATACTAGCCCCAAGCGTAAGCGCGGGGTGATATTGCGTCTGAAATGGGCTCAATCCCCCCGCGCTTACGCTTGGGGCTAGTCATATCATTTCGTTAAACGCTCTAGGCGGCACAAGCGAGCGGTCCTAATATTGAGAATTATCTCCCTTCAATCAGGCAGCAACGGAAACTGCGTCTACATCGAATCCGGCGGCACTCGACTGCTCGTCGACGCCGGGATCAGCGGTGAGAAGGCGGAAAAGCGGCTCGCGAAATATCGGATCGACATTCGCAGCGTCCAAGCCGTTTTGGTAACCCACGATCATCGGGATCATATCGGCTCGGCGGGAATTTTTCAGCGAAAATTCGGCATTCCGCTTTGGGGGACCCAACAAACGTTCGAGCAGGCAATGGGCCGTTGGCCGCTGGGAAAAATCGAGGATGTCCGCTATTTTCGGGCGGGCGAATCATTTCGACTCGGTGATCTCCGGATCGAAACCGTTCCCACCCCGCACGATGCGACGGAAGGGGTTGGATTCGTGATCGACGACGGTCGGTCGCGGTTCGGCGTTTTGACGGACCTCGGGCATGTTTTTCCCGGTTTAGCCGATCAACTTGCGAGCTTGGACGCCGTTTTGCTGGAAAGTAACTACGATCCGAAAATGTTGCGCGACGGGTCTTATCCTTACCCGCTCCAACAGCGGATTCTCGGCTCCGGCGGTCATCTTTCCAACGAAGAGGCGGCGAAACTGCTCCAAACGGCGGGTGAGCGGCTGCGATGGGCGTGCTTGGGACACATTTCCGCGGAAAACAACTCACATGAGCTGGTTCTGCGGACGCATCGCAAAATTCTCGGCCCGAAGTTCAAGCTCATGCTCGCCTCACGAGATGAAGCGTCCCCCGCCTGGGACGTTTAGCTTTTCGCAATTTTGTACGCTCGCAAAAGCGAAAAAAACGACACTGCATCGTTTTGCATCATGCTTCATTTCGCTGTATCGTTTTGATGCGCGCGTTGATCGGATTCTTAACCGATTTGTTTCTTGAGCACCTTAACCGCTACAGTCCGTGTTTTCTGATTCCCAAGCTGTTTTGCGGACGACATTTCCTATCTGGCACGGAAAATGCTTTTTATACTCTGTTTTCACGTTGCGAACGTGATCGGCCGCGGGTTTTCCTTGCACTTTTTCAGTGTGGAGACGGAGAAATGGGAAATTATTATGATCAATATTCTGATGCGATGCACGAAGCATCCTCTTTCGTAAAGCGCGGTGGTGCCGAGAATGTTTTCGAAAAAGATGACGATTCGTTCGATGACGACTATTACACGAGCCATTCTGCTTTCGGTTTGGGTCGCGGTGTTGTTTCTCGTTCTGCCAAAACCTATGAAGAAACGGCACGTTCGAGCGGTTCCGAAGATTCCGGCGAAAACGACTCCCGCTCGCACGATGATCTCGTCAGGGTTTATTTGATCCAGATGGGGGAAATCCCTCTTTTGTCCGGCAAAGAAGAAAAGTCTTTTTCCGTTCGCATTGGCACACGAAGAAAAAAATACAAAGAGCATTTTTTCAGCTCGGATTTCATGATCCGGCATGCCGTCAAGATATTTGAAAAGGTGTTGGCGGGAAAAACCCGTCTGGACCGTACCTCGGAGATTTCCGCGGCGGATTTGGGCGCAAAGACTCACATCTCCAACCTCTTGAAAACAAATATCGTAACACTACGCACGATTCTTGTTCGCAACAGCCTCGATTTTGAGACCTTTCTCTCTTTGGGATGTCATTCCGAGGAAAAAAAAGCGACTTGGAAACGAATCCGGGATCGTCGAATCCGTGCCGCTCGCTTGATCTGCGAGTTGGAGATGCGAATGGACCGCCTCAAACCCGCCCTGCAACGTTTGCAGCGAATTGCCGCCCGAATGATGGTTTTGAAAGCGGTACTTTTCGCGGCCGAAAAAAAAGGGCTTTCCCCGGAACAACCGTTCGCGAAAAAATTGAAACGATTGACCCATTGTTCTTCGGTCGCCCAGTGTCGGGAAAAGTTGCGAAAATTGATGGAATTGACCCTGGAAACTCCCGGCACGCTTCAAAAGCGATTGAAAAAAAACACCCAATTGGCCCGGGAATACGATGAGGCGAAAAAAGAATTTTCCTTGCGAAATCTTCGATTGGTCGTTTCGATTGCAAAACGATATAAGAATCGCGGGCTCGGTTTCCTTGATTTGATTCAAGAGGGAAACACCGGATTGATGAAGGCGGTCGATAAATTCGACCATTCCAAGGGATTCAAGTTTTCGACCTACGCGACTTGGTGGGTACGACAGGCGATATCACGGGCGATCGCGGAATTCGGTCGTACGATTCGGATTCCGGCTCACATGATCGAGACCATGAACCGTGTGATGTCCATTTCCCAGGACGTTAAAATGAAATCCGGAACAAACGCCGACCTGAACCGGATTGCTGAAATCGCGGGAATGTCGTTGCACGAAGTCGGAACGGTCCTGCAAATGAATCAACGCCCGGTTTCGTTGGACCAGTCGTTAGGCGATTTCGACTCGGGATCTTTCGGAGAATATCTCGAAGATTATCGTTTAGGCGACCCTCTCAAAGGTTTGAATTGCGAAGCCTTGAAGTCCCGGATCGAAACCGTTCTGCAAGACTTGTCGTTCCGGGAACGGGAAATCATCAAATTACGATACGGCCTGGCCGACGGCTATACTTACACGTTGGAAGATATTGGAAAGATTTTTTCCGTAACTCGCGAAAGGGTTCGGCAAATTGAAACGAAAGCGGTTAAAAAACTCCGGCATCCCACCCGCTCCAATCAGCTGAGCGGTTTCCTGGACGAATCTCTGAAACGGTTGGACGAATTCGAAGGGCCGACCGAAAAGACGACGGTTTTCGCGAAATAGGCTCTTTCTCCGGCAATTTTCTTGCCCGTTTTGACGTTCTCGAAAGCCCATTTGACCGGTACTCCGGGCCCTTGAGCGGTTTTTTTGCTTTTTAGCGAGATATTTCGCCGACGTCTTCGCCGTTCGACTAAACGGCAAACTTTGTGCGATTGGGCAACTCATTTTGCGCAGCTTCGCAATTTTCGATTTTTCAAAAATTTTTTGAAAAAATTCTCTCTCGGCTGACATACAGGCGTCATGCCTATGGTCGAAAAGAATCCCATATGAGACACGAAAGCGATTTCAGCTTGTCGTGTCAAATTCGACCTCTTGCACAAAACACAATCGGCCAAAAGCGGATTCGAAGTTGGCCTGAAAGAGCTGTAAGAAACGCTTGAAATGAACAGCCGTCCCGGCTTCCGAGAATCATCAAGGAATTCGGACAACGTTTTTTCAATAGGGGCTATTTCAGTGAAAACTGGAAGTTTCTTACAGTCTCTTTTCGGCCTTTTCGAACATATTGCCGGAAACAGACGGCGAAGAATCGCGACCATCACCAATTTGAGCGGTTCTTTCGCGCATTGCCGAAATCAAGCAAGAGCTGATAAAAGAATTTTTCCGGCGGCAAGCCGAGAAGAAATTGCCGATGCCGCGAATCCGTTTTTTCGAGAAACGAAGCCAATTCCCGGTCCGTCGGCGTACTGTCGTAGGCATCATCATACGGACTGTCTTCCTCTCGAAGTTCGGGATCGATCACGTCTTGCGTCCGGGCTCCTTGAATGCGATCCTGATACTCCTTGATTTCGCGAATCACCTTGATTCGCTCTTCAAGATTTTTGGTTTCCTCGATTTTTTCCCGATCCGCCTCTC
>JAVBSX010000167.1:0-8014 GCA_031556455.1 Thermoguttaceae bacterium
TCGGCCGACCGATCTTGCGGGCGGCTTTGTCGATCGTGCCCAACACTTCCTCGATGTTCGTGAAAATCTTGACCGAAGGCGAAAATTTGACGCCCGGCGTTCCGGCCAGATAACAGTAAGTGCAACCGTAGGGGCAAAAGCGAGAAACGCGATTCGAGAAACGCATCGATTTCCCGCCAATAAAGTGAATCGAGCTCTTCCGGCGTCAAGCCGTAAATCCGCCGGATATCAGCCTCGATCGTCTTTCGTGAACAGGTTCGATAAAGCTCGAGGAATTTCTCCGGGCCGAATCGATCGAGCATGACTTTCACGAGGGTACCGCCTTGAGTGTAAATTCTCTGGTCGCTTTGGTTGTAGTATTCCGATGAAATCATCTCACGAACGGACAAAGACCGACTCGATTTCCTCAATTCACGGCAGGAGGGGACGATCGCATTTTCCCAAGAGGAGGCTCGGGCGACGGCCCAGCCTTCGAGAAAAAGCGTCGGCGGATAATGCCCGATAAAAACGGCGACGGCACCATGGGGGCCTATAACGCAATGGTCGATTTCATGGCGATCAAGATAAGTGACGCTGTGGTCCGAACTATCGCGAGGGTCATTGGGATCGGCAACGGCAAGGCCTGGCATCGCGAAACCGCCGGAGAGGCCGAACATGTTTTTTCGGACCCAGTGAAATTTTGTTTTTGGTGAAACGCCGAGAAATTTCGCCTCGTTTTCGATGTACTCGTCCATCGCCGTGAGATCGGCTTGCGGATCGGGAATGGTTTGGTCGTAAAACATCACAACATGGTTTCCTTCCAATCGACCGGGAAGTGTCCAATGGGCGACACCGTCGACCAAAGCCGCGATAATCGAAGGGGAGCTCACGAAATACCAATGCATTTCCGTCTGCCGGTTATTCCGTTCGCCATAGATTTGAAAGTTCAAGGAAACCTGCGAATACCAAATGAACATGGGAAGAAAGCCAAGCGACAACCAGGCCGCGGCCTTTATTCTTCGCGGGCCGCGAAGAATTCTCCATGTCCCGAAGATGACGGCGAGCAGCAGCCCGAAAACTTGGGTCGCGACGAAACATGCCAACGGCACATACGACGGATGAGGGACCTGACGCCAATCCAGCAGGACATAGTAGCCGTGCATTGCGAGGAACGAAACCCAAAGAATAAGGACGTATACAGAGCAGTTTTTCCACATGATTTCATGAGCTGAGATGTTTTCCAAATGGTAACCGTTCACGGTTGCTCCAAATCCTTACGGAGTCCCAGAAAAAAATTGTCTCTCATTTTGGAGTGAAGCCGTCACCTTCGCGCAGAGGGGAGGTGCAAAGGGAAAGCGTAATCTCCGAATCCCCGCCTGCACAGACATCTCAAATCCGATGTTGACTTAGCTCCGGTTCCGCAGGGCGAGCAGGGTAATATCGTCGAAACGCTCTCCCTCGCTGTAACGGAGAACATCTTCAAGAATCATGCCGCACAAACGGTCAACCGGCTCGGAGCCGACTTCCCGGAGAAGATTTTCAAACCGTTTTTCGCCGTAAAGAACGACGTCCTCCGCCTTGTGGGCCTCGGTCACGCCGTCGGTAAAGGCGACGAAGAGATCGCCGAAGTCCAATTGGACCGTCTTCTGTTCGAAAACGACGTCGTCGAACACCGCCGCGATCGGTCCCGTCGCGTCCAACGCTTCCAATGTGCCGGTTTTTCGCACGAGATAAGGAGGATTGTGCCCGGCGTTGACATAGGTCAACGATCCCGTGTTGATGTTGTAATGTCCGTAAAACAAGGTTACGAACATCGTGTCTTCGTTGTCGCGGTACAGCACCTCGTTGAGCGCGGAAATGATGGTTTGAGGCGATTTCCCCGGAACCGTAAAGTTGCGGATCGCCGTTCGGGACACGGCCATAAACATCGCCGCCGGGACCCCTTTCCCGGAAACATCGGCCATCACCAGGGCCAAGGTCTCCTTGTCGACGAAGAAAAAATCATAAAAGTCTCCCGCCATATAAGTTGCCGGTTCGTTGAAGGCGTGCAACTCGAACTCGGTCTGGTCCGGAAACGGCGGAAAAATATGCGGCAGGAGCGAAGCCTGGATCCGCCGGGCGACCATCAATTCCCCTTCGACGGTTTTGCGGGCCGTCTCCTCGGAGATACGTCGATCGATGTTCGATTTCAGGTCGATCACCATTTGGTCGAACGTCCGGGCGAGCCGTCCGATTTCGTCGTTCGAATGTATCCCTTGAACCTGGACGTCGAGTTCCCCGGCCGCGAGTTTTTCCGCAAACCGGGTCAGGTTCCCGATCGGCCGGGTGATTCGGAACGATTCGTATAGGATGATCAGGCCGATCAACACCATTCCGAGACAAAAAATCGTGACCGTTACGGCCAATCGGGAATAGACGGGGCCCAAAACCTGCCTTTCCGGAATCGAGGCCAACAACGTCCAACCGGTCGTTTTCAACGGGGCATAGACATAGCAGGTTGACAGCCCGGTCTCGACGCTTTGGTAGGTGATCGTTCCCGAATTGCCGGCGAGCATCTCCTGAATCATCAGATCGAGCGAGCTGTTGTGCGCAGCCTTGGCGAAATCGAAATAGTTGACCTTCATTTCCTCTTCGTGATTCGGCGAGGAAATCAATATCCCGTTGTTGCCGAACAATCGGTACACGGCCCCCATGGGAGTAACCTGGGAAACGATTTCGCGGATCCGGTCGAGCGAAATGTCGATGGTGACGACACCGGCGAATCGTTCTTCGCGAAAGAATGGAACCGAAAAGGTGCACATCAGCATATCCCCGCCCCCTTCGTCGAAATACGCCTTGGACCAGGACGCTTTTTCCAAAGTCTTCGGTTTCTCGTACCATTCCCAATTTTCGTAGTCGTATTCCCTGGCCAAATCCTTGTACTGCAATTCCGCGCCCGTCGATTTCCGGAAAAGAAAGGGGGAATACCGTTTGACCCCCTCGGCGAAGACGTCGGGCTCGAACGCGACCGCGCTGCCGACGATTTCCGGATGCGTCAAAAGACACTGCCGGACGTAATCGGTGATCTCGGCTTCCGTTTTCGGCCGTTGGACCATCATGTAATTGGCGATCCCGATCGCGATTTCCGAAGCGGACGCGAAAATGGCATCGCATTGGGCCGCGTTCAAGGTCGTGGTTTCCTGGAGGCTGGCCCCGGTGATGCGGAGCGCCCAACGGGCTTCCGAACGGGTTTGGATGAACGCGATCAACGCGTAAACCAACAGGAGCGGGAAAACGACCCAAACGATAAGCTTGCCGCGAATGGTGGTCATGGGATTCTCAAAATAAGGACGAAGGAACGAGAAGGATCGAAAAACAGGAGTCGGGACCGTCTCCTGCTCTTGTGTGCTACTCTATCAGTTTTTCGTCGACTTGACTACCGTTTCGAAAAGGTTGATAATCCGGGAAACCGTCGCCGTACTTACAGATTGAACGGAAAGGCCAACGCAAGATCGCCGAGCCCAAAAATCATGGAAAAGGAAATCATCACCGTCTGTCCCGATTGCTTTGCCGAGGTCGATTCGGATGCGGTCTCCGCCGACAAATGTTGGGCGATCTGCCGGAATTGCGACGGCCTGTTCCCGATCTCCGAATCGCTCACGATCCCCCCAATCCCGCCGCGCCCGGAAAAACGAGGGGCCGCCCACCTGATGATCGAACGCTCCGGCGATTCCCTCACGCTCGAAGAACCGCCTGTTCGCGGAAAATTCGGCTGGTTGTTCGTGCTCTGCGCTCTCGCTTTTGGTGGAATGATGTGCGGGATGTTCCTCGCCGCCTTTTGGGTTGCGGAGAATGGGAGACAAGGCATCGTGTTCCTCTGCTTGGGAGCTTTTTGGATCATTCCGTTGAGTGGGTCGGTTTTCTATGTGCTGCGACTTTTCTTTTATCATCGCGTCTTTCATTTTGATCGAGAGAGCATGCAACGGGAATCGCGGCTCTTTTTTCTGCGATTCCGTAAAACGATTCCTCGCTCCCGGGTTTGGGGGATTCGGAGCGATTGGGGGCCGACACAGGTTGGGAACGTTTACGAATTGCAGCTTGCTTACGACAAAACGACTTGCGATATCCAATGTCGTTCGAAAGAGGAGCAGCTTTGGGCGACGGCGGAAGTCAATGATTATTTCGATGCGACGGCCTCCGAGCGGCTTTGCTGCCCGGTGTGCAATCGCGGCGTTCCGGACGAGCCGGGGCAAGACCTGGAACCGACCGAGCGAAAGTGCATCTGGTGTCGAGCCGTCATCGACCGGGAGGAGGCCGCGCGAATCGGCCGGGCGGAAATCGACGATCCGTACCGCAGCGCCTACGATCTGCTCCGGCCGCTTGACTCGCCGACCCGGATTGAACAGGCCGAATCGGAACTGACGATCCGTTTCGGCCGCCGCGGCGTGCAGGGATTTTGGGAAAAAATCGGGATCGCCTGCCTCGTCCTGCTCGGGCTGACGATTTTCCCGGAAATCGCCTTCTTGTTTTACCCCTCGTGGGAAGTGCGATACGTTGCCTTTCTCAGCCTCTTTCTCAGCGGGTTGTTTTTCGGATTTCTCGGCTGGGTCGCGGTCGATACTTTTTGGGGAACCGGCTCCTTGCGGATCACACGGGACGAATTTTTCGCGACGAGAAAAAGTCTTTTCCAACGAAAGACCGTCCTCCAAGCGAAACGAGCCCAGGGCGCGACCTTGCGAGAACTCCTCGCTTTTAGACAGGACGGCCAGTCGTTCCGCTGCACCAGTTGGGGAAAATACCTGTTGGCGATTTACAACGGCGAAGAATCCAAAATCCAGATCAATCGTCGCAGCGGCGAGGAAATTCGTTGGCTTCGCGGCGTTACCAACCGATTCCTGTACCGGACCGGCGGCGAGCCGATGCTCCTCCGCCCGAAATGCGGGTGCTGCAAAGCCGTTCTTTCGCTCAAGGATTGGACGGGAGACGACGGCGAAACCTTGCATTGCCCCGGCTGCGGCAAGGAAGCCCCGTTCCGGGATTGCATCGGGCCGCGGCTTGAAGATTGGCAGCCCGATCCGCTCCGGCGGCCCGTCGAAGCCAAGGCGAGGCTCCAACGGAGCGAAACGGAGTTGAAGATCGATTGTCCATCCAGTAGCGAATCGCAATACGGCCCGAACAGCGGTCATTATTTCCGACTGTTATTTTACGGACTTTTTCTCATGCTGGGAATCGTCTGGTTTTACTTCGGCGGCTGGGGAGGAATCCGAGCATGCCAATTGTTCTTCCAGGTTTTCGATCCGCTCCAAGCCGTTTTGCTTTCAATACTCCTCGTTGTTTGCACATCGGGAGGCATACTTGCCTATGGTCTCATGTTCTGGTCCTTCGCGAATCTTCATTTCACGAATTGGACGCTCGCGATCGACCAGTCGAAAATCCGGCTGACAACCCGGGCGTTCTTTTTGACGCGGAATTTGGAACTGGAACGGACGCCGGAGATTTGCGCCGAATGCCCTCAAGAATCCCTGTTGGAACGACAGGGGCTCCATTGGCGAAAATGGTTGCGGCTTCGGTATTGGCTCGATTCCGAACCGGCCTGGAGCCGCGACCACATCCGGCTCTCGACGAACCCGCCGATTCCGTTTCCTTACCGCGGCGAAGAAGAAAAAGAATGGTTGCTCGCCTCGATCAACGATTTTTTGCAGCCGGAAAGATGAGAAGTTTTTGCCACGGAAGGCACGGATCACTTCTCGACGGTTGAAGGATCGCGATCCGCGTCCTGCTCCGCTGGCCCGCCGGGCGAGGGGGACCGTTTCTCTTTCGGACAGGTCGAAAGTCGCCAGCCGACCTCCGGAGGCGGATTTTTCTCGCTAAGCCAGGAACGCTCAAAGCAAAGCGTCCCTTCGGATTGCGTTTCCTCCACCTTGGACAGTTCCACTTTTTCTTTGTACTCGTCCTGGTCCATGACCAACAACTCCATGCCGGGGAGGAGGCCGTCCTTTTTCCCTTTGTTGACGACGACGGTCGCGAATTTGTTTCTCTTTTCTTCCCGGATGTCGCTCACCGCGATGATTTCCGCGTCAAAAGGCTCATCAAGCAGGTACGCCCGGAATTCCTCGGGAATAACCGGTTTGCCTTTCATTTCCGCTTTCTCCAAATCGACGCGGATAAAAAAGTCGCCGCCATATTCGTCTCGCGGTTCGGTGCCTTGATTGATCGCGTTGCAAAATAAGATGATCTCATCGGTCCGGATCAGGTAAATCCGTTGCCCCCAATCGATAAGATAGTACTCGGAGGGATAGTAACGAAGACCGGATGCTTCTGGCTCCGGGCCGAATACGGGAGAGAGTTTGACGCGATCCTCGTCCCAGACCGCCATGCCGAAGTCCAAGACCCAGAGATGCGCGTTGTCATACAGGGTCATGGTAAAGCCGTTTTCCGGGGCGAGGATCAATCGCTCACCGAACTCAACTCCGTTGCCTAGGTAATACTCTCCAGCCCAAGGATGATCTTTCAGTTCGGCGATTTCCTTTAAGATTTTTTTACGTTTGCTTTTGACGATCTCCTGATTAACGTCAGAGAACTGGTCGTTGAGATCGACGTCGCTTTCGTCATAAACCCGAGAACAGCCGCCCACACCGAAAAAAAGCAACAGCAAGAAGAAACCAAAAACTTTTGGCATAGCGGTATCTCCAGGTTTGAGAACAAATAAGAAAATTCATTTGCCGCAACGCATTTCAGTATAAGGTGCCAGAGTCAACGAAACAAGAGAATTTTCGTCTTGCAGGCGAAGGGACGAATTCGTCCAAGAACAAAAGCCGGAAAGGAGCTTAGAGCATTGACGGTGTGTTACGAAATTGAGCGTCAACACACCGTCAATGCGCCGAGTACGGCTCCTTTCCGGCTTTTATTCGAATCGAAAGATTGCGATTACAGATTTTCGCAGACCAGATCGCCGATCTCGGTCGTCGAATAGCCCATCTTGCCGGCCGCCTGGGATTTCATCTTCGTGCCGGTCACCTTCATGATCGAGCTCATCACCCGCTTGGCGGCGTTTTGGAAACTTTCCTGTTCGAGCATCATCGCGACGGCACTGATCGTCGCCATCGGATTGATTACGTTCTTGCCGGTGTACTTCGGAGCGCTGCCCCCCATCGGCTCGTACATGCTCGTCCCGCCCTTTTCCGGGTTGATGTTCCCGCCGGCCGCGACCCCCATGCCCCCTTGCAGGATGCCGGCCAGGTCGGTGATGATGTCGCCGAACATGTTCGTCGTCACGATCACGTCGTAATACTCGGGATTCTTGACCATCCACATACAGCAGGCGTCGACGTGATTGTAGTCGGTTTTGACATCCGGGTAGTCCGGGGCGACTTCCTGGAACGTCCGCCACCACAAATCATGCCCGTAGGTGAGCACGTTCGTTTTTGCGACCAAGGTCAACATTTTGCCCTTCGGGTTGTTCCGTTTCCGTGTGTACTCGAACGCCCAACGGATGCAGCGTTCGCAACCTTTGCGGGTATAGACGGCCGTTTGCGTCGCGACCTCATCGGCGGTCCCTTTTTTGAGCCAGCCGCCGATTCCGGCATACATGTCCTCGGTATTTTCGCGGACGACGACGAAATCGATATCTTCCGGTTTTTTGTCCTTGAGCGGGGTTTCGACGCCCGGGAACAGTTTGACGGGCCGAAGGTTGATATACTGATCGAACGCGAACCGCAAGCTCAGCAACAGCCCTCGCTCCAGAATGCCGGGGGCGACGTCCGGATGTCCGATCGCACCGAGAAGAATCGACGAATAGCCGCGAAGTTTTTCAATTTCTTCCGGGGTGATAACGATTCCGGTTTTGAGATAGCGATTGCCGCAAATATCGCTGAAATCGTCGATTTGGAGCGAAATATTTTCGAGTTTGGCGACCGCTTTGAGAACTTTGAGACCTTCGGCGACGACTTCGGGACCAGTTCCGTCCCCGCCCATCACGGCGATTTTGAGAGCTTGGCTCATTTTCTTTCCTTCATTAAAAAGTGATCTTTGTCGGTTGTTGCAATCCCGGAAACGA
>JAVBSX010000058.1:0-31285 GCA_031556455.1 Thermoguttaceae bacterium
TCAATTCCCGCTGTCGATCGTCTTGGCCGAAACCGATTTCGAGACAAGACAGCAGGAACAACAGCGGGAGCAGAATGGGAATACGTGAGCGTCTCATGGTCAAAACTGTAGGCTTCAGGCTTCAGACTTCAGGCTTCAGGGACGGAGTTCGAACCTGAAGCCTGAAGCCTGAAACCTGAAGCCTTGAATTGAAAAATCAGGCAAAGGTTCCTCCGGCGAGGAAACTGGCGAGCGAGTCCTTCTCGTTCGAACGGCGTCGCGACGGGGATGCGATGTCGGGACCGAAAAAGCCCCCTTCCGTCTTTTCTCTCGCGAATTCGTCGAGAACCGATTGAAATTGAACACTTGAACCGTTCGGGTCCAGCTTCCGGCACATACCGAGAATCTGCACCACTTCGTCGGGATGGTCGATTTCCGAAAGCGTTTCGACCGTTCCGTCCGATGTCGTCGCGACAAGAATCAGCCGGTTGCCCAAACGGAGCAGGTTGAGCTGCAATTTCGGGTTGAGCGCAAACCGACCGATATTTTCAAAGGCTTCTTTCGGCAGCGTTCGACCATGTTTCGGGCCGACCCGACGCATAAAAACGACGAAAACGAAAAAGACTCCGAGCACGAGGCAAAGGCTGCCCAAAACGGAAAGGACCGGCAATATCTCCATTCCCGAGGAACTCGTGGGCTTGCGAGCGGTTTTTTCTTTCGGCCCGAGAAGGACCTTGTCCATAATCCCGGAATCTTTCGCGACGGTCGCGGAATCGGCCGACCCTTCTTGGGTTTCAAACGACTGAAATTCGTCGATCATCCCCCCTTTTTCTTCGGGAAGCGAGGCCGCCGGCTTTTGAACGTAACCGGCCGTCCCGATCATGTCCCGTTCGGCACTCGGCCGGGTCAAAGGAAGCGGCTGGGGAGGATGCAGGGATTCGGTTCGCGTCCCTTTCGAGGCGGACATTTCGCAGAACGGATCGTTCGAAGGACAATCATTCGAGAGCAGATCGTTCGAGGGGAGCTCGTTCGAAGGGAACCCGCTCGACTTGGCCGGACTTCTTTCCGCCTGCTGTTTTTCCCGAATCGGATTGTCTCTTCCGCCGTTGGTCCAATTGTTAATCGGTTGGGTTTGCTTCGGCCTTTGCGGCAAAACATCATCTCCGATGGGAGTCGACGGAACCTGTTCCGGTTGTTGCGTAAAAGACAAGATTTTTTGTCCGGCACCGTTTTCGGCATTTCCCACGGTCGGACGGGTCGAACCGCCCGAATGATTCGCGGCAACCGAATTTTCCGATCCGTCCGAAGTTCGCGATCCTTGGGAACCTGGCGTCGGAAGCGGAGCGGCGGTCGGCCTCGGAGTCGTTGTCGGAGCGCCCGCGTTTTTTTCCCGGCTCAGCGGTCGCAGTTGACCGCCCGGCTGTTGTTCCGAAAAACTGGGCCGCCGACCCGAAGCGAGGGTGATCGCTCTTTCGTCCTGGGAAGCGATCGTTCGTTTTCCCGAATCGGATGCCGCGTTTTTGTTCAAGCCGGAATCCCCGAACCCCTCGGCGACCGATTGCAAGCCCCGCGGTACGCTCGGAGAAACCACCAAGGGAATCTGCGAAACGGGAACCAGCCCGCCGTCGATCTGCGCGAACGTTCGGGAATTCTCTCCGCCGGGAATCAAAAAAGCCAACGCGAAAAGGATGGTGATTGGCCTCGGAAAATCGGGCATCCTTGCCTCTCTTGAGATCGGTGATACGTTAAAGATAGCCAGAAAAAATTTGAACTCTTTTTGAGAGCATCGCAAAAAGGTCAGACGTCGGTTTTCGCTCCCCGGCCTGTAAGGCCGACGCGTAACAGCCCAGGGCAGAGCCGAAGGCGCCGCCCTGGGTAATAAGCCCCCACGACATCAGCCGCCCTGTAAGGGCAAGGGAACAACGGGCTTTGCGTCGGCCTTACAGGCCGATGGGCGGCGGGAGCGTCCGCAACCCAGGGCGTCGCTTCGCTTTGCCCTGGGCTATTATGCGCCGCCCTTTCAGGGCGAATCCAAAAAGCACAACTTTCTCGCGACGATTGCAAAGAGGTCATTTTTTAGCTGGGATACAATAATATGGGATACTATTTATAACAAGGACATTGTTTGACAATGCAATCTCGAAACTGCTATAGGCTATAGGAAAAGGTTTGGTCAACGGGCCCTATAGCCTACGGCCTACAGTCTACAGCCTTGAACTATCGGTACGGAACCGCGTTCGCGCCCGGCGACTGTTGGTAAGGTGCTGGCGGAACCGGCGGGAGGGTTTGTAACGTCGGGTTCGGAACCGGCGGGCCTTGCAAAGGTGTAGGCTCAGGTTCCGGATACTGCGGAATCGGCGGCACTGGGAACGGCTGGGCCGGATCGGGTGTCGGGGAGACCGTCGGGACCGGATACGTCGGAACGGAACTGTCAACCCGATAGGTTCCGCCCGAATGGGCGAGAGCCTTCATTCGCTCGGCATCGGCGATCAAACTGTCGGGAGCGACGACATTTTGGGGTTTCATACGAACATGAAAATGCCGTCGGTCCGTAATTTCCCCAGGCGTCAAAACTTCGGAAAAGAAGTCGATGCCCGGCCATTCGTACCAGGGCGTGGGTAGGGAAATCATTTCCGTATGCGTTTCGTATCCTTCTTTGACCAAACGAAGTTCTCGTTTTCCGTAAAAATCGAAATTTCGCGAGATCGGCGTCTTGCCCAGCTCCTCATTGTCGAGATAGGCGGCCGCCCCCGGCGGGTCGGAACGGATCGTCAACCGTCGCCTCACGCACCCTTCGGAGCCTAGCAAAACCGCGACAATCGCGGAAAAAATAATGATTTGACGGCTGTTGAAATTTGGCATCTCAAAAAACAAAGGTCGTAATTTTTGCGGAAATTGAACGACTTCGACCGCAAGAAATCGGCGGAGTATAGGAAAAAAGAGCGGGCGTTTCCAGAGGAAAAACGCCTTTTTCAAGAAAATTACCGCAAACCGGCGACGCTTGCCTATTTAGCCGCTGCCCTGCGTCTTAACACCTCAAACCGGTTCGTATTCCCGTCTTTAGCACGGCAGCGGCCCAACGAGGCCGCGGTTTGACATTGGGCGAAGCCTACCGCCCTTACCGGCTACGGTATAACGACTATTTCCCCATGTAATCGTTAAAAATCTCCTCCGTGCTCGGGAGAATGTAGGAACCGTCGGCCTCTTGTTTCGTCTTTTCCTTGAGCCGGATGACGTTTTGACCGCAAGTATGACAATCATACCGGATCATGTGTTGGCACAGGCACGATTTTTCGAGAACCGGCAATTTTTCCCCCGTCGGGGTCGTTCCCGTCGCGAGATACTCTCCCGGATAAGGGCACCGTCCCTTGCCGTCGAGGGCGAAACCGAGCGGCAGACAGCGGGGAGAGATATTCGAACCGAGGCAAGGGCTCTCGCGGAGCAACCGCATCAGATATCCGGTCGGAGAAATTGCCTCGACGAGAACATCCTCCTCTTTCGCGTTGATATAGGCTTGTTTGGTTTCCGCGGAAAGTCCGCTTTCCTTGGCGATTGAGAATCGGGTTGCGACCTGAACGGCCGCCGCTCCTCGTTCGAGATAATGCAAGGCATCTTCCGAATCGAAAATCCCGCCGGCGGCGATCACCGGAATCTTCAAGCCCTCGATCTCCAGGTTTTGGAGAACATCGAGGAAAATCGTTTCAAGATCGAATTCGGCCCAATCGAACCCGAAACCGAGATGTCCCCCGGCGAGGGGACCTTCGACGATGATGTAATCGGGCATCCGGTTGACGCGCTGGGCAGTCCGGAGAAAAATCTTCAAGGCCCGCCAACTGGAAACCAAAATGCCGATTTTCGCGTCCCGAAACCGCGGGTGATGTTCGATCATTCGCAGGGAATGGTTGTGCAGCCCGGCGGAAAGCGTGATGCCGTCGGCCCCGGCGTCCAATGCCGCGATCAGCCGAACGGCCAGGGTTTCGCTTGGAGCGCCCATCAGGACCTTTTCCATGCAATTGACGAAAATCCCGCCGGCCCCCTGCTTCTTCGCGACGGTATGTTCGATGTATTGCATCTGGGCGAGCCGAAGCTCGCGCAGATCGTAAAGAGGAATCCGGGTTTCGTCGAAAGAGGCCGCCTGCTGTTCCTGAAACCGCTTGACTTTGTTCGCGACATATTTCGTGCCGAACAACCGGTCGCAAACGGCCGGAACCATCGCATCGGAAAGATGACCGATACCACCGAGCCGAACCGTTTCCAAAACCAACTCGGAGGTCGAAATATCGACCCCCATACCGCCGAGTATGATCGGAGCGTATTGGGCGGAACCGAGGTTCAGACGGTAATTGTCAACTTTATTCATTAAAACCCGGAAACACCGAACCTGAGTTGTTATTGGAACCGACGACAAACGGGCAATTATATACCCACGATTGGAACGCCGACAAGGGAGTCAAAAATAAAATCCCACCCACTCAGAAACGAAAAAGCCTGCATCCGGCTTGAATAGCAGGACGTATACACTTAGAATGAAGGACCGTTGGCCTTTTGTTTCCTCCAAATTACCGGATAGCGGAGAGCATCTCTCTTTTGTTTTTGATTTCTTGAGGTCGATTTATGTTACGTACCCGCTGCGCGAAAAAATTCATTTTTCCGCCGTTTTTCGTTCTTTTTTCAATGCTCTTCGGTTGCTCCGGCCTGTTTTCCGCCGAAGAAGCTCCGCCTGCGGGCAAAACCGAAAAGGAATTGACGGAAGCGATTCAGAATGTGATTCAAACTCATCCGACGCTCCTCGGAGCCATCCAGTTGAGCGAAGAGGAGCGAGCCGTGCTGCAATCCCTGCTTGAGGATTGCGACGCCCTGCTGTCGAAAGGGCCGGGTGCCGATCTCAAAAAATGGGCCGCTTCCGTCAAGGTCCGGGCGCTGTTGACCCGGTTCCAAATCACTGGTTCCGCCTCAAAAGAACAATTGCAGGATTGTGAGACGACGATCGCGATTCTCGAAGAGGACGAAAAACTCGCCGATTTCGTCAAACAGGCGACCTTCCGTTTACTGAGATTTCAACTGACCGTGTTAACCAATCCGAATAACGGCGGAGCCGTCGACCCTCGGCAATTGAGAGACGCGATCAAGCGTTTCGCCGCGAACGATCTTTCCAAGGAAGCGGATGTCTTGACGAAGCACCTCGTCGAGCTCGCGAAACGATACGCCCGGCAGGATCAACCCTTCGTCGTCGAAACCTTCCGGGAATTCGGCGAGTTGTACTCGAACTCGAAAGACGGTACCGACACCGCTTTCGGAAAAAAACTGCTGGGCCTCTCCCGGCGATACGATCTTCCGGGCAACACGATGAGCCTCTCCGGCAAAGCGGCCGACAGCCGCAACGTCTCTTTGGCCGACTTCAAAAACAAGGTCGTTCTCATCGAATTTTGGACGACTTGGTGCGGCCCTTGTATGGAAGCGCTGCCGACCATGCGGGATTACTATGCCGAATATCGCGAAAAGGGTTTCGAAATCATTGGAATCAACGAGGACCAAAACCTCAAAGGGCTTCAAAAATTCCTCGAAAAGGAATCGATGCCCTGGGTCGTGATCTGCGATATCGCGACGGGCGAGCAGGGCGGGACACGAATCGCCGATCAGTTCGGCGTCGGGGAGTATCCGACCATGATCCTGATCGGCCGCAACGGCAAGGTGATTGCGACCGATTTCGACCAGAAATTCCTGGCCCGGGAACTGCCGAAACTTTTTGCCGGCACCCCTTCCAACACCGGCCGGAAAGAGATCGGGCTCGACGTCTTGGAGCCCAAAATCGGGCAACCTTCCGTCTCCGACTTTTCGCTCACTCCCAACCCTTAACCTTGTGACGCGCATGCTTCGGATCGGAACGAGAGGGAGCGACCTCGCCCGTTGGCAGGCGAATTGGGTTGCCGAACGACTCCGCGAAAACGGCGAGGCCGTCGAAATCCTCGAAATCAAAACCGCCGGCGACCTCGGCCAAAAAGAACCGATTCGCGAACTCGGCGGCGAAGGGGTCTTTACGAAAGAGATTCAAGCGACCCTGCTCCGCAACGAAATCGACCTCGCGGTTCACAGTTTGAAGGACCTGCCGACGGAAGGCGTTCCGGGCCTGCGGTTGGCGGCGGTTCCCAAGCGGGGACCGTTTCGGGACGCGTTGCTCTGCCTGTCGTGTTCGAGTTTGGAATCGCTCCCCGCCGGTTCGAGGATCGGGACGGGCAGCATGAGACGGAAGACGCAGATTCTTAACCGTTTCGCGGACCGCTTCCGGATCGAAGAGATTCGCGGCAACGTCCCGACCCGGATCCGGCGGTTGAACGACGGAGAATTCGACGCGATCATTCTCGCTGAGGCGGGCCTGGTCCGGCTTGGTTTGGAGCGGCATATCACGGCCGTTTTGGGTCCGCCTGATTTTCTTCCCGCTGTCGGACAAGGGGCGCTCGGCATCGAGATTCGGAGCGACGATGCCGCGACGTCGAATTCGATCCAATCGCTCAACGATCCGGCGACCTGGGCCGCCGTTACAGCCGAACGCTCGCTCCTGCGATCCTTGCGCGGAGGCTGCCTTGCCCCGATCGCGGCGTTCGGATCCGTTGCCGGAGGCGTGCTGACACTTGAGGCCCGGGTCTTGGCCTGTGACGGCAAGCAGATGATCGAGGACCGCCAAACCGCGGCGCCCGAAGCGGCGGCCGCACTCGGAGAAAGCGTCGCCGAATCCCTCTTCCGCCAAGGTGCCGCCACATTGATCGAAGAAAGCCGCCGACGACCGGACGGCTCGAAATGATGTTTGTTAAAAATGAGTCGCAAGTGTGGTTAATATCCGCAGAGCGAAAATGCATTTGCGTTTTATTTCCATGTAATCCTATCCAAAATTCTTGAAAGGGTCGGTAATGTCAAACGAGATAAACCAAACCCGCTATCAGAATCGTCGCTATCATTCAAGCAAACAGTTTTTCTTAACGACAGCCATGTGCATGGGAGAAAGCTATCTTTTGGGCATGTTGCATATCTTGACGCTTTATGTCGTATTGCCATCTGATGATGGATTAAAGCAGAGTTCTTGGGGGGTGCTGGCCTTGTTGGACCCTTTCATCGTGACAATCATGCTTTTTGTTTGTTTCATCATCGGTTTGTTGGCGACTCCCGTTGCTTTGCTGCTTTTTTGGAAAAAAAACATCTTGAAGGTTTCCAAAATTCTCTTTGGAACTTGTGCGGCGACGACAATCTTGTTTACCGCGTTCGGCACTGTCACAACGGTTTTTGCGGTATCATTAGCGGCCTTAATAACGTCAACATCTATTTTCTTTCTTTTAGAAAATCAGAAAAGCGTCGTCGAATCCCTCTTCCGCCAAGGTGCCGCCGCCCTGATCGAAGAAAGCCGACAACCGAAATGAGAACAACGAGCAACAAACAACAAACATACGAGCCGGAACCTGCGGTCCCGGTTTCGTTCAAAGCTCAAAAACGTCGCGACGCGAACACGAGTTGAGACAAACCGGTGGCACAGCCCCCGGCTCGTTGTTGGCCCTACCGTTTGAGCACGAAGTGTTTGTCGAGCGCCAGCTCTTTCTCGGAAAGGCCGAGGGCGAGGCCGACCAGATCGGAAAGATAATAGATGACGAGGTCGAGTTTCTCGGCGTACTTCTTTTCAATGGCGGTCTGCTTCATATCCAAATTGACATGACACATCGGGCAGGCGAGCACCATGCAATTCGCCCCGTGTTTCTTCGCGTTGGAAAGAATTTTGTAGGTCAAATCGATCACGATCTCATCGTCGGCCAACGTCAGCCCGGCCCCGCAGCATTCGGTTTTGTAATTCCAATCGACCGGCTCCGCTCCGAGGGTTTGGAGCAACGTTTCCATCGAACTGGGATGCTCGCAATCATCGAACAGCAGCTCTTTCGGCGGCCGGGTCAAAAGACAGCCGTAATAGCAGGCCGGTTTGAAACCGTCGAGTTTTTTGACCGCTTTTTCCGCGATTTTCTCGAAGCCGAATTTCTGGTACACCTGGATCAGGTTCAGGACTTCGGTTGAACCGTCGACGGGGAGTTCGACGATGTCGCTGATTTCCCGGCGGAGCGGCTGGGATTCCCGCAGGGCGTTGCCGACCTTGATCAGTTCCATGGAACAGAGCGGGCAGGGGGCGAGCACTTGCGAAATGCCGTCCCGCTGGGCGAGGGCGAGGTTCCGGGCCGGCAAGGCGGTCGAGAGCTTCTGGTTGACCGAATGGGCTGCCGAGGCCCCGCAGCAGATCCAGTCGTCGAGTTCCTGGAGGGAAACGTCCAGCTTTTTTAGGGTTGCGCGAACCGATTTTTCGTAATCGCAGGACGAACCGTGCAAGGCACAACCGGGATAATAACCGAATTGCATCATTGATATCATAAAAGAGGGAGACAGCCGAAAAAAGAACATCCAATTGTCATTGTAAGAAGAAACCCCTCTTTTTGCAACGGGTGAGAAACGGGACTCCGCCAATCCCGTTTAGCCGAGCGACGCAGACGCCGGTGCCGCAACCTTCGGCCTCCCCTCACGAAGGCACAAAGCTCACAAAGGGTTGAAAAATCCGGGTTGTCCTTTGTATCCTTCGTGCCTTCGTGAGAAACAAGCCCCATTTCCGTGCGACCGACTCGAAATTCAAAGCCTTTCGGATTACAATAGCGGTATGGATCGGACAATCAGGAACGGAGGAAAATCATGCAAGACAAACGCGCCTTTACCTGGATCGAATTGTTGGTCGTCCTCGTAATCATCCTGATGCTCGTCGGCTTGATGCTGCCGAGCATTGAAACAGGCGGTTTCCATGTGGTGGAACGAGCTGTCAAAAAGAATGATGTCGCGGCTTGCCGGGAATTGTTGAAAAAATATCGATACGGCCCGAAAAACTATCCGGTCTTTTTCTATTATGCCGTTTGCTACGGTTCATCGGATGTCTGCCGGTTTTTTATCCAAGAACTGAAAACGCCGGTTGACGATGCAACGTTTTTGAACGCCGCCGCCGAGACCGGTCACTTCGAGGTATTCAAGATGCTCCTCGATGCCGGAGCCAAGTGCGATGTGGAACAACGCACACCGGGCGGCCAAACATTACTTCACCTTGCGGCCGAAGGCGGGAATGCTGAAATCTGCAAGCTTCTCCTTGACCGCAGCGCCGATCTCGATGCGAAAAATTCCTATGACTGGACACCGCTGATGTTCGCGGTATCGAAAAACCATGTCGCCGCGTGCAAGGTTCTTCTGGAAGCCGGAGCGAAAACTGAGATTGCCAATAAGAACGGCGAGACGGCGATGAGCCTTGCCGAAAAACCCACGTCTCACTTGAACAACGATCCCGACAGAACGGAAGTTCTCGAATTGTTAAAGCAAAATGAAAACCTTCGCAAGTCAAACGAATGACACTCGATCAAAATATCGAACGGTTTCTCGTGCGCCGCTTATGCCGATTTTGCGTATCGTCCGTTTAGCCGAGCGGCGCAGACGCCGGTGCAGCAACCCTCGACCACTTCCTCTCACGAAGGCACAAAGCTCACAAAGGGTTGAAAAATCCGGGTTGTCCTTTGTGTCCTTCGTGCCTTCGTGAGGAACAAGGCCCGCTCCCGTGCGACCGACTCGAAATTCAAAGCCGTGTGGATTACAATTACGGTACGGGTCGGACCGTCTTGCCGGGCAAACCCGCCACGCCGTTTTCCTTAAAAGAGCGAATCTAACCGAAATATCGGGTACCACAATGCCGCGACGCTTCGCCATGACATGGTTCGAAATACTGGTCTCCATAGTGATCTTGCTAGGGCTCATGTTTCTACTTTATCCGGCATTTCGCGATCAACGAGAAAACGCTCGATGTTTTCAATGTGTGAATAACATGAGACAAATCGGCATCGCTCTTCGGAATTATCATAACCATTTCGGCTCGTTCCCACCGGCCTACACCGTTGATGAAACGGGAAAGCCGCTCCACAGTTGGCGAACGCTGATACTGCCCTATTTCGATTCGAAGGCCATCGACCCGAAATGGAAAGAAGTTTACGCAAAGATCCGTTTGGACGAACCGTGGGACAGCGAATACAATATCCAGTTCAGCAAGTACATCGAACATACCCCCGAAGAAGAACGGAAATATCATTCCGATCCGGATTCCGGTCAACCTTTTCACCATAATATGCCGTCGGTATATGGTTGTCCAAACTTCGGTTCCAGCGATGAAACAACGAAAACCGTGTATAAAATGATCGTCGGAAACAATGCCGTCGGAAACGGACATGGCACCTCTATGACAGAGATCAAACGACCTCTCGATAAAACCGTTTTGCTCGTCGAAGCCGCATTGCCTGTTCCGTGGATGAGTCCGTCCGATTTTACCGAAGACGATTTCAAAACCGCCATTTATGCCAATGACCAGGAAAAAGTCTCGGAAGTTTATCGCGACGCTTATGCTTATCCTCCTAAAACCGATCCCGTCAAACGGCAGATTCTCGGAGGCGGACACGGACGGCAATTGCACATTCTTTTCGTCGATGGTACGGTCAAAACCTACAGGGATTGGAAGCTGCCCATTTCCGAGATCGAATCGATGAGTCATATCCGGTAATAATCATGACCGACATTCTCAACTCTGCCAAATGCCAACTGATCCATAAACTCGACCTCGTTCTGGAAAACGGTCGTTGGCTTTCGAAGAAGGAGAACACGCATCCGGCATTGATTTTTACGGAACATTACGTCGCGAAGCACGACGTGTTGGCGATGCTGTTTCGAGCGAACCGGCTCTGCCTCGGCAAGCTCAAGTATTTTCGGGCGAACCTCGACAAATTCGAGCCGTTCCAATACCATTACGAGCAAGGCTTCGTTCCCGTCGAACTCTGGGACGCCGAATTCTTCCGGCACAAGGCGTCCGGCTTTTTCATCGACTTTCGCTTTTTGCAATCGATCACCGTTTACGAGGATTTCGTCAAGTTTTGCAAGCGACTGGAGACTTATGAACCATGACCGACAGCAGTTATATCCCATCTTTTGATAACGACTTCGGTTACGATCGGGAACCGGCATGTTACGAACGACAGCTTCAGGAAGCCGAAAAGGGCGACATCAATGCGCAGTTGCGACTCGGCTGGGGTTTGCTCTGGGGAAAAGGTGACATCCCACGCGACACCCCCCAAGCGATCCATTGGTTTCAAAAAGCGGCCGATGCGGAAAATGTCGAAGCGTTATTTTATCTCGGATTTTGCTGCAATTTTTATATATGGGAAGGTCGCGATCCGCAAAATGCCGTGGAATACTATCGACAGGCGGCCGAATTGGGAAATGCGGATGCCATGATCGCCCTCGGGAGTTGTTTTCTGTATGGCGTTGGAGTTCGACGGAACAAACAGGAAGCCGTTCGATGGTTCAAACAAGCGGCCGATACGGGTGACTCTGGCGCCGTGTTATTCCTCGCCCAATGTTATTGGAGTGGCGAAGGTCTTCCAGAAGCCAAGGCGGAGGCGATACGAATTTACAGGCAAATCGCCGATTCGTCCGGTTGCCCGCCCATTGAATTGGCTCGATGTTACTATTATGGAGATGAGCTCGAACAAGATCGGACCGAGGCGGTGCGACTGTACAAGATTCTGGCTGAACGAGGCCACAACCTGGCCATGTACGAATTGGGGGATTGTTATTTTTACGGCGAGGGGACGGAGCGAAATTTCGCCGAGGCGGTGCATTGGTATCGCGAGGCGGCTCCTTGCGTCGAAGAAGCCGCCCGACAGCTCGGTTTTTGCTATCTGCACGGAGAGGGGGTGAAGCAAGACGACGCCGAAGCCTTCATGTGGCTCCAGCATGCGGCCCTTCATGGAGATGGAGAGACACGAGAATTTTTCGAAAAGCTCAATCTCGATTATCATGGCGTGAGCGAGACATACACGGAAGCCGGCCTTGCCGAGAATCCGGCATTCCAGGAATTCCGTGGAGCGATAGAACGCATGCGCACAAAGAAAGCATGATTATTATGGCCGCCTTCAATCGCAAGCCGCCAACCGGCGCGTCCAGTGGTCGATCAAGAGGAGCGGCAGGATGCCGAAGACGCCGAAGCTGCAATCGACGCATTGCCAGCCCCACGGGATGCCGCGAATCGACCCGCAGATCAAGGCCAGCGGAATGATGCCGATGCAGCAGAGCATCCCCCAGCGAACGACCCAGATGTTTTTGACCGGGTCGCGCAGCGGCCCAAGAAACGCGACGGCGATCATGATGTGCGCGAACGCCAGCCAATCGGTGCCGTAGGCGATAAACGGATACTGCCGGGCATTGAAATCCAGCCCTTCTTTCACACGCACGAGCCAATCGGCGAGGCCGGGCACGAGGCGGCCCGCCCAAGTCCCTTCGCCGAACCATTGAACGAGAACCGACAGTTCCCACGGCAGCGGAAACGCCGTGATGCCGCTCAGCAGCAACGCCGCCATGTAAAGCAGGATCATCAGCCGAATGCGACGGAGAAGTAAAGTTTGCATCGTCGGGGCAGTAAATAGGGGGATAATCTGCCACGGAAGGCACGGAAGACCACGGAATTATTTGAACTTCTTTCTTTTTTTCCAACCTCACCCTCCGTGTTTATCCGTGTCTTCCGTGGCAAAACGCCAATAGGCTCCGGCGTCTGCGCCGCTCGGCTAAACGGGGAGGGGTTTCTTCTTGCAACCGGGACGGATTCAATTTACAATAAATTGCCCATCGCGGCAATCAACCTTCCCGTTCCTTGAAAGTTCGTCTCATGCAAATTGAATCCGTTCGCTTGAAAAACTTGAATTCCCTGGTCGGGGAATGGTTGATCGATTGGACCGAAGAAGAATATGCGGCGAACGGGATTTTCGCGATCCTCGGACCAACCGGGGCGGGCAAGTCAACCATTCTCGACGCGATCTGTCTCGCCCTGTTCGGCCGGACGCCTCGATTGGCCGACATCACGGTTTCGGAAAACGAGCTCATGTCCCGGCAGTCGGGGGAATGCTCCGCCGAAATCGAATTCCGGACCGAGAAAGGTCGCTTTCGTGCAACCTGGTCGCAGCATCGCGCCCGGAAAAAGCCGGACGGCAGATTGCAACCCCCCTCGCACGAAATCGTCAATGCCGAGAGCGGGGAAATTCTCGAAGAGAAGCTAAGCAAGGTCGCGCCGTTCGTCCAGGAACTTTTGGGAATGAACTTCGAGCAACTGACCCGAACGGTGCTCTTGGCCCAGGGGGATTTCGACAAGTTCTTGCGTTCCAATCCGGACGAGCGGTCGCCGATTTTGGAGCGGATTACCGGCACGCAGGTTTATACGGAAATTTCGAAGGCGGTTTTCGAGCGCCAAAAAAGCGAGAAAATCAAGCTCGACGCCCTGCAATCGGAAGTCGGCGGCATCCCACTCCTGTCCGAAGACGAGGAACGCGATTGCAACAACCGGCTCGCGGAACTCAAAATCAACGTCGAAACCTTGCAGCAGGAGATCGGTCGGCTCGGTTCCCGGATCGAACTTTTAGATCAAATCGCGGCATTGACTCAAGAGCTTGAACGATTGCGACAGGATTCGGTTGCGCTCGAACAGGACGAGAAAGAATTCGAGCCGAACGCCGAACGGATCGCCCGATCTCAAAAAGCCGATTCCCTGGCCGGGGAGTATGCGGTCCTCACCGAATTGCGAAAGTCGCTCGAATCCGACTCGCGAACGCTTTCCGAAAAACAGCGGCAAAGGACCGAACTGCAACAGCTCTTGCTTGCCGCGAACGAACGTTTCGCGACCGCTTCGCCGGTGCGGCTCGCCGTTCAAGACGAAGCGGAGCGGTTGCGACCGATCCTGCAACTGACGCGGGAAAAGGACCTTCTTCTTTCGCAAAAAACGAAAGAGATCGATTCCCTTCAAAAAGCGCTCGATCAATCGGAAACCGATCGTCAAACAACCGGGGCCGAGATCGCCCGATTGGAAAAGGAGCAGGCGACATCCCAAGCCGCGGCCGAAATGTTCGAGCGTTATTTTCAGGAAAACAAGGCCGATGCCGCGTTGGTCGGCGATCTCAGCGGGCTTCGGCAAAAAGGGATTTCGCTTCAAGAGAGCAATCGATCCCTTGCGGCGAAACAGGCCGAATTTCAAAAGAAAGCCGCTGCGCTCCGCGTTTTGTCCGACGATGATTCCGGAGCGATGCCGGATTTCGAGCGGCGGCTGCAAGACCTGCAAGAGCAGGAAACAACGGTTCAAAATCAAATCGAGCTTTTGAGACAAGAACACTTGCTTCTTGTTCGGATCCAATCGTTGGAAGAGCGTCGCCTCGAATTGGAAGACGGCAAGCCGTGTCACCTTTGCGGTTCGACGGAGCATCCGTTTGCAATCGCTTTCGAACACCTCCCGACGCCGGAGGGGAACAAGCTCGAATTGGACCGGGCGATAACCCAAGGCAAGCAACTTGCCGAAGAAATCAAGCGGACGGAAGAGGCAGTTCGGGCTGTCGCCGAACAGGCCCGGCTGCAATCGGAATGCGACGCTCTCGCCGAACGATTCGCGAGCGATTCCGAAGCGTTCCGGAAAGAACTGGAACCGTTCGCCGTTGATTTCGCCGCCGATTTCGATTTCGGACAAATTGACACGGTTTTCGAACGGCTGGGTCAACGCCGGGAGCGTTGGTTGCACAACCAGAGCGAAGCCGAGACGATTCAAAAGCGATTTGCCGAAATCCGCTCGCGGCTCGAATCGCGGCACGAGCATCAAAAACGTTTGAACGACGAAACGGCCCGACATTCCGCCGAACGGGAAAAATGTCTTTCGGAAAAAGCGGCGCTCGCCGAAGAGCGGTTCGGGCTGTTCGGCGAAAAAGATCCGGTTGGGGAAGAGAAGCGAATCGCTCAAGCCCTCGAATCGGCCAACGCCGAATTCGAGGCGGCCCGAACGGCTCTCGCGGCCGCCGAAAAAAACGACGGCGAGTTGCAATCGCAAATCGCGATGCTGCAAACCGCGATCACCGAGCGAACTGCTTCGCTGCAAGAAAAAGAGCCGGCCTTCGCCCGACGGGTCCTTGAACTCGGTTTCCGGGACGAAGCCGATTTTCTCGCCGCTCGATTGCCCGAAGCGGAACAGCGGGAATTGCTCGATCGCTCAGCCCGGCTTCGCGAAAGACGCGCGCTCTTGAACGGACGCATTGTCGAAAAAAGCGGCCTGCTCGATCAAAAACGACAATTGCCCCGGCCGGAAGAGCCGCTCGAATCCCTTCGCGAAAAACGAAAAACCGCCGAATCCGATTGGCAGGAAATCAACCGGCAATGGGGGGAAATCGACGGGCGACTGAAACTCAACGATTCGCACAAGGAAAAAATCCGCGAGAAAAAGGAGCTGATCGCAGCCCAGCACAAGGAATGGGAACGGTTCGCGTTGCTCAGCGACCGGATCGGCTCGGCCGACGGCAAGAAGTACCGCGCTTTCGCGCAAGGGCTGACGCTCGACCTGCTGATCGACGCCGCCAACTGGCAGCTGAACGTTCTCAGCAATCGGTACCGGTTGGTTCGCGGGAGCGGGACGCTTGAAATCGACGTGCTCGATCTCGACCAGGGGGGGGAGGTTCGCACGACGAAAAATCTCTCCGGGGGGGAAAGTTTTTTGGTGAGCTTGGCCCTCGCCCTCGGCCTTTCGCAAATGATCGCCCGCAACGTGCAAATCGAGTCGTTTTTTCTCGACGAAGGGTTCGGAACGCTCGACGAAGAGACGTTGCAATGCGCGTTAACGGCACTCGGGAATCTGCGGCATGCGGGCAAGCTGATCGGCATCATCTCGCATGTCGGGGCGCTCAAAGAGCGGATCCCGACCCAGATTCGGCTCGTCCCGCTTCCCGGCGGCCGAAGCCGGATCGAAGGCCCCGGCGTCTCGCGATTCTAGCGATCGGCAAATGATCTCGCGCAACTCTTCGGCCTGTAAGGCCGACGCGTAACAGCCCGGGGCAGAGCCTAAGGCGACGCCCTGGGTGATGAGCCTCCCCCACCATCAGCCGCCCTGCAAGGGCAAGGGAACAACGGGCTTGCGTCGGCCTTACAGGCCGAAATTGGTGTGTGCGTTCCTTGTCCCAGGGCATCGCTTCGCTTTGCCCTGGGCTGTTATGCGCCGCCCTTACAGGGCGAATTCAGAAAACACAACCGGTCGCTGACGCTTTCGGCTGCTGTTTGCAATCGAAACATCTCACGGCTCGCCGATCTTGAATCTTTTGAGCAGCTCTTGGGCCTTGGGCGTGTCGATCAGTTGCAGGACGCGAACGACCCGAAAACCGTAGAAGTCATTCTTGCCAACCTCCTTGAACTTGGCTTCGTTTTCCGGCGCCGCAGCCCAGGCGATCATGTAATCGACCGCGCGGTCGCCGGCGGCAACCAGCCGGTATCGGGCGGCGTTCGCCTTGATGCCGTCCGGTTCGAGCAACGCTTCAAGACACTGCTTCAATTCGGCCTCGGTCGGCGACCAGGGAGCCTCGATCGTTTCGACGCGGAAATTGTCGAGTCCCCACGCTTCGCCGAACGTCTCTTTGTACACGCTCGTCGAAAACGGACCGTCTTGAAATCGGGCCTGGAAATCGATCACGAGTTCCGATTTGTCGTGAGGTACGATCATGTCGACGGCGTAAACGGCGGACTGTTGCGTGCCGAGCGAGTTTTCTTCCGAAGCCCCATGCCAACCGCAATACATGCCGATCTCGAGATCGTCCCCTCCGATCGCTCCGTCCCGCACCCGCTTTTCCCAGGAATGCGTGATCCCGAAAAGCGGCGGGTAATCATCCGGATACGTCTGCGGATCTTTATGAAAATTCGAGAACGCCGCCGCGATCGGTCGCAACCGCCCGTCGATTTTCATTTCCCAGGAATCGACACCGAAATAGCGCGGGGCACCGACCAAACCGTCCAGCCCATCGAGCATGAAAAGGTCGAACTTGATTCGCAGTAACTTATGGGCCGGAAGGTCCTTCAATTCGAGCCGGATCGATTCGTTGAAGAATTCGCCCAAATAGGTTCGCTTCCCGGTCGGCGTGATGTCGCATTGCCGGTTGTTCCAGTTCGCGTCGGCGCCGTTCTCGAAATCGTTTTGGTAAACGACCGTTCCGACCGGAAGCTCGGACAGACCGCAAGAATCGGCGACCCGGGGTTTTCCGACCGCCTCGTCTTTGACAACCTTTCCGGTTTTGACGATGCTTGAAAGGTCCAACTCGCCGAGCAACTGCCGACGCGCGGCCGGATCGAGCGCCGCGAGCTTTTCTTCCAACGCTTTGAGATAAGCGGTCAAATCGCGGTACCGGAACGAATCGGGCGAGTCCTGCGCGAAGTATTTCAACACTTCGACCGCGAGCGGGAGGTTGTTCGCGGCGATCGCCTTTTCGCCCAGGAGCATCAGCCGGTCGTCCAAAGTTTTGCGGAACCCGTCGGTCCGCCCTTGGATGTCCGCCGCCTTGGTGATCGCGAAATAAAGATTCGCCCAGCGGACGGCCATTTCCTCGGACCCTTTCAAGCCGGAATCGAGAAGCGATTGCCAATGTTTCCTGATGATGTAATAGGCGTACCGGGGGAACTTCGCCCCTTCGTCGTATCGGGCGAGGCAGAGGTCGAACAGATCCGCGGTCTCGGCCCGGATGCCCGCGCCGTTGATCGCGATTAGCAGGAAAATCGGGGCTTGGACCTTGTGCTCGTCCCGAATTTTTTTCACGAACCCTTCGACGCACGGTTGGATGATGTCCGACTCGTTCGCCGCGATACCGTACATCAGCCGGAGCGATTCCGAGGGGAGCATCAGGTCGTCCTTCGTCTTTGTCGAGCCTTCCCCGAAGATCGGCTCTTCGGCGTGCAATTGCATAAACTCAGCGTACCGCCGTTGGCAATCCCGCGTTCTTTTGCCCTTGATCACCCATTGAAACATCGGCTCGGCGAGGGAATGAAATTCCCCGTTCCGCCCTCCCAAATCGCCGTACACTCCGAGGAAAGCGGTTTTGTGCTTTTGCAGCGGCAGCACGATGTTGAACAACGCATCGACGACGATATCCGGGTTGACGCCGGCCTTCTCGGCGGCTTCAAGCGCGGCATCGAAAATGATCCGCAGGTATTTGGCCTGAACGTAATCGGCGCCCGTCCAGCCCGAGCTGCCGAGCCCGCTGGGCCAACCGTTGGCGAAGACGTCCTCGAACACCTTGAAAACCTGATCCGCGTCGCCGTTGTTGATCGCCTCCGTATACTGTTTGATGATATCGTTATAATTGTAGTTCAAAGACTCGGCGAGAACGCCGGAGGGGAGCAGCGAGTTCTTGAGCGATTCCGAAGAAACGCTGATTTTGAGCTGTTCCTTGAGCGAATCCGGAACAAACCGCTGCATCTCGGCCTTGAGCGTTCTCCCCTCGTCCCGGATTTTTTGGTCGCGGTTTCCGATCTTCTTGCCAACGAGCCGCCCGACGAAGAGTGTCAGCTTTTCACAATCGGCGGAACATTCGGCGAGACGGTACTTTTCCGGCTCGTTATAAATCGTCCGAACAATCAACCAGGTCCCGAGATAAACCTGGTCGACAAAATCCTTGGGCGGGTCGTCTCCTTCTTTTAGCCAATCACCGTATCGGACGAGATTCTTGAGCATCGGCTCGATCTCATCCGCAATGAGCAGGCCGAAGGTTCGGGCGATCCAAATCGACGGCTCATCGGGATGCCGTTCCTGCAAGACGTCGAGGGCGGCCCGGACCTTCGCGAATTTGTCCGGATCGGTTTTCGCGAGAATTTGTAGCGCTTGATACAACTTCGAAGTGGTCGCCTTGTCGCGGGTTTCCGACCCGATTAGTCCCGGGACGTGATCCGCTCCCGGGTCGAAATACTGTCCCGGATCCGGCAGTTCCGGAACGTGATCCGCTTCCGAGGCGAAATACATCCCCAACTCCAACGGCAGCCCGCCGGCGGGCGGTTCAGTGCCGACGACCGCTCCCAACGGCTTCGGCGGTTGCGGCGGTTGCGGCATCGTCGGGACGGTTTCTTGTGCTGCCGCAATTGACGTCGTCTTTTCGTCTGTCGCTTCGTTTTCGACCGCCGCAGTGTCAGGAGCGGTCGCCGCTTGAACCTCTTCCGAACCGAGCGGAATCAACAGGTCGATATGCTTTGCGAGCTCTTCCGCGGAAATGTCGTCAAGAAGCGAATTGAACACCTCTTGAACCTGCTTGGAATAATGTTGCATGTTGTTATTGGAACAGAACGTGCGATACCAAGGCTGGCCGGCACATTGCTGACGATAAATCAACAGCAGGTCGATCCCGAAACCCGCCTTTCGCAAGGCGTTGCCGCACTGCTTGATCGATTCGGAAAGCTCCCAGAGACTGTAGTAATTGTTGCCGACTTGAATTTGTTGGTTCGGTCCGCATTGCTTCATGAGCCGCAGATTTTTTCGGATCGAGTCGAGCCCCCGATCGCGACCTTTTTCCGGATGCCCCGATTTCAGGTAAAGGAGAATCAGCTTCTTTTCTAAAAACGAATCGGCAAAGCCGCCCCGCTGAGTTTTGATCCCGGTTTCACAAAATTCGATGCCGAGATCCGCCGCCCTCGAATCACCGACCCCCTCAAGAGCCTGCGCCAAAGTGATCGCCGTTTTATTCAAAACTTCGGCCGTTTCCTTCTTCGGGTCGGCTTTCAACTCGCTCAGTATCTCAAGCCCTTTGTCCGTGTTTTTCAGCTTCAACTCGATCATCGCCGACAAAATCCGGGCGGTCGTCCAACGCTCGGCGTTGGCGGTCTGCTTTTCCTTTTCGGCGTTCGCAAAGGCGGCGACGATCGCCGCGACCTCATCGCGCAGCTCTTCGAGCTTCTTTTTCTTCTCCGCCATTTCCAAAAGACCGTCCCCGAGCGAAAAGGTCCGGTCGGTCGACCAACCCCGGGTCTCAAGGGGATTGGAAAAGTAATAATGCTGCTGCGTTTGTTGAGAAGAGGTTTTCTTTTTCTCGGGCGGGAGGGAAATCGCATTGAGAACGACTTCGCGGAAATAGGGATAAAATTCTTCTTTCGTATTGAAAATCATGCCGTCGACCAGCGACCGCCGCATTTGCTGCCGCTCTTCTTCGGTCGCTTCTTTTAACTGCCAAAAATGTTCGAACAATTCCTGGGCCGCTTCTTTCGTCTTCTCGTTCTGCATCAAATTCGAAAAACAGTCCGAAAGAACATACGATTGTTGCATCAAATCGGCCGGTTTCAATTTTTTCAACAGGGCGATGAGTTTGTCCCCCTGCCCGGCATCCGTATAGACGCGTTGATATTCCCAATAATTGTTGAAAAAGAGGGCCGGATTCTTTTCAAGCGCCTTCGTCGTCCAATCGGCGGCCTTATCCTTTTGATCCGTCCCCCGCAAAACGCCGGCGTAGGCGAGCATTTTTTGCGGGTCGTCGGGAACCTGCTTGCCCATCTCTTCGACCAATTTTTTCGCATCTTCCTTGCGATTGGCCCGATTGTAAATATCGATGAGCGAGACCATGATCTCGAACGAACCAGGCGAGCTTTTCCATTGGGCTTCGATTTGCTCGATAATCTCCTCAAGTTTCCCCGCGTTTTTCAAAATGTCCAACGCCTGGGATTTGACATGCCGTTCGTAAGAGCTTTCCTGCATCGCCCTCGCCCCGGACAGGGCCGGCGAGCGGAACACCTTGAGGGCGAACTGCACCGTTTCGTCCTTTTTCGCATCCCCGGCGTTCCGCAATTCTTCCAACAGCTGCGCTTGCGTATTCAAGTCGTTGGCCGTCAAAAGCAACCGGTCGCGGAGCGCGTTCGCCTCTTCGGTTCGGTCGAAAAGAAGGAGCGATGCCCGAAGCGTCCGCAGCTCTTCTGAGGTCAGTTGATAACCGAGCAGCCGGTCGATCGCCTTTTGCGCCCGCTGTTTCAAACCGCCGGTCTGCTCCGTGCGGGGGTAAAGTTGCAGGACGATCATTTCCCGCAACTTGACATCGGCCGCGGCACTGAACGGAATCGCGTCCAAAACGGCGATCGACTGCTCGAACCGATCCGCCTGCGATTCCAGGATCGCGAGCAGAAACAGTTTTGAAGGGGGAAGGGTTTCCCCTTTCGTTTCGGCCGCTTCGAATTCCTCGTTCAGCTTCGTGAGAATTTTGGAGTTGGCGTCCGGATCGTCCGCCTGCCGGTTTTGCGCGGGATTGGGCGAAGCTTGAAAATCCTTGGCGATTTTGTTGACGCCCGGGTCCGGATCGTCGGTTTTTTTCGCGATGTAGCTCGCGAACCGCTCGGCAAAATCGGCGCTCGGCTTTTCCGAAACGCCGGCTTCCGTCGCGGCACCCTTGCTCAATTCGTCGATTCCGCCGAGCGTCTGGGGCAATGTTGCCAGAAAAGCGTCGAACTGCATCCCCATTTGTCCGGGGTTGAGAAGCCGTTGAATTTCGTAGGTGTCCAAGCGGTTGCGGCCTTCGAAATAATAACGGTATTGCGAAAGCGATTGCAGCTGCTGTCGGATCGTGGGGGCCGATTTCTTCGTCTCGGCGATCAGGAGGCCGTTGATCTCGCCTTGTATCGCGAAATAAAAGTCGAGCGTTTCGAAAATCCGGCGGTCAAGCGCCGCCAAAATTTCGACATCCTCTTTCGAAAGAACTTTCTTTTCGCGATCGTCCGAACCCTCCGCCGTTTCCGCCGCGACTCCGCCCGGAGCGATCGGCATGTAAGGAGCGTACACCATTCCCGGAGAAAGGTATTGCCCGGACGAAATCAAGGCATGGTTTTTCATTGTCTCCTGCATCCGTTCTTTGCCGTACACGCGAACCAGGTCGGACAAAATCCTTTGGTTCAGGTATTGCGAAAGCAGGTGCCCGACGTTCATTGAAAAAGGATTTTGTTGCATTCGCCGGATCGCGGATTTTTTCCCAAGTTCCCGAAGCAAGCTCTCTTTGCCTTTGAGAATCCAATACTTCATTTCCTCGAACCGGTCCGAGTCGTTTTCTTGCGAGAAAGATTCGTGCTTGAACAGGACGTTCATATAAAAATCCCGGGGGCCGATCGCGGCCGAGGCCAAAACAAAGAAAACCTGGGGATAATTCTTTCCGGTTTTCTCGATCAGCACATCGAGGGAAACGAGGTCCGATTCCCGACCGCTCTTCTTGAGAAGGAAAGCAATCTCTTGGTATCGAGCCAACGCCCGGGAAAAATCGTCCGGATTTTCCCGAGCGGTCTGCATGATCGCTTCGAGCAACCAATCAAGTTTCTGAGCGTCCGGGACGAGGTCTTTTTCCTTTTCACTCTCTTCCTTTTTGAGTTTTTCGATCCGGGACGCAACATCCTTTTTGAAATTCTTTTTCTCCTCTTCTCCCATGAACGCGAAAACCGAAGCGGAATCGTCGAGTTCCTTGTCGATATCGAGAGATTCGAGCGTTTGCAACAAATACGGCCGCATCAGGCTTAAAAACACTGATTCGATCGCCGCCTGCCGCCATTCTTTTTCCCCGGCCAAACCGAGTCGGCTCGTCAACCGTTCTGTCGCGGCGTTGACTTCGAGCATCAGGGCTTCCCGCGATTTTTGAGGCGGCATATCCGGAATGTTGCTCCGATCCCATTGCCCGAGAAAATTTCCCAGCCGCAACCGCGTCAACAAAACCGCTTTATCCTCCGAGGTGTCCGGATAAGCGGCGAGCGTGTCCGAAGCCGTTTTGAGAAACCGCTCGAATGTTCGCGGAACGACCGCTTCGCTTTCTTCGCCCGTCGCCGATTCGTCCGGTTGTTGCACGGCTTGGGCGACGGCCGGGGCAACCGGGACGGTCGAAGTCTCCTGGGCTTTCGCTTGTTGATCGTTCTCGTCGGTTTGATCCGCTTCGTCCTTTTTCGGCTCGTTCGCCTTGTCCTCGTCGAACGCGAACTTCATTTCCCAAATCAGCGTCGCGAACTTCGCATCGCCGAAATTCTCCGGCTTGAAAAGCGGCTTCTCCGGCACGCGGTTGCTCCCCATGCCGCGATTGTAGTAATACTGTTCCAGTTGCAGATATTCGCGAAAAACCGTTTGCAACAACGATTGATTCTGGTTTTGCCAATTCGCGTCCCCGCCGCTTCCCAAGGCATAATTCGGATAACCGTGATGCCGGCCGAATCCCCAAGGGGAATAATTCGGACCGCGACCATAGGCGGGCGACCGCCCTTGCGTCGTATCGTCGGCGGGTTTCTTCAAAGCGTTCGCCTCTTTTTGCTTCGCCGCCGAAAGTGCCGTTTCCGGGAGATTCGTTTTGAGAAGTTTCGCCGCGATTGCTTTCGCACCGTCGTCTTTGAGCCAATACAACGTCTCCAGCTTCCGGTACGCCAGCTCCCAGTTGTCCGGATATTTCGGCTCCAAACGCTCGATCAAAATTTTCGCCGTCGGGTAATCTTCCTGGGCGAGCAGTTTGTCGAGCGCATCGATCTGCTCGACGAGATCCGCTTTCGCGACGATCGTCTGCAAGTAAAGGGCGGACGCCTTTTCCTTTTCGCCGCTCGCGTAATAAAGATCGAGCAGCCGCTTCATATCCTGCGACGAAGAGGTCAGGTCGCAGAGCATCTCCTGGTACCGGATCGCGGAAACGAAATCCCCTTGCGCTTCGGCGACGCGGGCAAGCTGGGTCAAAAGAAACGTGTCGTTCGTTTTTTCCTCGTCGACATTCGTCAAAAGCATTTCGAGCGCATTTCTCGCGGCGAAATAATCCCCGACGGTCAAATGGGCCTGGGCGAGGCAATACGCCGCTTCCCGGCGTCGGGCCGGATCGCTCAGATCCTGCCGCAAGCGTTCGATCAACTGGTCGAATCGCTGGGCCATTTGATAATAATTCGAAAGCCGACCGATCACCCCCATCTTTCCCTGCAGGTCCTCGGTCCGCGCGAAAATCCGCCAAACGATTTCAATCGCTTCGTCCGATTGGCCCGATTCGGCGAGCTGATCGGCCAAGGCTCCGAGCGAAACCTGGTCGCTCGGATCGATCCGGACCGCCCGACGGAGCGCCTCGATCCCGTCCGCCCGACGACCGATCCCCAAAAGCATATCGGCGTAAAACCGGCTGTTGGCCGCATTGCCGGCCCCCGTCGCCATTACCAGGCGGGCCGTCTCGATCGCCTTGTCGCTTTCCCCCATTTCCCGCTGCAAATTCGCGAGCCGCTTCAAATGATCGACCCGATGTGCTGGATCGGCCGAGGCCAGCTTTTCGTAAATCTCGGCCGCCTTCGACTGGTTGAAACCTTTCGCGTAAATCTCGGCCGCCGTCTGCAACACCAAAAGCGAAAGAGCTTCGTAAGAACGGACTCCCTTGTCCGCCGGTCGCTGTTCTTGAGCCAACGCTTTTTCGATCGCGACCGTCGCCGCTTCCCAATCCCCGTCCGCTTGACGGTAAACGGCCAATCGCCAAAAATCTTTCGTCGACGCGATTTCCGTTTCCGAGAGCGCATCGGCGACCGATCGCAATTCCCCCGCGGTCGCCAACAGCTTGATTTCCTGCTTCGTAAACGATTCCAGTTCTTCGACCGCCGTCGGCCCGGCTTGATCTCCCGTCCCTTTTTTCTCTTCCGCTTCCAACAACTTTCGGGCGAACTCAAGCTGCGTTTTCGCCTCCTCAATCTTGTCGTTTTCCGTCAACAAATCGCAGTACCGCAGTTGCAATTCGAAATCGTTCGGGGCAAGTCCGGCCGCGTCTTTCAGGGCGAGAATCGCTTCCGTGTTATAACCGAGACTTCGGAGTATCCCGCCCAACTGCGTCAGGTTCGCGGCCGTCCGGCGATTTTCGGTCGCGATTTGACGCAGCGCTTCGACCGCCTTCTCCCGTTCGTTCCGGCGATGATAATAATAACCGAGGTATTCCCGATAGGTCGGATCGTTGGGCGAAAGTTCGACCGCTTTTTGATAAAGCCGCTCGGCCTCGGCATTGATCCCGGCTCCCGACATGAGGTCGGCGACCATCACGATCATCCCGAGATCGTTCGGCCGGGCCGCGATCAGCCGCGTCCAGATCTTCACGGCCGCGTCTTTCCGGGGCTGCTCGCCGAGCTTTTGGTTTTCAAGAACCGCGAGCCCCCATTGGGAGATGTAATCCGGATTGTTCGGATCGATTTCGTTGAGTTTGGAATATTGGCGATCGACCTCCTCGAAATCCTTGTCGTTGACCAAAAGATCGATCAGCGACAGCCGCAACTTGGTGTTCGAGGGCGCTTTTTCCAAAATGTCGAACAAGAGCTTTTTCGCTTCTTCCGTTCGGGCCAACCGGACAAGCGCGACCGCGAGCCGTCGGGTCGTTTCCAAATCGTTCGGGTGCTGCTCCAACCGTTTTTGGTAATAACCGGTCAACCCGGCGTAATCCGCCTGCCGGACGAAAACCCGCTCGACCCGATCGCGAACCGAATCGGCGAGCCAAGAGCCCTCGGCCAATTCCCCGAGCAGTTTTTCGAAATCCTCGATCGCTTCCTGCTTGTTCCCGAGCCGGATTTTAATGTCGGCTGCCGAGAGCGTAAAACGAACGCGACCGTAATCATCCTTTTTCGAAAGCTCCGCCAGTTTTTGATACCGCGAAAGGGCTTCGGCGAACTTGCCTTCCTCTTCCAGCGTTTCGGCGATTCGAACCAAAATGTCGGTGTCGTTCGGAAAAAGCTCTTCGATCCGCGACCAAACGGCATCCGATTTCTTCTGGTCGCCGAACCGTTCATACACCCGACCGAGCGTTTGCAGAATCGGCAGAATGTCGTTTTTCGCCGGCTTTCGTTCGACGGACCGTTCGATCGCCTGGGCCGCTTCCTTGAGCCGGCCTTGAGCGATCAGGGCTTCCCCGAGATAAAAGGGGGCGATCGCATCGTTCGGATCGAGCGATTCCGCCTGCTTGTAAGCGGCGATCGTCCCGGCATCATCATTCCGCCGGGAAAGCACCAACCCGAGAAGCAACCAGCCTTTGGCGTCTTGGGGAGATTTTTCGGTCAATCCCCGACACTTTTCGACGAGAAGGTCCGATTCGCCGGAATCGACGTAATAACCGTAAACCCGATCGAACGACGTGCCGCGTCTCGGATTTTTGGCGAGGATCGACCAAAACCGCTCGACGGTCGCCTTCTCTTTCGCTTCGGCCTGCGAAACCGGCTCGACCGCTTCCTGCGCCAAAAGAACGGGAATAGACCCAAAAATCGCAAAAACGATCGACGCAAAAAATAATCTCATAGGAAACGTTTTCAAAATCTTTTTTAACGGACCTTCGCAAAAAATACTGAACACTCTCGACGTCACCCCCACGCAGGCGGGGGTCCAGAGGAAAACCGTAATCTCTGGATTCCTGCCTGCGCGGGAATGACGCGAATTTATTTCGTTTTTAAGAATTCAATTCCGAATAGGAGGCGATTTTTTGAAACGATCAACAACCGGTTACCCGCATATCTCACTTTTCTTCCCGCGGCCGGATCGCCTCGAAATAACGCCGGATCACCTGCCGCTGTCCGAGCGGGATCGGTTCCGACTCGAGCGCTTTTTCCGCCGCCTTGCTGTACTCCCGATAGGCATCGCGATAGGATCGCCCGACCGTCTCCTCGCCGTTCTCCGTCGAGCGGATCGTCTCGATTTCGGAAGCCCCGTCCCCTTGGGTGCCGGAAATCTGTTCCCGGACCCGATTCGAATCCAATTGGGTTTCTTCCCCCGTTCGCGGGTCTCCCGCCTCGCCGGTCCCCCAATTCTTGCTCGGGTTCTTCGTCTTGGCGATGCTGTTTCGGCCGTTATTGGGATTGGAACACGCTCCGGCACAATCCGATTTGCAAAGGCTCAAGAGCGCCAATTTCGAGCCGAGGTTTTGGCAGATCCCTTTGCGAAGCCCCTGCTTGCGGCAAAGACCGGCGATCTCGCAAGCCGAATTTTTGCAACCTTCGCAATTCCCTTCCTGCAACTCTTCCGCCAGTTTTTCCGTCAACTTCGCCAGTTGCGAAAGATTCCGCCGGCTTATCGACTCGCTCGTCTTTTTCAACGCTTCGCTGACCGTTTTACGTTCCAATTTGGAAAGCGATTCGGCGTCGAATTTCTCCAATTCCTCCGCCGCACGGGAATAATCGCCGTCCTTGAGCGCTTTGCCCGCCCCACGACTCGCTTCCGCACTGCTCAGCGCTTCTCCGGCCTCCCGAAGGGAAGCGTCGACCGCTTCAAGGGCGAATTCTTCAATCGTTTTTTGAACGGCCTGCTCCATTTCCGTGACGGTCGCGAGCGACTCTTTCGGGTCGTTGTCGACCTGTTCGAGTTGACTCATCAGCTCTTGCATTTTCTCGGTCAGTTCCCGAAGTTCGTTCTCCTCGGGATTCTCGGCGGCCAATTCTTCGAGCGGTTGAATCAATTCTTCCCGAAGCTGCTCCTCGACCGCGAGCACCGTCGCGTCCGGAACCGCCGCCGCCGCTTGACCGTGCGACCCGAACAGCGGAAACAGGAAGCAAAAAACGGCGAGCGGCACGAGCGAAAAAACGGCTTGAACGCAATGCAACGGCCAACGGTACGGCTGCACCGCCTTCGGATCGACCTGGGCGAGATGCTCGGCCGCATCGGCCAACTGCAACCGCTCGATCGCCGTCGGCTCGGCCCGCGACAAAAGTTTGAGAGCCGTCAAAACCCGGTCTTTCAACCGGTAATGCGAATCGACCCCGCGAGCCGATTCCCGCAAATCGTTCCGACGCAGCAAATCGAAACCCAGCCCGAGACCGATCCCGCCGCATACGATCGCTCCCGCGAACCACCAGGCGGAAGTGATCTTCAGCGTTCCGAGAAAATAAAGTCCGATCAGAGGAATCGCGAGCAACCCGGCGACCAAAATCCCGTTGCTGATCGAATCGAAAAGACGTTGCACCCGACGGCGGCGGTCGACGGCAAGCAACGATCGAATAATAAACCCGTTTTTCATAAAACCCCTCCGCGCTATTTTGTGCAAGAAAACTTTTTCCTATCCCTACATTTTACCACCTTTTTAAAGAAAAGTACCATCTTTTGGAAAAAAGGCACGAGGATTGCAAAGTCGGATTTTTTGACAGGATAACAAGATTGACAGGATGAGGAAGAGATTTCTCAGCCCACAAACTTTTTATCGGCCTCTCATTTTATCAAAAATCGATCCTGTTAATCCTGCAAATCCTGTCAAGAAAAATTCGGTCGGACTTTGCATTCGCCCTGGAAGTCGGCCCCTCGTCCTTGAAAGACGGCGTCTTGGTTCTATAATGGTCTGTAATATGGTGGTTTCCCGCTCTATAATACTCAAGTCGGTGTTTAGAATTCCCTCTTCAACGCGACAGCGGCACAACGAGGCCGCGATTTGACAGAGGGCGAAGCCTACCGCCCATACCGGCACGAACACATTCTTAACGAAAGGATCAAATACGGAAATGTCGAGTATTCCCGAACGCGTCAAAGAGTATCACGATTGGTTCACGGCCCTGCTCGCCGATGTCGATCAACCGAAATTGGCGGAAGCGGCCGAAGCGGTTCGCAAAGCCTACAAGGCGGATCAGCAGATTTTTACGGCCGGGAACGGCGGCAGCGCGGCGGCGGCCGTGCACTTCGCGGCCGATTTCGGCAAAAACGTCGCCGGTCCGAACGACAAACCGCCCCGGATCATGACCCTTTGCGGCAACGTCTCGACGATCACCGCACTCGGCAACGACTGCGGTTACGACCGGGTGTTCGAAGGGCAGTTGCGTAACTTGATGAACCCGAACGACCTGGTGATCCTGATTTCCGCGAGCGGGAACTCCCCGAACGTCGTCCTCGCCGCCGAATACGCGAGGGAGAAAGGCGCGGTCGTCCTCGGCATGACCGGGTTCGCCGGCGGGAAGCTCAAGGAGCTTTCCCACATCAACCTGCATGTTCCGTCCAAGGTTTACGAACTGGTCGAAGACATGCACTCGTTCTTCTGCCATACCCTCGTGCACGCGATCAAGGCCCCGAAGTAAGACGGCGGACGAATTTTTGGTGCGTAATTAATGTTTAGCCGAACGGCGAAAACGTCGGTTTCAACCAACCGGGGGTGGCGGACACCCCCCACTGTTTGTCATTTCGAGCGGAGCGAGAAATCTCACCCTCGCCTGAGGACTCGAATTCCTGCTCTTTCGCGAGGGTGAAATTTCTCCCTACGCGTTGCTCCGGTCGAAATGACGGCCTGTCCCAACGCAGGTACACAGCACGCGGCTCATTCTTTCTTTTTTCGCAAAAAAGGCTCTTGACAGAAACCGACCGGACGGTATGATTATATCTAAACAATCGTGATTTAGTTGTCGATATAAACTCCGTCCGGTCGGTTTGTGTTTTTTAAGCCTCAGCCATGAACGAAAATTACCGCAAAAAGAAGCAGCCGGAACTCGTCCGGGCCGCCCTGTTGGAGGCGGCGGCCGAGATCAGCATCGAGAAAGGCATTTCCGGGCTGACGCTTGATGCGGTTGCGGAACGGGCCGGGGTCAGCAAAGGGGGGCTGATTCACCATTTCGCCTCGAAACAGGTTCTGCTTGAAGAGCTGAACCGGGAAATTCTCGGCGAATATGAAAATTTTATCAGCGGCTACATTGCCGCCGATCCGGAGCCGCGAGGCCGCTTCATTCGGGCGTACATCCGGTCGTGTTTTTTGCCGCGCAAGTAAAAGGACACCACGAAACTGTTCAAGGCGTTCGCCTTCGAGATGAGTCACAACGAACCGCTCCACACCCTTTGCGGGGAGTGGTACGCGAATCTCGTCGAGAAGTACGGCGAAACGCAACAGTCGCTGAAAGCCCATATGATCCAATACGCCGCCGACGGCATTTGGATGGAAGAATGCACCGGTCTGGTCTCCGTCTCCCCCGCCGAACGACAGGCGATCGTCGATTATTTGATTCAACAGACGTATGAACTCTAAGGCCTCAGGCTTCAGACTTCAGGCTTCAGGAAGAGTCGTGAAGCCCGAATCTGAAGCCTGACTCCTGAAGCCTTTTACAACCATGATCCGCACGCTACTGATTCTCCTTTCGATTCCCGCCCTGCTCTTCTCGACGGGCTGTGCCCCTTCCCCGGCCAACGGCTCGCACGCCCCGGAGGCGCAGGCGCCGACGGTCGAAGTCTATACCGTCAAGAGCGAGCCGATGCCGCTCCTCCGGGAACTGCCCGGGCGCACCGCCGCCTTCAACGTCGCCGAGGTCCGGCCGCAGGTCAACGGCATCATCCTGAAACGCAAGTTCGAGGAAGGTGCGCTGGTCGAGGAAGGGCAGGAATTGTACGAAATCGATTCGTCCGTCTATAAAGCCAATTTCGACAAGGCGACCTCCAATCTCGAAAGCATGGAGCGGGCGCGTCAGCGTGCCGAACAGCTTCGCCAAAGTAAGACGATGAGCGAACAGGAATACGAGGACGCCCTCTACGCCTGGGAAATCGCGAAGGCCGATCTCGAACTGGCCCGGCTCGATTTGGAATACTGCAAGGTCAACGCTCCGCTCTCCGGAAAAATCGGGCGCTCGACGATCACCGTCGGGGCATTGGTCACCAACGGGCAGCCGCAGGAAATGGCCGTGATCCAGCAGCTCGACCCGATTTACGTCGATTTGAAACCGGCCGTTCCGCAAATGCTCCGGATGCGGCATTCCCCGAACGAAAGCGAGGAGCGACTCCCGTTTTGGCAAGGGGCCGATGTGAGGCTGACGCTGGAGGATGGGAGCGAGTATCCTCATTCGGGAAAGATCAAGTTTATCGACAACCACGTCCAGGAAGATACCGGCACGGTCACCTTGCGGGCCGAAATCCCCAACCCCGAGGGGGCGTTGTTGCCCGGGATGTTCGTCCGCGCTTCGGTCGAGGAGGGGGTGCGTCGCGACGGGAAGCTGATTCCGCAGCAGGGGCTTTTACGCGACATGAAAAGGAATGCGTATGTCTGGGTCGTGCGGGAGGATGACACCGTCGAGCGGCGGGACGTTCAGGTCAGCCGGGCGCTGGGCAACACCTGGTTGGTCGATTCCGGCCTCGCCGCGGGCGAGCGGATCATCGTCGAAGGAGTCCAGTTCGTCGAACAGAACGCCAAAGTCGTTGTAAGGGAATCCGAAATCGCACTGAAGACAACGCTGTGAAAATTAACACACGACCGTGTGCAAACACGCCTTGGACCTTGGTTCTTTCCCCGCCCTGAAAGGGCATTGCGTAACAGCTCAGGGCAACGCCCTGGGTTACGGAACCTCACAATAGATTACGCCCTGAAAGGGCAATGCAAAATCTGGGTATTTACTTTACTCCAGTGTATTTCCCGCTAAAATAGGCGGGTATGGAAGATTATCCGCTCAATGTCATGGAAATGGAAAGCCGATTTTCGACGGAAGAGGCATGTCGGGATTATCTGTTCCGATTGCGTTG
>JAVBSX010000020.1:0-12980 GCA_031556455.1 Thermoguttaceae bacterium
CGCCGAATCGCGTTTTCCCTCTCCGTGCTGCTGGTGCTGATCTTTTCCAAATACGTTTACCTCGCGAGCATTTCGAGCTATTACACGTTCTATATTATGGAAAAGTTCAACGTCGACAGTCATAACGCTCCGCTGTACCTGGTCATTTTTCTGTTCGCGGCCGCGGCGGGGACGATGATCGGCGGGCCGATCGGCGATCGGATCGGCCGGAAATACGTGATCTGGTTTTCGATCCTCGGCGTCGCCCCTTTTTCGCTCCTGATGCCCTATGTCGACAGTCTTTTTTGGACGGCGGTCCTGAGTGCCGTGATCGGGCTGATCCTCTCCTCGGCGTTTTCCGCGATCCTGGTTTACGCCCAGGAACTGCTCCCCGGGCGGGTCGGAATGATCGCCGGGCTGTTTTTCGGTTTCGCGTTCGGCGTCGCGGGGATCGCTTCGGCGGTGTTGGGCCGGGTCGCGGACCATCACGGGATCGCCTTCGTCTACCATGTCTGCTCGTTCCTGCCGCTGCTCGGTTTCGTCACGGTTTTCCTGCCGAACCTGAAAAAACGACCGACCGCTTAGCGCGACAACGAGCCGGGACCTGCGGTCCCGACTGCACCGCCTCGTGAGAAGGGAGAACAACACAAGAAATTACCAGTCGGGAGCGCAGCTCCCGGCTCGTAATGTGTTGAATCAAGCGTCTAATGCATTTCGACGCTGCAAGTGCCGACGGCGGGGAGATAGTAGTTGAAGCGGACGTTTGGGTGATCGGCCAAAAGCGACATTGGAACCGAGGAGTCGGGAATCTTCTTGGAAATCATCAACGCCGTCAGCCGCATCCCGAACGGATTGTCGTGTACCCCGGGATGCCAAATCGAAACGGTTTCCGCCTTCCAGGTCTCGACCGGACCGACCGTAACCGCCTCGCTCGGGACGTTTTGAACCACCCCCCCGCCGCTGGTCCTCGCGTTTTGGATCAGCGTCATCGGATGCAGATCGACGACTCGGGTCGCCAGCTTGCGGTATTCTTCCGGCGGCGGCGGGGCGTCTTTGTAGGCTCCCGAGCGTCGCGGCGGGTCGTTGAACGCCCAATGCTTCGTTTCCCCCTGCCCGCCTTGCATCAGGACGCAGCGGAATTCGTCCCAGGTTTTGCAAAACGGCTTCGGGTCTTCCGTCGGGAAATGCAGGTTTTCGAGCGGAATCCGCAACGACGGCTTGATCCGGTTGAAGCAAAGGTCGAAATCCGCTTTCGCGAAACCGAGCGGAAAATCGAGGCCGACCGCCTTGCCGTCGACCAACCATTCGTCCATCCCCCAAAAATGAGCGTTGGACAGGTCGAGTTCCAACGCGTTGATCAGCCGCGCGACGAGCGGCAGCTGTTCGGTCGGCCCGATCGGCCCGCAAACCCCGCACGGTCGGGCCGGGGTTGCCTGCCGCCAAGCGTCGATGTACTCCAACGCTTCGGCGAGAAAAAAATCTTCCCGCGTTTCATAAAAGTTGACCTCGAAACCGGGTCGGGACAGCTGTTTCAGATCGGAGACGCTCAGCCGGGCCGCATCGTCGAGGATGCTGCGGTCGAGTGTCGTGTAATCCCACCATTCGGGAGCGACTTTACTGATTGGACGAGACATAATTCTTCCTGTAAGGTTTGACAGTTGAAAAACGAAGAGCCAATTTACTTTCGACCGCGGGGACGACCGCCGGAATCCGGTTTGCGAGTCCCGTGCCGGACGATGTTTTGTTCGACGATCGGCAGGACGGCATCATCCCAGCTCGGAATGCTTTTGTGCAACTGCATCATTTCCTGCTCTTCCTGTTCGTCCCTTTCCTCGAACGGATCGGCCTCGACCGTTCGGGAACGACCGGCGGGGCCGCGGGATTTTCGATCGCGACCCGGCTTCCGGGAAACGGTCGGCTCATAAGCTCCGTCTTCCTCATCGCGAATCGTTTCGCGGTCGCGACGGGACTCGGTCGAACGGGATTCCCGCTTCGGCTGCTCCTCGAAATCGGTTTCCCAAGATAATTCGTCCCGTTCTTCGACGACTTCGCTCCGGCTCTCGAAAGACCGCTCATAATTCCGGTCCCGGGTCTTGGAACCACGGGTCAGTCGTTCCTTCTCTCGCGGAGCAGGCCGGGATTCCTTCTCCCGCGATTGCGAAGCCGGTTCGTCCCCGGGGAACAGGTCGGCGAACACGTCGCGCGGGGGACCGTACTCCCGTTCCGTTTCCCGCTCCGCGTGATCGCCGGAATAATCTTCGAGGTTTTCCTCTTCGGCATACGCGGGCCGGGGCTCGTCCCGCCGCGAACGGCTCCGACGATGCCGCGATCGTTTCGAAGAGACAATCGGCATCTCATCTTCCTCGATATCGCCGAGATGAAAGGACGGAACGACATCGTCCGAGGCTTGCGGGGCGACCAGGTCTAAGTCGTCAAGCTCAAGGTGCTCGTCGTAAACCGGAGTCATTTCCAACTCCTCGCGGCCGAACTTTCTGCCGCGACCTCTGTTTTGGGATCGTTCCGGAGCACGGGAATCCGCGGCCGGCTCCGAAACCGGCTGTCGATGTCTCCGTTCGCGACTGGACCGTGCCGACCCGGAATCGTCCGACCGGCCTCGTTCCCGCTCCCGGGAGCGGGACGAATCCGAATCCCGCGGCTCGCTCCGTTCGGAGGAATGATCCCGACCGCCTCGGCGAGTGTCGCGCGACGATCCGGATTCCGTCTCCCGACCCCGGGAAGGGGCGGAATGCGGCTCGGTCGCGGAATCGCGGCCGAGGGGCTCGGGGGTGATTTCCTTCTTTTTGGGGCGAAATTCCCGAAACGAAACGAGCGACTCGATGTCCGGCATTTCCGACGGCGGTTGCTCCGACGACCGTTCCGAACGCGGTTGTTCCGAGCGCTGCCGTTCGGGTCGTTGCTGTTCCGAGCGCGGTTGTTCCGGGCGTTGGCGTTCCGGTCGCTGCCGCTCCGAACGCGGCTGTTCGACCGGTTGGGATCGGGCGGCCGGAGGGGCGACCGCCGCGGTCTCGACCACGTTTTCCCCCTTTTCGATCTGAACGCCCAACTGGGAGGCAAGCTGCGACCAAGGGTCGCCCGAAGGGGCCGGAGTCGCGACCGGAGCCGTGGTTTCCGGGGCCGGACGCAAACTTTTGTCTTTGGCTTGCTGCTCGACTTTTTCGAGTTTTTTCGGTTGAAGTATTTCCGAAATCGCGGCAGATGCGACCGGTTCGCCGGGAACGGCGGCCGAACGGTCGATTTTTTCCGGTGATCCGGCTCCGAAAAGATTGATCGAAGCCAACCGGTCGATAAAACTCTTGCGGGCCGGCTTTTTGGAATCGGCGGAAGCCGGTTTCGCTTGCGGCCGGGAGACACCGGAAATGATTCCTTCTCCAAACTTTCCCGTTTTGGCCGCCGGATCGACGGCAACAGGCTCGGCGGCCGGAGCCGAAACCGAAGGCGGGGCTGCGGGCGGAGCCGGGGAGGCCGCTTGCGAGGGGGCCGCCGTCGAATCGTGGGATTCTTGCGGGACCGCATTTTTCGCGGCGAGGGGATCATCGACACCGAGATCCGAGAGAAGGGAAGACCATTTGTCGGGTTTTTTAGCTTGATCTGACATGATTCGTTGAATGAGCGAGGGCTTTGTGGGGCCGTTGCCGGGAACGTGTTTCCCGATATGCCGACAATCTCTTCCCGTCGGCTTGTTTGAAAATCGTGCGGAGAGCTGACCGGCCCACGAAGATTATAACATGAATCAGGTATTTTAGAAAGGGTGGGCAAAAACCTTCTGTTGCATGCCGTTTAGCCGAGCGGCGCAGACGCCGGAGCGTAAGCGAAGGACAAAGCTCCAAAAACACACAGCCCCAGGGACCGTGCTCGCTTCCCGGTTCTCAAAAGATCACCGTCGGATCGTAATTCTCGGCGATTTTCCGCAATTCGTCAAGGATCGGCCCGACGCCGAGCGTCGCGGCGGTCGAATCGAGATAGGCGTTATCGAGACTGTCCTGAACCCGGAGCATCGCGACAACGTCCTTGCGGCTCCGACCGCTCCCCATCTTGATCCAAACCAGCTTCGAGAGAATCGCATCTTCCGGGGAAACCAGCGGCACGGTCCGCCCCGTCGGAATTCTGACCTCACGGCTGCGCTCGCAGGAGCCCGGGACGATGTCGGAAAGATGAAAATCGACCTTAAACATCGTTTCCTTGTCGATCGCCTGAAACATCGATTGTTCCTCAATCGCTTCCCGGCAGGCTTCGACGCTGAAAAAAAAGTCCTCGCCCAGCATTTCGGCCAGTCGGTCGGCGAAATCGCTCTCCCACGGATTAACTTCCGTAACGAGATCGACGTCGTTCGTCGTCCGCGGGTCGCCGTAGGTGATCGACGCCAGCCCTCCCGTAAAAGCGAACGGCTTGTCCAACGCTTTCAGGACCGCGACGATTTTCTTTGTCGTCACGTCCAAATCGTTCATCAAGGGATCACTCATTCGCCCTCTCCTTTTCCGATTTTTCGGCTTCGGCGAGCATCTGGAGGATTTTCGGCTCGTTCCAATACCGCCGACGGGCGACGGCGAATTGCAGGGCTCGATCGCCGATGTCCGGCTGTCGCTCCCGAATCTGCGTTTCGACCATCGCGCGAACGCCGGCGTTGAGACGCAACGTCTTCTCGTACCTCTCCGCCGGACTCATCGCCCGGATGCGGTCCCAGTACATTTCCTCGATGGTTTTTCCGTTGTCAGGGTTCGGCATAATGGTCAATCCGGTTTTGTCTTTCCAAACGATCTTGTTCAATCCGCTCCGGGTCTCGCAGCAGGCAGCCGAGGCCGATGAGCAGGACCGAAACGGTCAAAAACACGATCATGGCTTTCCAGGGAAATGATTTCTTTTTCAGCTTTTCGCCGAGAATCTCCATCTCGAATCGCTTGCGATCTTCGTCAGAGCGGAAAGCGGAAACGGGGATCGGCATAAACCTCAATCTGTTCAGCCAAAGCCGATAGTAGTTATCCCTCAGATCGACCCTGAGGAAATGTTCCATCGGTCCTTGACTTTCCGAGCCGTCTTCGCAAACGATGTGGTATTTTTGGCCGACGAAGGTGATTTTCCGTTTTTGCAGCATCGAACGGTTCTCTTTCGAGAAGGCGTAATATCGGGAAATGAATAGGTTCAAGGCGTAAAAAACGACCCCCACGACGACGATTTCGGCGAAAGCGAAAATCCAAGCATCGTTTATCAAGGCAATGGCCAACCAAAAAACGCCGAGGTAGGCCCAAAACCAAAAAAGCGTTTTTCCCTGCCGCGAAAAGCGAACGCGAAAGTAGTCTTTCGCCGGAAAGTCGAATTCGTCAAGTTCGATCATCGTTTCGGTTGGTTGGCTCATGATGTTTTATTCCTTCCGTTCCGTTTCCCGCATTTTCGCGATTTGTTTTTCGAGAATTTCAAGATTCTTACGTAGGGACTCCGGCAAAGCCTGTCCTAAATCGACCTCGATTTGGTGGATCAGCTTGACCATGTCCTCCTTGGATTCGAAAGAAGCGGCCCGGCGCAACAAGGATTTGATGTTGGCCTGATATGATTTCATTCTCCGTCGTTTTTTTCGACAATCGCGACACTCGTTCGGATGGGAGCCCACATAAAAATGCAGCTCGTCGAACCAGCGTTTCTGTTCCAAGGCGGTCCAGCAGAATTCCTTTTTGCATTCTTCGCAGTAAAACCAGGCGTCGATAAACCAATGCCGCGGGACCGTGCTGAAATTCTGCTTCATGTAATCGTCCGTCGGAATCGCGCTGGAAAAGTCCAGGCGAATCACATCGGGATAAAACCACTCGGGATAATCTTCGGGGGCGATCGCTTTTGGGGTTTCTCCCCAGGGATAGATAGACCAATCGGACATGATTAGCTCCTTGACATTTCGGGGCAACCGCGACGGCCGATCCTGGAAAAATGAAACAGCCGTCAAGTCGCACCGCGTCATTCATCGGGCAGGTCTTCCCGTTCCTCTTTTCGTTTTTTCATGGCCCGTTCGGCAATTTCCTCGATGGTTTTTCCCTCGGAAAGCACGCCGCGTCATTGCGTGTAGTCGAAACGGTCCCGATTCACCAAAAAGATGAACCGTTTCGCTTCGACGAGATCGCCGCTATTGGGCAGTACCGCGTCATTCATCGGCCGGTATCGCTTGCTTTGTCCTTTCATCGACTTCTTCGCTTGCGGCCCTGGCCACCTCGCAGATTTCGTCCATTGTCATGCCTTCAAAAAGCGCATGGTGAAATTTCGTATAATCGAACGGCTCTTTGTTGACGAGATAAATGAACCGCTCGGCTTCGACCAGACCGAGCCGCTCGACGAGAATGTCCATTCCCGTATCCAGTAAAACAGTGTCATTCATGGGCTTTGCTTCCGTCTCCAGCCGGACGAGCAGTTGCGACGGGTCGTCGAACGGCCGGTTGAAACAGCAGTTGTCCAAATACAGCTTCGGCTTGGATCTTTCCGACATCATGACTCCCTGAAAAACGGGATGCTCAACGGATACCTCCAATATTTTCCGTCATAAGCCCGGGCGGCGGCGATGATCGGAAATAGGTAATACACGACCGCCAGGACAGGCAAAAATTTGAAGAGCGGTGGGTAGTACAGCGTGAGCGAAAAAAACGCGACGAAGTACAGCAGGATACTGAATACCCAGTTGGCGGCCGCCTTTCCGTGACGGTCGACTGTCCGGTTTCGGTCTTTGTTCGAGAGCCAAAGAATGAAAACGAAGAAAAATCCCAGTCCCGGCACGACCAGCACGAGGTGCATCGTCATGCAGTAGGTCGAAACGTACATGTCGCCGCATAAGCATCCGAACGGTAGCGGAATCATCCCCGGTGGGTCATCGTCTTCGTATTTCATCGCTTTACCCCTTCAATCCCGTTATCCCATCATAAAAATTCACCCGTACAGGCTAAAACGCAAGCAGGAAATTTGCCTTCAAGGCAACCGCCTCATCAATTCCTTGTCGAACGTCAATATATGGTGTCCCTCGACGATCGCGTAACCGACCATAAGGCAATCGACGAAATCGAGTTGCGTCTCGCCGAAACAACGCAACGCCGTTTCGACGACGGCACGGTTCGGTGTCTCAATATTTTCGTTTTGCAGAAAACCTGTCAGGCTTTGCTGAACGATCATGCGGCCGAGTTTGTAAGTCTTTGCAAGGACATAAACTGCCTCGGCAATGACCTCAACATAAACCCGACAGGTTTCACGTTCCATCGTATCGCGGACGAAACGGGCCTTTTCCTCATCGTCTTGGAGGAGAAAACTAAAAGGGCGTTCGTATCAAGAGCGATCATCGTTCATTATCCGTAAATGTTTTTCGACGGCAGCCCGTTCCCACGTTCCTTCCTCCAGTTCCCGCAAAGCGGGATCGGCGTATTCACGAAGGCAACTCATCATGCTTTTTCGTTCGGGATCGGGTTGTCGGTCTTTCGGTTCGTCCGATTTGGGCAAAACAATCACCTCGACATCCCGTCCCCGCAAGGATTCGGCAGGTCGATGATCGATGCCAAATGGACGGAATTTATCGTCGTTCGTATCGCTTCCCTCATGATTTTATTTTGTTCGCCGACAGGCTAAAACGCAAGCGGATGGATTGGTTCGCCTCGAGTACGCATCGCTTCGCTAGGTTCCGCGTCCCGCATTTTCCGTCGCCGCCTGCTTCGTCCTTTCATCGGCTTCCTTTTTGGCTTGCTCCGCTTCCCGGCAGATGTCGTCGAGGGTCATACCTTCGAACAGTTGATGCCGGAACTCGGTGTAATCGCAATGTTCTTTGTTGACCAAATAAACGAATCGCTCCGCATCGACCACGCCAAGGTTGTCGATGAGCGTTTTCATGCCCAGGCTTAACAGTAACGTATCACTCATCGTTCAAAGTCGTTTGGGATTGAAGGAATTGGACTGGGTTCAACACTTCGATTTCCGGTATCGTCTTATTGAGTATTCTTTTGTCGACGGTCACGAAATACCCGCATCCCGCCTTGACGGCGCAGGCGACATGTAAAGCATCCACCCAATTGAGCCCCCGCGCCTGAAAACCGAGCGACATCTCCTTGATGCCATCGTCAACTTCCACGATATTTCGAGAGAGTCGCCGAAAAATGTCGAATGCTTCACGTCTTGAATGGAAAGGATTTTTTCTGATTTCAAAGTCGAGAATGGACGACCAGGCAATTTCGATTTTTCCCGCTTTGATTTGCTCCTGAATAAACAGCACCGCTTCCGTCTCCAGCCGGACGAGCAGCTGCGACGGATCGTCGAACGGCCGGTTGAAACAGCAGTTGTCCAGATACAGTTTAGGCTTGGGCATGTTTCACATCAAACAGACGGGTGAATTCATCGCAGTTCGTAATTGTTTCCACGATCTATCTGGTAAATCTGCCCGGCGAAATTGTCACTGCTTTGGTTTTTGATTTTGGACAGGATGAGTTGTTTTTTCTTTCGCTGCATCAGCAGCATTGGATGATGGGGCAGACGGTGCTGAAGTCGTCGGTTTTTTTATTCCCGTCCCCATTGGTCCCAAGGTCATCGATAATTCTGTTGCCTCGGGTTTAAGAAAGGTTGTTCCTTCTCGATCGAGTTTTATGGGTTTTTTAGTCATTTTGCAGAGGGTTTTGAGTTTTTGGTTTCTGATTTGTCGATAAGTGCGAATGGGCTTCGTCTTTCGGGCAGCTTTCACGCGGCGTCTTTATTGCCGGTCTCGTGACATGAATTTCCATTGGCGGGTAAATTCCACCTGTGGTTTTAATGGTCATTTACTTTTTGGGAATAATATCCGTTTCCATAAGTCACCTTTCTTGTAATAGTGGTTTTTCAGGTGCCGTATCGTTCTGAAAAGTATGATTTTGCGTCTTCTCTGGCGCCACGGATAAGGGATTTACTTTGTGGGATGACTATCGAAGCAAGGAATTTGTGCTCAATGTCGATCGATGTTCTTTTTGCATCAAACAGCATTTCCCTGATTTCATCTTTTGTCAAAGCTCCCTCCATAATCCGTTCCCATTTTTCTTCAAGCTGCAGGTACAGTTTGGAAAATTCGTAATCCGTCTCGAAGGTTTTGTTTCGACGGACCTCAAACGGTAGCAAATGTTTAATTGCTCCGACGATTTGGGCCAAAACGATCAAGACCGCCCAGTAGAATCCGTAATTGTTTTGTACGATCCACCCCAAAATTCCACCGCTTGAAACAACAGCAGGCAGCGCCTTGGCCCAAAAATCCTTAAGGTTGTCGACGCGTCGCAATCGAATGTGATAATAGATCCGCGTCTTAAGTTCGACGAGCTCTATCCAATACCGATTGACGATGTCAGACTCGATCCTGTCAGTTTCCTCCATACGTCGCTCCTCTCTTGATTTTTCGCCCAAACACTCGATTTGGGCTTGAATTTACTGTTCTCAAAGCCTCCACAGTCGAGGGACAAGCGTGTCTCACTCATAGTGAAGCCATGGTTGGTTTGTGATCAATTACCGCCTGTTCTATATTATGTATCAAATTCTTCCGGATCATACTCATCGGCGATGCTTTCCAAAAACTCCGGCTTTAAGTATTGGACGACATTGTTTATTTCTCGAAGCCTATCAATTAAAGCGGTATACGACAAAAATTTACATGCTTGGTGCAAAGGTTTGTTACTTGCCGCGAATGTTGGCCTCGGCACTTCTTTTTTGAATTTTTCAAATCGCTCATCCGGCGCGACCAAATATAACTTGATGTCAATATTGGGCTGCATCACCAATAGATCGGACATGCGAAGCAAACCGGAATAAATGCTCGTCGTGTGTTCGATTTCAAAGGCGGCCACAACGGCATTTCCATCGAACCAGATCACGTCGATATTGCTGATGATTGCATTGGTCGCTTTGTCAAACTGGGTTGGAATTTGTTCCAACAGAGAGATGTCGGATATTTTTCGACCGTTCCATTCTCGTCCGCGATCATTCCGCGGAGCCCAAACGGAAAGCCCCATCTGCCTTCCCAATTCCAACAGTCGCAGTTGTATTTCCGTATGAGTAACCGCCGATTGGCTCAAAACGTGTTCTGATTCGTCCTCGGCTTCGTCCTCGTCCGAAGGGATAACGACTAATGTCGTTTTAGTTTCCCCACCCTCATTCTTCTTCATTTCGAAAAGATTGACTGGACGAGCGAGTTTCTTCTCATCAACGGGATGCGAGATCGGGTTGTCGCGAGCTTGTTCAAGAGCGGCGACAATTTTCTTGGCGTCCTCTTCATCGTATATTCTCAGCGAGCTTCTTACGGCTCCAGACCAAGTTTTAGTAGTGTAAAACGACAACTGTCCTGCCAGTTTTTCCATAGGAACAGCGAATTCTGGTCGAAGAATTATCTCGGGCTTTACTTTGAAACGAACAGGAAACATTTCTTCATTCCAAATCCGATTTTGGTCGTCTAAGTAGTGTTCGCTTTCCACTTTCAACAATCCGGCCCAACGGCTGACGCCGGTCAGATAGCAAAGAAAAAAGTCTCCTGGTTTGATTTTGGCAGCCATCGTTATATTTCTGTCTTTCTCGCGAAATCCCGTAACGGTACAGCCGTTATCTTGGAATTCCTTCCATGTTGTTCCAGTAAACAAGTTGAGTGCGTAGTTCATTTTTCTGTGACTCCAATGATGATTTGTAAGCTGCGAAATCTGCGCATAAACGATGTTATCCCAAACTCTCAATCTGCGCATAAATCTGCTGTTCGGTGAACCCTTCGAGGTCGATGCTCTTCGAGGGGCAGACGGCGACGCAGGTGCCGCAGCCCATGCAGAGGCCGGGGTTCACACGGGCGGTCCACTTCACCACGTTGCCGTTGCGGTCCTTGATCTCGACCCGCTCGATCGCCTTGTACGGACAGGTCCGGACACACGCCCCGCACGCGACGCAACGCAGCTCGTCAACCTTCGCGATCTCCGGGTCGCGCGTCAGCTTCGGCTGCGAGAGCATGATCATCACCTTCCCGGCCGCCGCCGAGGCTTGGGCGACCGCTTCGGGAATGTCCTTCGGCGCTTGGCACGCTCCGCAAACGAAGACGCCCGCCGAATTCGTCTCGACCGGTCGCAGCTTCGGATGCGATTCCGTCAAAAAGCCGTACTCGTCGTAACCGACACCGAGCTTCTGGGCCAACCCCTCGGCGCCCGGGGTTGGTACCATCGCCGTCGCGAGTACCACCATGTCGGCTTCGACGGTGACCGGAACACCGGCTAAAGTGTCGACGCCGCGAACGACGTAATACGGGTCTTCCTGCTTGAGGTTGCCGTTTTCGTCCTTCGTCACCTTGCGGAACTCCCGGGTGATTTTCGAGACGCGGCCGCGATGATAAATCGCCCCGTCCTGCTCGATCGCCCGCCGCACGAACTCGTCGTACTTCTTGCCGCCGCTGCGAATGTCCATGTAAAAGACATGCGCCTCGCCGTCATGCACCTTGTGCTTGAACAGCATCGTGTGCTTCGCGGTGTACATGCAGCAGATTTTCGAGCAGTAGTCGAGCCCCTTCGCGTTGTCCCGGCTGCCGACGCATTTGATAAAAACGATCTTCTTCGGAATCTTGCCGTCGGACGGCCGTTTCGGTTCACCGTTGTGCGGGCCGGACGCGGAAATCAGCCGCTCGAATTGCAGCCCGTCGATCACATCGGGATATTTGCCGTAACCGTACTCGCCGTAACCGCTCAGGGAATCATCGTCCGGCTTCTTGTCGATCGTGTAGAGCTGGTAGCCCGTCGCGACGACGATCGCGCCGACTTCTTCCGTCACGATTTCGTCTTTCTGCTCGTAATCGATCGCCCCGGCGACGCAGACCTTCGCGCAGACGCCGCACTTGCCGGTCTTGAACTTCGTGCAGTTCGCGGCGTCGATCACCGGCTTCGACGGCACGGCCTGCGGGAACGGGATATAGATCGCCGTCCGGTTGCCGAGTGCGAAGTCGAAATCGTTCGGAATCTTCTTTTGCGGGCATTTTTGCCAGCACGCCCCGCAGCCGGTGCATTTCGTCATATCGACGTACCGGGCTTTTTTGCGGATCGTGACCTTGAAGTTGCCGACGTAGCCTTCGACCGCCTCGACTTCGGACCAGGTCATCAGCTTGATGTTCGGGTGCTGTCCGACTTCGACCATGCGCGGGGTGAGGATGCACTGGGAGCAATCGAGCGTCGGAAACGTCTCGGACAGCCCGGCCATTTTGCCGCCGACGGACGGTTCCTTTTCGACGAGCACGACTTCGCTCCCGGAGGAGGCGATGTCGAGTGCCGCCTGAATTCCGGCGACGCCAGCACCGATCACCAAGGCTCGTTTCGTGACGGGCACTTCGATCGGTGTGAGGGCGTGGTTGTGCTTGACTTTTTCGACGGACATGCGAACGATTTCGACGGCCTTGGCGGTCGCTTCGTCCGTGTTGGAATGGACCCAAGAGCAGTGTTCGCGGATGTTGGCCATTTCGACGAGATACGGATTGATCCCGGCGAGTTCGGCGGCTTTTCGGAAGGTTTTCAGGTGCATGTGCGGCGAGCAGGAGGCGACGACGACGGCGGTGAGGCCGAGCTCCTTGATCCGGTTGAGGATCATCTGCTGGCCCGGCTCGGAGCACATATATTTGTATGTCTCGGAGCAATAAACTCCGGGCAGGGTTGCGATTTCGTGGGCGACCTTTTCGCAGTCGACCGTCCGGGCGATGTTCTCGCCGCAAAAACAGGTAAAAACGCCGATTTTCATGGTGGGTTTATTTATAAAGGGTTGTTGAATTCGTGCTTTCGTAATCGCAATAGGCAAACGGTCAAAACCGTCGTAAGTCGCAAGTCAATTTCACCCGGGGCAACCATCAATATTGCCCCAACGGGGCATCCACAAGGTAGCCGGGGGTGAGGCGTACTCGCCGAACCCCCGGAAACAAAATACCAAATCAACAGCACCCCCAACGGGGTGCAACAAAATAATGATGAAAAACGATGATATCCAAACGACGGTGAGGTGGAATATCATTGTTC
>JAVBSX010000293.1:0-12963 GCA_031556455.1 Thermoguttaceae bacterium
CGCCCGCATCGCGTTGAGGAAAGTGAGAACCCGCTGCGGCTCGACCTCTTTCCATTGGCCGAGTTTGTGGTTGAGAATCGCGACTTTCAGTTGCTCGAACGCCTCGTGCAAATCTTCGGGCAGTTCTTTGACGCCTTTGAACTTCGCCAACAATTCGCCGGTCGAGGGGACGCTTTCCGACGTCCAATCATCGACGCCGAACGGGTCTTTTTTCGGTCGCTTTCCGCCGTCTCCGTCGGTTTCGAACGGAACGTCGTCGGCCCCGAACTCGTAGGCGTCGGACGATTTGTCCCCTTGGGTCCGCTCGGCCGGCTCGACCCGGCCGGTCTTCCCTTCCAAAACGGCGTTGGAATCGTTGTGAGGGTTGACGTCTTCATCCAACTCGGTCGCGATGATGTCCTGCTCTCTCGGTTTTTTATCGGCCGGAGCCCCGAGGGTTTCCCAGCGTTGAATCCGCATGATCGCGACGGACCATTGGTTTTGAACCGCTCCCTCCAACCACATTTCGGCATCGTCCCAATCGAGGGCAGCTTGAAAATGGCTCCAAAACAGCGACGGGTATTGCTCGGTCGTTTCTCCGAACCGTTCGAACACCCGCCTCAACCGTCCGACATGCTGGGGGGTGACGTTCCCGACCCGCCGGGCCCAGGCCTCGTCCGTGTAGGAGGGGTGAGGCAAGCCCGCGTCCCGCAGCCGCGTCCGCCAAAGGTGTATGACCCGCCCTTTTTCCCAGTTGGTTCGGCTGATCAACCGGTTCCAAAGACCGATCGATTCGACCGACAGCTCGTCGATGAGCGGGGAACTCATCAAAAGGGCATCTTCATTTTCCGCTGTTTCCGTCGTCAAAACTTCCGATTCAAATTCTTCGTAAGGGTCCATAATTTCGTATAGATGTAGTGATTATCAATATCAATCCCGTTTAGCCGAGCGGCGCAGACGCCGGATTTCCAACGATCTCATTCGTGCCAACGGGTTCGCAAACCAGGCCCGGCGGGGCGCGATTCCGCCTCGGGCCGGCTTTCCTCGGCAAAATCAAAATTCCAATCCTGCATTTGCCGCAGCTCTTCCCGCTGCGTCCGGTCGAACCCAAGCGGCGTCAAGGTCATAGACCCTTCTCCCAAAGCCCTCAAGTCGGTGAGTTCCTTCGTTTCGGCGCTTCCTTTTTTCGTTTCCGTCGGAATCGGTCGACCGACAAGCCAAAAATACGGCCGCCCGGAGGGGGAAATACGGCGTTCGAAATCGCCCCAGTACGGATTGACGTCCATAGGAACGGTTTTCAATCGGGCCGGACCTTGGAGTGCCGCGAGCGGAATATTCAAATTGAAAAGCTGCGGCTCGTCGTTTTCCCGGCTCGCTTTTTCCCGCAACGTTTTTTCGATCACCCCACAGGCGAGTTCGGCCGCCCGATCGTACGATTCCTTTTCGTTGTATTGCATCGAAACGGCGAAACTGTTGATGCCGTACAAACTCCCTTCGACCGCCCCGGCAACGGTCCCGGAGTAAAGAATGTTGATCCCCGCGTTAAAGCCGCTGTTAATGCCGCTGACGACCAAATCCGGTTTGCGCGGACAGATTTGCGTAACACCGATTTTAACGCAATCGGCCGGTGTTCCGTCGACGGCCCAGCCCCAATGATTTTCGTACACGTAAACTTGCTTGACCGAGAGAGGGGTTTGGAAAGTGATCGAGTGTCCGACACCGCTTTGTTCGGTCGCGGGGGCGACGACGTAAACTTCGCCGAGCCGGCAAAGTGCCTTTTCCAATGCCGCAAGGCCGGGGGCGTAAATCCCATCGTCATTGGTCAGTAGTATGATCACGTTAGCGATTTTTGCTGAGAGAAACCGACGCTGTTCCAACAAATACCGTCGGCGGGGAGCGACGAAAAACGACCGACCTGCATTCTAGCCGAGGTGTGCGAGATCGTCAACTCCTTCAAATCGGCCTTGAAAATGCAGGGGTGTGCGGGTGGTGCGTCGGCATTGCGGCTCTTTTTTATAACTTCGCCCAATAAACTGCCAAATTGGCATGTTCGCCGTTGGTTTTCGATCCGTTCCGTTTTTTTCCTTTTTCAATTAACCCGGGAATCGCAGGGATATTAGGGTAAATCGGACCGGACTTGAGTTTTTTTGGCACAAACATTGCTTGGCATCTTGCAGGACGGGGCGATTCTGTCAAAATAAAGAGAATCTCTCGTTATACCGTAGCCGGTATGGGCGGTAGGCTTCGCCCTCCGTCAAATCGCGGCCTCGTTGGGCCGCTGCCGCGTTGAAGACGGGAATTTTAAACCGGCTTGAGTATATCATTCCCTGACCTTGAGAGTCGCAGAGCCGACTCGATGATCATATCCCTATCAATCCTTAATCAACACGAACCAGAGGAGAATTTGTAGTGGCCAAAAAGATGTCTTTTGATGATGCCGCCCGAATGCCGCTCGCGCAAGGAGTCCAAAAACTCGCGAAAGCGGTCAAAAGCACGCTCGGTCCCCGCGGCCGGAACGCGGTTTTGGACAAAGGCTGGGGCGCTCCGAAAATCACCAAGGACGGCGTAACCGTCGCGGAGGATATCACGCTCGAAGATCCGGAAGAAAACATGGGCGCAACCCTCGTCAAGGAAGCGGCTTCCAAAACCAATGAGCTCGCCGGGGACGGAACGACCACCGCAACGGTTCTCGCCGAAGCGATTTACATGGAAGGCTTGAAAATGGTCGCCGCCGGAGCCGACCCGATGTCGCTTTCCCGCGGGATCAACAAAGGGGCCGCCGCCGTTTGCGAAACCATCGCGAAAATGGCCGTCCCGGTCGGCGAAAAGAACAAAAAGGAAATCGCCCAGGTCGCGACCATCGCCGGGAACAACGATCCGGCGATCGGGCAAACCCTGGCCGATGCGTTTATGAAAGTCGGCAAAAACGGCGTGATCACGATCGAAGAAGGCAAACAGGCCGAAACCTACGTCGAGGTCGTCGAGGGAATGCAGTTCGACCGCGGTTATCTTTCCCCCCATTTCGTGACCGATGTCGAAGACCAAACGGTCGAATTCGAGGATGCCCTGATTCTCATACACGAGGAAAAAATCTCCAACGCCCGCGCGCTCGTGCCGCTGCTCGAAGCGATCAGCAAGCAGAGCAAGCCGCTCTTGATTATCGCCGAAGACATTGAAGGCGAAGCCCTCGCGACGCTCGTCGTCAACAAAATGCGGGGAACGATCCGCGTTTGTGCGGTCAAGGCGCCCGGGTACGGCGACCGCCGCAAGGCGATGATGGGGGATATCGCCGTTTTGACCGGGGCGACCGCGATTTACAAGGATTTGGGCGTGCAGCTCGAAGCCGTCAAACTCTCCGATTTGGGCAAGGTTAAGAAAGTGACGATGACCGCGGACGAAACCGTGATCGTCGGCGGAGCAGGCAAAAAAGAGGCGATCGACGCCCGCGTCGCTCAAATCAAGAAGGAAATGGAGACGACGACGAGCAATTACGATCGCGAAAAGCTGGAAGAGCGGCTCGCGAAACTCGCCGGCGGCGTCGCCCAGATTAATGTTGGAGCCGCGACCGAAACCGAAATGAAGGAACGGAAGTTCCTGTACGAAGACGCCCGGGCCGCGACGAAGGCCGCCCTCGAAGAAGGGATCGTTCCCGGCGGCGGGATCGCCCTGCTCCGGAGCGATAAGGCGTTCGCCAAGCTCGAAACCGTGGGCGACGAGCAGTACGGCGTTCAAATCATCAAGAAAGTGCTCGAGGCCCCGATTCGCGGGATCGCCGAGAATGCCGGGATCGACGGCGGTGTCGTCGTCAACCGCGTTCGGCAAATGAAAGGGAAAAACGACGGATACGACGCCGACAAGGACGCTTACTGCGATCTGGTCGAAGCCGGGATCATCGATCCGGCGAAGGTCGTGCGAACCGCTCTTTCCAATGCGGCAAGCGTCGCCGGGTTGCTGTTGACCACCTCCTGCCTCTTGACCGAAATTCCGAAAGATGAACCGGCCGCCGCCGGACCTCCGGGAGGAATGGGCGGCATGGACCCCGGAATGATGGGTGGCATGGGCGGAATGGGAGGCATGGGATTCTAAAGAGAATTAAGAATTAAGAATGATGAATTAAGAATTGGGGTTTGTTTTTCCCTGTTCCGATTCATCATTCTGAATAATTTTTAATTTTTGTTTCCAAATTTACAACATTTCAGCCGCTTGGTGATGATCGTCATTTCGACTGAAGCGCAGCGTAAGGAGAAATCTCACCCTCGCGAGCAGGGTTGAATTTCGAGTCTTTCGGCGAGGGTGAGATTTCTCGCTCTGCTCGAAATGACGGTTACGAAGCTTTCGAAAAATAACAAACGGCTGAAGTATTACCATAATTCTTAATTCTTAATTTTAAAAAATCGGAGATTGCATAATGAGCAAAAAAATTAATCTGAAGCCGTTGGAAGATCGTATCGTCGTTGAACCGCTTGAAGCCGAAGAAATGACCGCCGGAGGAATCGTGCTCCCCGACAGCGCCAAGGAAAAGCCGCAGCGCGGGACCGTGATCGCCGTCGGTATCGGCAAGCTGCTCGATAACGGCAAGCGGAGCGAGATGAGCGTCGCCGTCGGCGATCAGGTGATCTACGGAAAGTATTCCGGCAGCGATATCGAAGTCGACGGACACGAGGTCAAAATCCTGCGGGAAACCGACGTGCTCGCGAAAGTGGTGAAGTAAAAATTATGAATTATGAATTATGAATTAAGAATGTGGGGAAAACGCCATTTTTTTGATTCATAACTCATAGCTTCATAGACTTTCATTCATAATTCATAATTCTTCATTCATAATTACAAGGAGTTTTTGTCGTGGCCAAACAACTTTTATTTACAGACGATGCCCGCAAAAAAATGCTTGAGGGCGTCAACAAACTCGCCGATGTCGTCGCCGTCACCATGGGACCGACCGGGCGAAACGTGATTCTGAACAAATCCTACGGCGGTCCGACCGTGACCAAGGACGGCGTGACCGTCTCGAAAGAGGTCGAGCTCGAAGACCCGTTCGAAAACATGGGCGCGAAGCTCGTCAACGAGGTCGCCTCGAAAACTTCCGACCTCGCGGGTGACGGGACGACGACGGCGACGGTCCTGGCCCGGGCGATTTTCCGGGAAGGGCTCAAGCACATCGCGGCCGGTTGCAACCCGACGGCGATCCGTCGTGGGATCGACAAGGCGGTCGACGCCGTCGTCGGCCAACTCGCTTCCCAAACGAAGCCGGTGACGACGAAGCAGGAAATCGCGCATGTCGGGTCGATCAGCGCGAACAACGATATGACGATCGGCAACCTCCTCGCCGAGGCGATGGAAGCGGTCGGCAACGACGGGGTGATCACCGTCGAGGAAGGGAAGACGGCGGAGACCACCTACGAGGTCGTCGAAGGGATGCAGTTCGACAAAGGCTACATTTCCCCCTACTTTATCAACGATCCGACGAAAATGAACTGCCTGATGGAAGATGCCTACGTCCTCCTGCACGAGAAGAAAATCAGCAACGTCCGTGAGTTGATTCCGGTTTTGGAAAAGGTTTCGCAGAAGATGAAATCGCTGCTGATCATCGCGGAGGATGTCGACAGCGAGGCGATGACGATGCTGGTCGTCAACCGCCTTCGCGGGACGCTCGATGTTTGTGCGGTCAAGGCTCCTGGTTTCGGCGACCGCCGCAAGGCGATGTTGACGGACCTCGGCATTTTGACCGGCGGAACCGTGATCAGCGAAGACCTCGGGATCAAACTCGAAAACGTGACGCTCGAACAGCTCGGTCGGGCGAAGCAGATCACCGTCTAAAAAGAAACGACGACGATCGTCGAAGGGGGCGGGAAGAAGGCCGATATCAAGGCCCGGATCGACCTGCTACGGAAGCAGATCGAGACGACGGAAAGCGATTATGACCGGGAAAAGTATCAGGAACGCCTCGCGAAATTGAGCGGCGGCGTCGCGGTCGTCCAGGTCGGTGCGCATACCGAAGCGGAAATGAAGCAGAAGAAGGCCCGGATCGAGGACGCCCTGCACGCGACCCGGGCGGCGGCCCAAGAGGGAATTCTGCCCGGAGGCGGGGTCGCCCTGTTGCGTTGCCGGGAAGCCGCCGAAAAGGCGAAAGCCTCCTGCAAAGGGGACGAAAAGGTCGGTGCGTCGATCATTTCCAAAATCCTTTCGCGACCGCTGGAGCAGATCGCCGAGAACTGCGGTCTGGACGGCAGCGTGATCGCCGATGAGGTCGCGAACCAGAAATCCCCGACGGTCGGGTACGACGCCCACGGCGGGAAGTACGTCGATATGTTCAAGGCCGGGATCATCGATCCGCTCAAGGTGGTTCGGACCGCGCTGACGAACGCGGCGAGCATCGCCGGGCTGATGCTCTCGACCGAGACGTTGGTGACCGACATCAAGAAGAAGTAAATCGAGCCGCGATTAACGAGATGCGCATAACGAGCCGGGACCTATGGTCCCGGTTACGTTCACTAGGAGAAACGTCTCAATTTTTGAAAATGGGCGCGAACCGCGATCACAGCTCGCGGCTCTTTTTTCGCTCGTTTTCGTTCTTGGATTCACTGTCGACGAAAATACCGTCCGATCTGTCCGAAGCGATGGGACCGGATTATTTCAAGTGCGAATATTTCAATCGGGAATGGTCGAGACCTTGGTCGGAGACAATTATTTCATTATAATGTCGGCGGTTCTTTCGAATGCTCTCTTTTTCCCGCACTCGCATACGCTTCCCGCTCCGTTATGTCCAAACCCTTGCATGTAACCGAATACCTTTGGGCTCCGGGCAAGTATCCGGCCCAGGAGGTCTGCGTTCTTTTCGGAGAAGAAACGTATCTCAAGTACCTCGCGTTCCGGCATTTGCGCGATTTGGTGCTCGAAGGGGAAGACGCGGAGTTTTCGCTGACCCGTTTTGAAGGGAACGCGGCGGTTTTTTCCAAAGTGCTGGAAGAGGTCTCGACCTTGGCGATGTTCGGCGGCGGCAAGCGGTTGATCGTCGTCGAAGACGCCGATCCGTTCGTTTCCAAATACCGGGACCGGCTCGAGGATTACCTCGATCACCCGAGCCAAGGGGGCATCCTGTTGCTGCAAGTTGCTTCGTTTCCCGCGAACACCCGGCTCTACAAAAAGCTGCTCGAAACCGGGTTGCTCGTCGATTGCTCGCCGCTGCCCGAACGGGAGGTCCCCGGTTGGGTGATCCGTTGGGGCAAGCAGAATCACCAGATCGCGATCGAGCAGGAGGCCGCCGAACTCCTGGTTTCCTTCGTCGGGCCGGAACTCGGGCTCCTGGATCAGGAACTCGCGAAACTCGCCCTCCTGGTTCCGCCCAAGGGGAAGGTCGAGGCCGCGATCGTCGAACAGGCGGTCGGAACCTGGCGGACCCGGACGACGTTCGAGATGCTCGACTGCGCTTTAGCCGGGAAGACGACCGAAGCGATTCGTCAACTCGACAATCTGTTCCTTGCCGGGGAAAATCCGGTCGGTATTTTGGCTCAGATCGCCTACACGCTCCGGAAGCTGGCGGCCGCGACCGGGACGATTCTCGAAGCGGAACGGGTGGGCAAAAAGATCGCCGTCGGCTCGGCCTTGGAAAAGGTCGGCGTCAAGAAATTTTTCCTCGGAAAAATGGAAGCCCAACTCAAGCAGCTCGGCCGACATCGCGGGGCGAAGCTGAGCGATTGGCTCTTGCAGGCCGATCTCGACCTCAAAGGCGCGAGCCGAATCGAGCCGCGATTGATTTTGGAAACCCTGCTCTTCCGGATTTCCGATCCCCGGTTGAAATAGCGAGGGGTACCGGTACTGATCTTCACAAAAAATATCGAATCGGGCAGCAGCCGGAAGCGTAAGCGCCCGGTTTTCGACGCCGGAACACGGGGCAAACCCGGCGCTTACGCTTCGGGCTGCTGTTTGCAGTGTTCGGTTTTTTACATGAAGATCAATAAATGTTTACTCCGCGAACTTGTCCAAATGAATGGTCAACACGACGAATTCGCCGGTGCTGAGGAGCCAATAGCCGTTTTCCATACGATTGTCGACTTCAACATGAATGTCGAAATGGGCATCGGTCGCCAATTCCGGGCTCGCGAAAGTCACCTTGCCGCGGAACTGCTGCTTCGAGTCGCCGTTTATCGGCGTAACGGTCACCAACCGGCGGTCGACGTCCCGTTGCAGTAGCCGTTTCGAGTCGACCCGACCGCGGACCCGAAGTTTGTCCATTCGAATGACCCGGATCAGCTTTTCCCCTTCCTTGAAATACTCCCCTTCGGCGGCGCGGACGTCGACGACCACGCCGTCGATCGGGGAATAGAGCTTGCGTTGGTCGAGCAATTCCAAGGCGACGTTCATTTCCTGTTTCTTGACCTCGACTTCCCTCGGCCGAATTTGTTGAATATCATATTTCGCCTTTTCCCATTGCTTCAGCGCCTGGACCTTACGCAGTTCCGCTTCGAGGACCAGCATGTGCGGCACGGAATTCGGGATCCCTTCGTTCAGGAGCTCGTTTTTTTTGACCTCGGCATAGGCGACCTTGTACGAGGCATAGGCGAAATCGATTTCGATCATTTTCGCGGCTTCGGCTTCGGCGACGGCGAGGGAGGCCTCGGCGCTTATGACACGGGCTTGGTCGGTCGCATCGTCGATTTTTCCGAGTAACTGCCCTTCGCGGACGTATTGACCCGGCCTGAGTTTGACCATGACTGGCTCGCCGTTCGGACCGAGGACGGCCTCTCCGGTCTTCGGGTCGATTTTAGGAACCCGCAGCATCACCAAAGCGCCCGAGGTGCGGGCGGAGATGGGAACCTCGTCGTCCGTTTCGACGATCGCCCGGTTGATTTGCTCTTCGGTCTGCGAAATCCGTTGGCTGGAAGGCAACAGCTGCTCCGGCCCCCGCCCGGAAGTTCTTTCGGAGTATCGGTCGAAGTTCGGGGATGACACGTCTTCGACGACGGGCGGCAGATCGCCGGAGCCGCGATCGGGCCGCTGGCCGCTTCGTTCTTGAATCTGGGCCGCAAGTCGGTCTCGCGGGTTCAAGGGAGCCCGTTTTTTCGCGGTCGGCATTTGGGAACGCGGCGGGTCCGGGAACAAGGGCATTTCGCCCACGGAACCGCTCGGGGGCGTTTCCGGTTTCGCGGTCGTTTGTTTCGATTCCGTAACGACCGGAACCATATCGGCGATGCTTTCGGGCGATTTCGCCTCGGCGGGAGCCGCAATCGGTTCGGCCGCGAGAATCATCGGGGCGGGAACGTGCAGCGCATCGACATGCGATCCGCTCATCGGTCCGGTAACCTGCAACAATGCGACTAAGACAACCGGGGGAAGGTACATTGTTTTTTCCTCGTATGTTTAGGGCGAATGATGATTTATTCGTAATTCTTCAATCGTTCGGAGTTTTTTAAACAATCACTCTTTGTCCGTCATTTCGAGCAAAGCGAGAAATCTCACCCTCGCGCGAGGGCACGGAATTCCCTGCCTTTTCGCGAGGGTGAGATTTCTCTCTACGTGTTGCTCCGGTCGAAATGACGAAATACCATAAGGTTCAAGGGTTGCGTTATCCTTTAAAAAAATCGGAACCAAATATTGCGTTGGACGTAGGCGATCGCTTCGTGAAATAGGACGAAACCGACGGGCCGTTTGCCGCATTTAACCTTGGCCTGGCAACCGGTTCCCGGGCGAAGGGAATCGGGCAAATTTTCCTGGTCGATGATCCGGACCTTGATCCGGACCGTGTTGCCGCCGCCGGCCGCTCCCGCCTCGCCGCGGACCTCGGCCCGATCGTGAATCGTTTCGACTTTGCCCTTGTATTTGACATCCGCGTTGGAGGCGAGAACGAATTCGACGTCCAACTCGGCGTTCGGGTCTTTTTTCCGAAGCTCGTTTTGATAGTCGATCACGTAGCCCATCCGTTTTTCGGGCATGTCCAATTCGAGTTTCCAAGGCTTGGTCCGGTCGGTATTGGCGATTTCCAGGAGAACATCCCCCTGAACGACCGGGCGGCTCATCAACTCCTTTTTAACGTCGAGCTTGGTGATTTTCCCGCTGATCGGCGCACGGATTTTCAAATCGCCGAGTTGAATTTGCAACAGTTCGCGCGAGAGTTCATTCGTTTTGATCTGCTCTCGCACTTCATCCAATTGGGCTAAAATATCCGGTTTCTCATCGTGCGGGGTTCGGGAACTTTGGTATTTTTTGGAAAGGGATTCATGTCTTTGAAAAAGGACATCGGCCTCTCCAATGTATTGCGTGTTCTTTTGCTCCAGGTCGGTGTTTCGCGCGATCGCCAAAACGTCCCCTTCCTGAACCATATCGTCGTGATCGAAAAACACTTCCTCGATTTTTCCGGCAACGGTCGCGTACACGTTGCGGCGTTCGACCGGTTCGAGGTTGCCCGGGCATTGCATGTTGAAGTCCCAGGGCACGAAGATCAGGGCGCAAATCGCGGCGATGATCGCGAGGGTGACCGAAACGGTTTTCGGCAGCATCCGGGCGGTCACCAGGACTTTCGATTTGCCGATCATCCGCCAAACCGGCATCAAAAAGACGCTGTTGTGATCGAGCGAGTTGCCCAGGGCGGAGCAGGCGTGATCGGCGACGATCTCGACCCGCTTTTTCATTCGTTCCGGGATGCGGTTGTCTTCGATCTGCTCGACGATCAACGCTCCGAAAGGCGCGAGCGGTTTTTCCCGGGCGTTAATGTCTTCCTCGGCCGCCTCTTCGAGCCGTTTTTTGGTGAGCGGGAAGACGGCGACCATTTTCGGATGCGATTCGTCGACGTAATTTTCGACCGCTTTTTCGACCTGCGGGGCGAAATCGGAGGTGTCGCCGGTGTACCAGACCGCTTCGTTGCAACGGACGACGGCGGTCGCGAGCTTGCCGAGCAGCTTGACCTGCGTCGAGCGTTTGTCGACCATATCCTGGCCGCTGATCGATTCGATGATGCACTTCCCGCCGCGTTTGAGGGCGATGCTGACCCGGTCGCACTCGACCAACCGGCGGCCTTCGTTGACGACCGTGTAGGCGGTTTCCCGCAGATCGAGCGTTTTGTGAATCGTTCGGGTAAACTCTTCGAGCAACGTCCAAAGCGTTTGACGCTCGTTGAAATTACGGAGTTGGCGGTTCTTGTAATAATCGGCGACCAGGGTCCCCATCTGCCCGAGAAACTTCGTGTACCCTTTCTGCGCGACCGGATTCGACTCCGCCCGTTTGACGATTTCGAGCAGGCCGACGGTTTCCAGTTCCGTTCGAATCGGACAAAAAATCAGGAGGTAATCGGTCGGGTTGCCCGCCTCATCGTCCCCCTCGCCGCCGGAATGGGGCATTACCAAAACGGCCTCCTCTTCCTTGGCGGTCAGCTGTTTGTAAAGCAGGCGGCTATGTTTTTTATTGGCGCTTTCCGATTCGTGCAGGCGAAGCTCCTGCATGTTGATTTGAAAACCGAGCGAGAGGGCCCCCCGGCCGTCGACCGTCCAGATCGCGCCCCCGACGGCGGCGAGGGCGGTTACGATCCGGGGAAGGATTTCGGAATGAAACTCCTCGGGAGGAATATCCAACTTCGAAAGCTGTGTGATCTCGCCGACCATATTTCGAATCTGCAAGCGGGTTTGCTCGACGAGATTCGGGTCAAACGGCTGTTCTGTGTTCATTATTCTTGAAGTTGGAATGTCCTGGTGCCAATGTTACGAAGCCTGATTTCAGTACCTGCCCCTACGCTTTTTCGAAAAGCGGTACTTTCTTTACGGCAATGGTCGGGCGATTGTTTCTTTTATCCCTCGGAATCTTTCGCGATTCTTTTAAAATGATAGAATGATTACCGGAAAAACTCAACCGGCCCCCCATTCGGGAAACAAGCCGGCGAAGCGGCTTGTTCGCAGACCACCTTTGTCAGTATCGGTTGTTCTTAACCGCTAATATCGGAAAACTTGAATTTTTCGTTATTTGATGAACATTATTCCAAATTTATGAACGATAAATCGGCGGCGTATTCAAAAATCTACACAAAAGGGGGGGATTGCGGAGAAACAGGAGTTCTTAACGGCAAACGTGTCTCCAAAGATTCGCCGATTATCGAAGCCTTGGGCGAGGTCGACGAACTCAACGCCGTAATCGGAATGGTGAGAACGGTGTTGCATTCGAAAGAGGTCGATTCGGTTTTGGAGCGGATTCAAAAGGAGCTTTTCAATGTCGGGTTAGAATTGTTAACCTCGGAAGAAGTTCCGGAGAAACGGCGTGTTATTAGCCGGGAAATGATCGAAAATCTGGAGCACGAGATCGATCTGGCCAATTCCCAATTGCCGCAGCTTTCCTCGTTTGTCGTCCCGGGCGGCAGTCAATCGGCCGCTTTCTTGCATTTGGCGCGAACCGTTTGCCGCCGCGCCGAGCGCCGGGCTGTTGCTGCCGTAGGGCCGAATTCGCCCCAGCCGCAGCTTGTCCTCGTTTATCTGAATCGTTTAAGTGATCTTTTATTCGTCCTCTCAAGAAAAGTCAACCTGTAATCGGAGTATCCGCAGATCATTTCAAAATTTTGTGCGCCGCACCAACATTCTCGTTGGTTCCAGTTTTTCAAGGGATATTCTCAAGCCGGTTTAAAATTCCCGTCTTCAGTACGGCAGCGGCCCAACGAGGCCGCGGTTTGACAGAGGGCGAAGCCTACCGCCCCTACCGGCTACGGTATAAGCGGCGTACACAATTCTCGAACCGCTCTAATCGATGATTTTCGAGATCGGGTATTCGACGATCCCGCGGGCTCCGAGCTCCCGCAGCTTCGGGATCAGCGTTCGGACGACCGATTCCTGGATGATCGTCGAAACGGCGACCCAATCCGGGTCGGAAAGATGCGAAATCGTCGGCTTCTGCAGCGCCGGCAAAACCGCGACGATCGGGTCTAAAGCCGCCGTCGGCACGTTCATCAGCAAGCCGACCATCCCTTCGGCGGCCATACTCGCTTGAAGCATCAGCACCAGATCGTCGATTTTC
>JAVBSX010000235.1:0-6696 GCA_031556455.1 Thermoguttaceae bacterium
TTGCATTGATTCTCTTGCGGCCGCCCGCGAATCCGGGATTGGTCGTCGTGCTCAACCCTATTTACGTTTTTCGCTTAGGTACCCCCGAGCAATAAACGACTCCGTTGTTTGGAAACAACGATTCCGAATTGTTTGACGAACCGGTTTTGACTCCTGAGAATTTGCCGGAAGTTGAAGAACCGGCAGAGAGTTTGCCGGAGGAATCGACGATTTTTGACGGGGTCGCCTCTTCCCAGGATTCGGATCGGAACGAATTAACGTATTCCTTGAGCAATCGCGATGTCGGTTCGCGGGAAACGGCTCTCCGAAGCGGCGGCGGGGATGCGACGACGGAAGCCGCCGTCCTGCGCGGCTTGAAATGGCTCGTCCGCAACCAGCACAAAACCGGCTACTGGTCGCTCCTGGGGCCTTATTCGGGCGGGATTCAAAGGGCAAGGGACGAAAATCGCCCGGCGGCAACGGCGATGGCCCTGCTCGCTTTTCAAGGGCATGGGGAAACCCGCGAACGGGGGGAGTTTCGCGCCGTCGTTCAAAAAGGTTGGGATTGGCTCCTCGCCCAGCAGGACTCCGAAGGCTGCTTTTATCGCGAAGGGGAAGGGGCGAAAGACCAGCGGTTTTACACGCAGGGGCTCTGCACGATCGCGATTTGCGAGCTTTTTGCAATGACGCGGGATGCGGACGAAAAGGAAAAACTTCGCCCTCTCGCCCAAGCGGCCGTCGATTATTGCGTCAACAACCAACGGCGAACCGGCGGCTGGAAATACTATCTGAATAGTGATTGGAGCGACGTTTCCGTAACCGGTTGGATTCTCATGGGCTTGCAGAGCGCGAAAATGGCCGGTTTGAACGTCCCGACGACGACGCTGGATCAGGTGTCCGAATTTTTGGATTCCGTCGCCTTGGAGGGGGGAAGCCGTTATCCTTACGAAATCGGCCGGCAGCCGACCCGAAGCATGACGGCCGAAGCGTTGCTTTGCCGGCAATACCTCGGTTGGAAACGGGACGATCCGCGGCTGATCGACGGCATCCAATGGTTGACGGAGCCGGGCAACCTGGTCGATTTCAAGGGGAAAGACGAAAGCGGCCTCTCGAACCGGGACGTGTATTATTGGTATTACGCGACGCAAGTGCTGCACCATTTCCGGGGCTCGGCCTGGAAAACCTGGAACGACCGAATGAAGCAGGCGATGTGCGAAAACCAGGTTGCCGACGGTCCGGAAGGCGGGAGTTGGGATCCGCAGTTCCCGACCCCGGACCGTTGGAGCGCGGAAGGGGGACGGCTTTACGTCAGCTGCCTTTCGATTTGCATTCTCGAAGTTTATTATCGGCATCTGCCGATTTACCGGGCGGTTACGGAATAGGGTTTCTCGAAAGGCTTCAGACTCCAGGCTTCAGGAAGATGCTGAAGATAGGGGCGTTCGCAAAAAAATTGGGAATTTTTTTTATCCGTACGATTCTGGGATAATCTTGAACATACGACCTGAAGCCTGAGGCCTGAAGTCTGAAGCCTCACATCTAAAACTTCAACGTCATCGCACAGCCGAAGACCAACTGGTTGCGCTCGGCGTTTTGATCGAACGGCTTATATCCGTTTTCGTAATCGGTCCAATCGTGCCGCAGCTCGGAACGGATGTTCAGCCGCGGCCGGGGATCCCAGTTGACCGCCAGGGCCAGGGAATTGATCTCCGTGCCCGAAGCGTCCGTCAGATACCGAAGATCGTACAACGTGTTGCGGGCTCGCAACCATTCGTAGCGACCGCCGAACGACCAACGCTCGTTGAGCTTGTAAAAAAGGTTCAGGTTGAAACCGTTGGCGAAGCCCGTGTCGTCGTCCCCTTGCGCCTGATTCATCACACGCGAATGCGTAAACCCTTCCGCGACATAACGCCAACGCGGCGTGATGTCCCACAGAAAAACGACGTGATGACTCGCCGCGTCTTGCGTGAGATAGTTCCGGCCGAAGACGTCCGCCGCATCGGGACGCTTGTTCAGGCCGTTGTTACGCTCAAGAAAGTAACTGTACTTCAGCGACGTCGATCGGCTCGGCTTGTAGCGAACCTGGAACAAAAATCCGTTGTCGTCGAACCGGTTTTCGAGCGACGTATTCTCCCCGGCCGTCCAGGCCCCCGACACGGTCCAGCGGTCGTTGAGCTGGTACGCCGCCCTCACACCCGAGACCGTCGGGGCATCGAAAAAGGCGTAAGATTTGGTGTAGAAAAAGGTTTCCGTCGATGCAAACGATTCGTTGCTCATCTCCGAATTGAATTTTCCGACCCGAATCGAGAGGTTTTTGTAGCCGAGATCGCCGTAAAGCGAGACGATCGAAAGATAATAATCCCCTTGCCCCCAATCGTAATCAAACGTCCTGTCGTTGAACGATTGGCAATAGCGAAGATCGGTCCCGTAAGCGATGTCGGTTTGAAATCCCCAGTCGAATCCGTGCCGGGTATCGAGCAGCCGCTGGACGCCGAACCACAGTTGGTTGAGTTTGAAATCCGACTGCTGTTCCAGCATCAAAAGGTTGGAATTGCCCGAATTCCCGGCCAATTGACGGTTGACCGGCGAGACGTAAGGGGAGTCGTATCGATTTTTGCACCCGTATTCGTTGACGGTGATCCCCGCCTGGAGCCAACCGTAAAAGGCGATTCGCGACCGGTTGCGGTTGATTCCGTCGAAAATCGACGTCGTTGCGGGCGGAGCCGGATTAGCGATTTTTTCGCTCGATGAGACATTTAGTTCTTCGGCCAAACCTTCTCCGCCGAGTGCGTGAAAGCCAAAAAAAATGGTGGCGATGAGAAAAATTCTTTTGACTCTCATCCGGCAAAGGATAAAATTGACGTGTGGAAGGCATCTGTTCGGGCAATGAGACAAGAAGGTCGCATACCGTCGCCGGTAAAATTTCCGTCTTCAGCACGGTAGCGGCCCAACGAGGCCGCGGTTTGACAGAGGGCGAAGCCTACCGCCCATACCGGCTACGGTATTTATCGGCGTTTTTCGATCCTTCATTGAGACATTCGGAAAGGAGAATTCCATGTTCCAGTTCGAAAACGACAAGTGTTATCGGATGCCGGCCCATTTCGGCGGCTACGTTTACCAACCGACGGAAACGTGTTACCACGATGTCCTCAGCATGAACTTCACCTACGCGACGGACGGCGACCGCCTGGCCGGTTACATCCCCGAAGGCTTCGAGCTGTTGCGGCCCGAGCTGACCATCGGCTTCAGCCAATGCCGCGAAATCGAATGGATGGCCGGGAGCGCTTACAACCTGATCGACGTGTCCGCCCCGGTCCGTTTCAACGGCCGCCGCGATCAAGTGAAAGGCGTTTTTTCCCTCGTGGTCTGGGAAAACAAGACGGCCCCGATTCTCGGCGGACGCGAGGAAACCGGCGTTTCCAAGATTTACGCGGACATTGAGGACGTGCATATCCTGCACGAGAGACGATTCAGCACGGCCAGTTTCGAGGGCAATTCCTTTTTGCGATTGAAAATGACCGTGACGGAACCAATGAGCGATTCGCAACTGGCGCCGCTCCGGAAGGCGCCGGCGAACGCCTTGCATTGGCGGTATATTCCCAAAGTCGGCGGGCCGGGCGCCGATATCAGTCAACCGGTCCTGTATCCGCAGCGTCTCGAAGCCGAACAGGGTTGGCTGGGAAGTGGAACCGTCGAGTGGACCGCCTTGCGATACGAACAGAATCCGGGCCAGTTTCATATCATCCAGGCTTTGGCCGGGCTGCCGCAGCGCGAAATGCTTTCCGTGATGATGACGAAAGGCAAGGTGTTCCTGATGCCCTCGATGGCCCGAGTGCTGGAATAACCTCGTAGCCGGGGAGGCAATAGCCTTCGGCCCTGCGTGGTCCGCCTCCCGTTGGTCGGCTTCATCCTACAAGAAAAATCAATTTCATCCGAAAGGAACACAGTGAGTAACAACCGAAAAATTTTTCACAACAAGGTTTGCGTAATCACGGGAGCGGCGTCCGGGATCGGTCTGGGGCTATCCCAAGGCCTGTTGGCCGCCGGGGCGACCGTTTTCATGGCCGATGCCAACAAGGAGAATCTCGACAAGGCGTTCGCCGGACTCGGTGAGGCGAAGGAATGGGCCGTGCCGTTTCTCGTCGATGTTCGGGACGAAGAACGTGTTCGCGAACTGATCGAACAGGCGGCTTACGGCGGACACCTCGATTACCTGTTCAACAACGCCGGGATCGGCTGCACGATGCCGTGGGAATATTCCGACCTCGCGATGTGGAGACGCGTCGTCGATATCAATCTCTGGGGGGCCGTCTATGCGTTGCTCGCGGCGATCCCGATCATGAAAAAGCAAGGATTCGGCCACGTCGTGACGACGTCTTCCATCGCCGGACTCATCACGGCTCCGTATCAAACCGCTTACTGTGCCACGAAAGCGGCAGTCACGGCGATCAGCGAATGCCTCCGTTTCGAGATGGCCCACGCGGGGCTGCATTTTACGGCGGTTCACCCGGGGAACGTGGCGACGTCGATCTTCGGGGGCTTGCCGGCACCGCCGGACGCTGTCTCCGTCGAGCAGGCCGTCGATTGGATTCTCGATGCCGTCGAGCAAAAGCAACCGATTTTGGTTTTCCCGGAATCGATGCGGGAACTGGTCGAGAAAAATTGGCGCGATCCCAAATCCATGGAAAAACTACACAAGGAAATGGCCGATGAACGCCGTCATAATTACGAAACCAAGGGAACGTATTATTGAGGCGGAGGCCGACATCATGGCGGACAATCCACTCATCAGCCGTTCTTTTTTTCTCACACAAAGGCACGAAGTTCACAAAGGGCGATTTGATTTTTCAACTCCTCCGTGAGCTTTGTGCCTTTGTGAGAAACAACTGTGCTCCGCACAAAAATTGAGCCAAGGGGCTTCTTGAGCGAAGCGACGAAAGCCCCGAAACCGCGAGGGTTGAGTTTGAAGCTCCGGTCCAATTTTTTCGCGGAGGGCAGAATAATTCCTTTTCCCACGGTTGCATCATGACCTCGACCCCCGCGAATGCCCCAGGGCAACGCTTTCGTCTCACGAATGTCCCGTTGCCGTACATCGGCAATGCGCGCACGGTCTCGCTCACGCTGCTGCTGAACCTCCTGCTGTCCTGGCTTTTCCGTCTCGACCGTTACGGGGCTCTCGACATCGTCGTCGATGCCGTGATTTGTGCCTTGCTGACGGTCGCGATCGACATCGCGGTCGTTTGGCGGGGCGTGCGAAAAGCGAAGGCCGCCGGAGCCGTGCCCGCCGAAGTGCCTATCAGCCGGCTCATGATGCTGCTGCCGAAGACGCCGCTCGGCCTGATCGCCGTGCTCGGGCTGCTCTTCGCCGTCCTGTGCGCCGTCGTCAACACCACGGTTTTTTCCTGGTACGGTTTCGAGAGCTGGACGTTCGGACAATTTTTGCTTTACAAGTTGGTCTATTCGCTGATTTTAAGCGAACGGATCGTCAGCCTCGGCATTTTGCGGCTCGTCCAGCCGGATTGCCGGGAATCGAACGACGAGCACACCTCGGCGCCCGCTCAACCGGTCAAGAATCCGCTTCCGAGTCTTAGCGGCGTCCAGGAATTGTTTTCGACCGTATCGGCCAACCTGGCACTGCAACTCTTTTTCAATCCGTACCTCGACCGGTACACGGTCGGCGGCGACCGTTCGATCATCGCGGAAGCCGTGATCGGCTCCGCGGTCACCTGCTTTATCGTCGTCGGAATGATGGCCAAAACCCTAGACATGGCGAGGGCCAACGGCGAATTCAACGTCCCGCCGAACCGTTTGCTGATGTTCTTTCCGAGAAACCGTTGGCTCTTCGCCCTTGGGTGTGCCCTTCTCGCCGGCCCGATCGGTGCCGCCGTTTTCGTCGGTCTCTTCCGGTTTTACGGTTTCGAGAGCTGGACGTTTTACGAAATTTTCTGGGTCAAGATCGCCTATTTGACGGTGCTCAGCAAGGTTCTCGTCGCGTTTTCCCTTCGCCGGTTCACGCAGCCGGACCAGTCATGATCGTGCCGGCCTGTTTTTCGAAACCTATTGTGCTGGTGATATACCGTAGCCGATATGAGCGGTAGGCTTCGCCCTCTATCAAATCACGGCTTCGTTGGGCCGCTGCCGTGTTGAAGACGGGAATTTTACTGACCTTTACAAAAATATTTGGTTCATCCGACAAGTGCGTACCTTGTCCTATGAATGGCGAGGATTTTGAGCTTGAAGTATTCCTGGTCCCGGAAGCCGTAGGATTGCGCTGCATTTTCGGGTGCCGGCGCTGCATCGCCCCGACCGAGCGCTGTGCAAAGCGCTGCGGCAGGAGGTTGTAATCCGTTGCAGCGGCCTGCGAGCCGAAAAAAAGAAGGAGCCGTAACCCCTTAGAATTACAACTCCTTACAACGATTTGCGGCGTTTTGCAACACCCTGCAAAACCGTGATAGTGCCGAAAAGAGGAAAGCAACACCCTTGAAAAACAAGGGCTTTTTTATACTTTTTCAAATTCTACTGCTATCCCTACTGCTATTGTTTTCGGCAAACCGTTTTTTCTTTTTTATAGTCGGTAATGGCGTTGTTGACTAAATATTGAAAAAGCGTGGGCTTTTTTGCGATTTTCGACGTACTGGAGTGTGGAAAACATTTTGCACACCCTTTTCACGAAGGAAATCATGCCGAAAAAATCGAAACCAACCTACAAAATTAGAAACT
>JAVBSX010000210.1:0-13287 GCA_031556455.1 Thermoguttaceae bacterium
TCGTTGACCATGATGCTGAACCGTTCGGCCCGGTCGATCACGACGGCCCGCGGCCCTTCGAAATCGGCCAGTTCGTGGCTGATCAGCTGCCGTTCCAGGAGAAAAAGCCGGTCCAAGGCGGAGGTTTTTTGCAGGTCGACGAAGCAGACGTCGTTTTTTTCGAAAAGCTCCGGGACGATTTTTTGAATCGTCTCTTTGACCTGGAGCCGATCCTGTTCCTTGGAACGTGCGGGAAAGGGGAATCCGCTCAAATTTCGGGCGAGCCGGATTCGGCTGGAAACGACGATGTCGCATTGCGGGCCGTCGCCGCGAAGCCATTGTCCCGACTGGGAAAGAAAAGTATCGATTTTCACAAGCGAGAATTGATAAGCAATAGATTTTGGCCGCGAAACACTTGTTTCAGGCCGGTTTTCGGGGGATAAGGCCACAAAAACCTAGAACCACTTTACACCACTTTCGGGATTTACACAACCCCGTTCGTACCGATCACGTGAGGAGAAGGCGAAGAGACGCCGTTGTTTTTTTCCGTTGCCTTGACCTTGGAAATCGAAACGACTAAAATCCGAAGAACTTATTCGATTTTCTTTGAGTTTCCAATGGGAATTATTGGTCTGCGCGAAAAATTTGATCCGGCTTGTAACGCGAACACTCGCGATCCCTTGATTTTTGAGACGACGCTTCGCTCCGTCTTGAAAATCAAGGGCCAAATTTTATGAGCAGACCTGTCAAACAACAACGGCCGGAGAGGAGAATAACCATGTGCAGCCTGCGATTGATCTTGGGATTGGTGTTGAGCGTTTCATTTCCGTTTTGTTTGGCAGGGGCAATAAACGGCGCCGAGATTCGGCCCGGCCTCGTTCAAGAGGAATTCATTTATCTTTCCTCCCCGTTTCCGGAATGTCATGCTTCGACGATCGTCCAGTCAACGGCCGGGACGATGATCACCGCCTGGTTCGGCGGCCTGCGGGAAAAAGACCCGACCGTCGGCATCTGGGTTTCGCGGCAGGAAGACGGCAAATGGTCGGTTCCGGTCGAGGTCGCCAACGGCAACCAGCCAAACGGGACACGCTTGCCGTGTTGGAACCCCGTGCTGTTCCAGCCGAAAGACGGCCCGTTGATGCTCTTCTTCAAAGTCGGCCCGACACCCGCGGATTGGTGGGGGGAAATGATGGTTTCGAACGACGACGGCAAAACCTGGGGTGAGCGAAAAAAACTTCCTCATGAAGGGATCGGTCCGGTCAAGAACAAACCGGTCCAACTTGCTTCGGGCGAAATTTTGTGTCCGAGCAGTGACGAAAAAGGCGGGCCTTGGGTTTTGCACCTTGAAACGACCTCGGATAACGGCAAAACCTGGAAGAGAAACGCGCCGCTTCATACTTGGGAAGAAGGGAACGCGATTCAGCCGAGCATTTTGACCTATCCGGACGGTCGGCTCGAAATGCTGGCCCGCAACAAGGACGGGAACGGCAAGCTTTGGCAAATCTGGTCGGCCGACGGCGGCAAAACCTGGGGCAAGATTGAGCCGACGGAGCTTCCGAACCCGAATTCCGGGACCGATGCCGTCACGTTGAAGGACGGGCGGCAATTGTTGATTTACAACCACACCAATTACACCGCCGACCCGGGCGTCCCCAAGGGGCGGGAGATGATCAATCTCGCGATTTCGCAAGACGGCAAGGACTGGAAGCAGATCGCGACGTTGGAATGCACGCCGAAAAGCGAGTTTTCGTATCCGGCGATCATCCAAACCAAAGACGGCCTGGTGCACGCGGTCTACACTTGGAACCGCCGTTTGATCAAACACATGGTGTTCGACCCGACGGCGTTTTAGGGCGGTTGTAATGTTTTCGGCGTATGCCGATTTTCGTCATTTCGACTGAAGCGCAGCGCAAGGAGAAATCTCACACTCGCCGGAAGAGCCGGATTCATCCCCACTCGCGAGTGTGAGATTTCTCGCTTCGCTCGAAATGACAACCGTAAGGTTAGTCTTCAAAACACCAAACGACCGTACTATTACAACCCTTGCAAGAAATCCTATAAATCCTCACCCATATGAACTCTTTTACCTCTCTCGATTGGTTGGTCCTTGCCATTTACTTCGGCGGGACGATGTGTGTCGGGCTTTATTTTTGGCGCAAAAGCCGTTCGACGGAGGGGTTTACGGCCGCGGAGCGATCGCTGCCCGGCTGGTTGGTCGGTCTTTCGATTTTCGCGACCTACCTGAGCAGCATCAGTTATTTGGCGTTGCCGGGCAAAGCGTTCGTCGATAATTGGAACGCGTTCGTTTACAGTCTCGCGATTCCGATTTCAACCTGGATCGCCGTCGTCTACTTTCTCCCGTATTACCGGAATTCCGGCGACGTCTCCGCCTACTCGAATCTCGAACATCGTTTCGGGACTTGGGCCCGGCTGTATGCGAGCGTGTTTTATCTTTGTACGCAGCTCGCCCGGATCGGCGTCGTCACCTACCTGCTCGCTCTGCCGATGTCGGTTTTGTTCGGTTGGGACATCCGGATCATCATCCTGATCACCGGGATCACGGTTACGGTTTACACGTTTATCGGCGGGATTCTCGCCGTGATCTGGACCGATGCGATTCAAACCGTCGTTCTGTTGGCCGGGGCGATCGTCGCGCTCGTTTTCCTCGCGGTCAAGATCGACGGCGGAGCGATGCCGGCCCTGCAAAGCGCTTTCGAACAAGGAAAGTTTTCGCTCGGTGACCCCGGAATCGCGACCGATTCGAAAGGGATTGTTTCCCTCAATCTCGGCGGAGCGACGATTTTGGTCGTCATGCTTTATGGAATTTGCGATAACCTGAGAAACTTCGGGATCGACCAGAGTTACGTTCAGCGGTATCAAACGGCGAAAACCGAAGGTGACGCCCGCCGCAGCCTTTGGCTCGGGGCGATCATGTACATTCCGGTTTCGGCCCTGTTTTTCCTGATCGGGACGCTTTTGTTCTCGTTCTATCACTCGAAGCCGGCCGAGTTGAAAGAAGTCTACGAGGTCGTCGCCCACCAAAAATTGATGCAGGAAGGGGTTCAGGGGTCGTTCGTTACCGATACGGAAGGCAACAGAGTCTTTTCGCCGGAATACCAAACCCTGATCGATGCCAAGGCCGCGACGCTCCAGGAAAAGGATATCGGCGACCGGGTGTTTCCTCACTTTATCGGCAAGCATCTTCCGCCCGGCTTGACGGGACTGTTGATCGCGGCGATTTTTTCCGCCGGGATGAGCACGATTTCCGGAAGCCTGAACTCTTCGGCAACACTGATTTTGCGGGATTATTACCTCCGCTTTGTCCGCCCGAACGCTTCTGAGAAAGAGTCGATGCGAATCCTGTATCTCGGGACGATCCTTTGGGGTGCGCTCGGGACCGGCATTGCGTTTGTTTTGATCGCCCTAACCGACAGCGCGCTCGATATTTGGTGGACGCTCGTCAGCATTTTCGGCGGCGGTATGCTCGGGCTGTTCCTGCTCGGGATGCTCAGCAAACGGCCCAAGAATCTCGCCGCGATCATCGCCGTCATTATCGGAACCGCCGGCATCGTTTACTTCGCGTTGCCCGAAATTCTCCGTTGGATGGAAAAGCAAGGGTTCAAAGAGGCCGCGGAATCGGTTCGGGAATGGGCGATCAAGCATATGGGAAGCATCAGCCCTTACCACTCCTTCATGGTCCAGGTCTTCGTCGTCTCGATCATCGTGCTCGTCGGCCTGTTCCTCGGATTGATGATTAACAGGAAGCCGAAAGAATAGGCGAAAGGCTGTAGGCTAGAGGCTATAGGCTTTAGTCCGCAGGCTTGTCATACAATCATGTAATGACCTTCGTCACTCCCGCGCGGCGGGGGTCCAGAGGGAAACCGCAATCTCTGGATTCTCGCTGCAGCTTGCCTCCGACTCCGATCGGGGATATGGGATTAACGAAAAAACATGCCGTTCTTCGTGGTTGCGCCGAATGTTCAAACATACTGAGTCCCAGAAAAAAAATGATCTCTTTGCAACCGTTGCGAGAAAGTTGTACTTTCTGAATTCGCCCTGAAAGGGCGGCGCATAACAGCCCAGGGCAAAGCGAAGCGACGCCCTGGGTTGCGGATGCCCCTCGACACTCCTCGGCCTGTAAGGCCGACGCAAACTTGTTGTTCCCTTGCCCTTTCAGGGCGGCTGGTTGTCGCAGGGGCTCATTACCCAGGGCGGCGCCTTCGGCTCTGCCCTGGGCTGTTACGCGTCGGCCTTGCAGGCCGAGGAGCGAAAACCGACGTCTGACTTTTTTGCGATGTTCTCAAAAAGAGTTCAAATTTTTTCTGGATATCAGTATTTCCTACAGTCTACAGTCTATAGCCTACAGCCTTTAAAATGACTTTTTCCGCCCGCCTGCAAGCCGCGATCCTCGCCAAAAAAAACCCGGTCCTCGTCGGGCTCGACCCGCGGGTCGGCTCGATTCCCGAATCGCTTTGCGCTTCCGGGGAAACCGATCCCGAGGCGATCGCCGGAGCGTTCCAGTGTTTTTGCGAAGGGGTGATCGACGTCGTCGCCCCGCTGGTCCCCGCCGTCAAGCCGCAGGTCGCCTTTTTCGAGCAATACGGGCCGCCCGGAATGTCCGCGCTGCGGAACATCGTCCGATACGCCAACCGACAAGGGTTGCTGGTTATTCTCGACGGCAAGCGAAACGACATCGGCTCGACCGCGACCGCCTACGCCCAAGGGATGATCGGCCCCGGCGAGAGCAGCCCTTGGGGAGCCGATGCGATCACGGTCAGCCCTTACCTCGGGGACGATTCGCTGAGCCCGTTCGTCGAAACGGCCCGGCAGCGCGGCGGCGGCATCTTCGTGTTGGTCAAGACCTCGAATCCGGGCGGGGCGATGTTGCAGGATTTAATCGCCGAGGGGAAGCCGGTGTACCGGCATGTCGGAGATTACGTCCAATCGCTCGCCGCGACAACGCGCGGAGAGGGGCCGCGGCAAACCCGATACGGCTCGGTCGGTGCCGTCGTCGGAGCGACCTGGCCCGAGCAGCTCCGGGAATTGCGGGCAGCGATGCCGAACACCTGGTTTCTCATTCCCGGTTTCGGGGCGCAGGGCGGTTCGGCGAAAAACGTCGCTCCGGCGTTCGATGCCGACGGGCTGGGAGCGATCGTCAACAACTCGCGCGGCATTTTGTTCGCCTACCGACGAGAGCCGTTCGCGAGTCGCTTCGGTCTCGGGAATTGGCAGAAGGCCGTCGAAGCCGCGACCCTCGAAATGATCGAGCAACTCCGGGCCGAGATCAAAATCTCATCGCCTAAATAGTATTGAACGGTGCAAAAATTTTTCCCCTTGGAAAGCCAGTTTTCAAAACGAATCATTTTTCGTCACCCCCGCGTAGGCGGGATCGAAGTCCCAACGGAGTAAATTGTGATCGAATTTCATTCCCTTTTTACCTTATCACTTGACGTTTTTTCAATCCCTCCCTTCAATGAACATACAAGGCGGTGGGCCGGAGGGAAAGCGTAATTTCCAGGACGATTGCAAAGTCCGACCGAATTTTTCTTGACAGGATTTGCAGGATTAACAAGATCGATTTTTGATAAAATGAGAGGTCGAGAAAAAGTCTACGGGCTGAAAAATCCTTCCTCATCCTGTCAATCTTGTTATCCTGTCAAAAAATCCGACTTTGCAATCCTCGTGGCGTAATCTCTGGATCCCCGCCGCGCGGGGGATGACGGAAATGAGTTTCTTTTTTATCTGGAATTCGATAACCTCACACACCCACGAGCGGGGCATGCGGTCCCGACAGCGGCCCAACGATTTTCAAGGTCCGCGAGCGGTTCGTTTTCGCAACGCTTCGTAAATCGGCGGGACACGCAGGTATTCCGCGATGCCGTAAGCGGTCAACGACGCGACCAACAGCGGCAACATAAACCCGTACTCGCCCGTCAATTCGATCATCAAAACGATTCCGGTGAGCGGTGCCCGGACGATCGCGGTAAAAAGCGCGCCCATCCCGATTACGGCGAAGATCACCGGCGCATCGGACCAGTCCGGCAAAAACAGGTGCGCCGTTCGCCCCACCATCAATCCGGACAGTGCCCCCAGCACGAGAATCGGCGTAAAAATTCCTCCGGCCGCTCCGGAACCGTAACTGAGCATCGTCAAGGCGAAACGGCTCAGCAGCAAAATTAACAAAATCCGTCTCGGCATGTCGTTTCCGAGGACATGTTCCGTCAGCCGCGTGCCGGAACCGACGATTTCCGGGTCGAACCAGAGCGCGACGCCGAGACAGGTTCCCGTGATGATCCCGGGCAGCAGCGGCGAGCATCGTTTGATTCGTTCGAAAAGCGGAATGATCCCGAGCAGCACGCGGTTGAAGGCGACACCGAGCAGCCCGCACAACACGCCGAGCAGGAGGGCGAAGGGGATCGCGTGCAAGCTCGGTGGGGCGATCGTATCGAGGGCGAAGACCGGCCGTCCCCCGAGCAACAGTTGCCCGACGACATCGGCCGCGACGGCCGCGAGAAACGAGGCGACGAAAATAATCGGCGTCAACGTCCCGTACAATTCTTCGAGAACGAACATCAACGCGGCGAGCGGAGCGTTGAACGCCGCCGAGAGTCCCGCCGCCGATCCGGCGCTGACCAGCACCGTTCGCTCCGCGCTCCCGGCTTTCAACCGCAAGCCGTCCGAAAGCATCATCCCGGCCGCACCCCCCATTTGAATGGTCGGTCCTTCCCGTCCCAAGGCCAACCCGGAGCCGATTCCCAAAAGGCCGGCGAAAAATTTAACCGGCAGCAGCCGTTGCCAACGAAAAGTCTGATCCCCGAGAACGACCGATTTCAACTGGGGGATGCCGCTCCCCGAGGCGTCGGGGGAGAACCGGCGGACGAGCCAAAGCGCGAAACTCACCCCCAAAACGCCGATCGCGAGGGCGATGAGAAGTCGGCCGGTCGAATCGACGCCGTTTTCGGTCAATCGTTGAAAAAGAACGGTTCTGCCCCATTCGAGAAAACCGAGGCAGAACCGAAAAGCACAGGAGATCAAACCGACGATCAATCCGAGCAGGATCGCCTTCAAGACGATCCGACGTCGTTTGATATGAATCTTCGTGATGTCGATGATATGGCCGGACCGTTGTTCCTGTTCCATAGAAAGACAATAGCCGTACTGTCCGGTTTCCGAATTCGTAAAAACGCAATCAGAGCCGCGACCGTGAGGGAGCGGTTTATCAAAGCACCGCTTCCTTACGGACGCGGCTCTGATTGTTGTTTTAGAAGAGCAATAACAAAGAGCGTTTCAGTACTCGCGAACTACTTTTTCTCTTCGTCCTTGACGTCTTCTTCGGTTCGCTCACGCCAGGGCTTGTGCTCTTTATAACTTTCCAATTCCTTTTTCAGTTCGTCGATTTTTTCGTGTTCCTCTTTTTCGGCCAATTCGACCGCTTTGGCCGACCATTCGATCGCCTTATCAAAATCACCCAGCTCGGCATAAGCGGAGGCGAGCGTGCTCAGGACGTGCGCCTTTTGGTATTCGCACAACTCGGCCGATTCGGTCGCGAGTTCGAGGGCTCGCCGCCCGTTCCGGTAGGTCTCGAACGGCGAGGTCGCGAGGACCCAGGCCAGGTTGTTAAGCAAATTGTAATCTTTCGGATTGAGTTCGAGCGCCTTTTCGTAGGTCTTGATCGCCTCGTTGTGATCGCCCAACCCTAAAAGAACGTCGCCGCGACTGCGAAGGGTCCGGAAATAATCCTCATCCCGAAACTCATCCTTCGGCATCTTGAGAACCTCGTCCAGAATCGCCAAGGCCTTGCTGTTGGCCTTTTTCGAGGAATACAACATCGCCTTCCAAAGTTGCAGATCGACGGTGTAATCGCTCGTTTCGATCAGTTTGTCAAGCTGTTCGATTGCCTCGTCATATTTTTCCTGGTCACCCAACAGCTTGACCCTCAGTCGCAAGGCGACGTTTTTCGCTTTCGGGTTATCGAAACGGGAAAGGGCGTCGATATCCTTTTCGGCACTTTCGTAATCCTTTTTGTCGAGATAAATGCTCGCCCGAAGCGCGAGAATGTCCGGATTGCGAGGATCCTTGGCCCGAGCCTCTTCCAAAGCGGCAATCGCTTCGTCGAGTTTTTCCATTCGATAGAGAATCCTCCCCTTTTCCAGCAATAGGGCGGTTTCCCCGGGCCGGATTTTTTCAAGCTGCCCGATGATCCGCAGGGCGTCTTCGAATTTTTCCTGCCGATAATAAATTTCAGCCGACATTCCCAAGGCGACGGCGTTTTCAGGATCGAGCTCCAGTATTTTTTTCATACACTCGATCGCCTCGTCGAATTGCTCCGCATCGGCAAAAACCGCCCCGCATTCAAGCAGAACGGGGACGGATTCGGGAACGATTTTCAAGACGTCCCGAAGAATCGCCAGTTTCTTTTCCTTGTCTTCTTCCAAATGCGACTTGAAAAGCATCGCTTTCGCCTTCAGTTCGAGATCCTCATCCCCCACCTTTTCAATCGCGGTCTCAAGGGCTGCTTTCCCCCTTTCCCGGTCGCCGCCGGGCACCAGGTTCAGTTGGGCAATGGAAAAATAGGCTTGGGCATGATCCGGAATGATTTTCAAGGCTTCTTCCAGATCGCTCAGCGTCGTGTGTCGCAACATATCCCAGCTTGGTTGGCTCGGGTCCATTTCCAAGAGGACTTTCGCGGTTATCAGCCCCCGTTGCATTTGGGTCGAGGCCTTCAGTTGATCGCAATACTCGGTATTTTCTGGGGAAAGGCCCGCTTTCTTGGCCCGTTCGCAAAGGCGGATCACACGGGCGAGGTCGTCCATAGACGCGGCGGTGATCTTCGCCTCGGTCGCCTGATCGAGGTATTCGGCCCCGGCGTTTTCCTTGCTCTCGCCGTCGCTTTTTTTCTCGGGAGCCTTTTCCGCGTCGGGAGCCTTTCCGTCCTCGGCCTTTTTGTCAACATCCGCTGCCGGAGCCGTTGCCGTTTCCGCCTGTTTTTCCGGAAGAGGTTCGTCGGCGGCCCGGAGGTTTCCCGCAAGAATCAAAAGGGGCAAAGCCAGAAAAAAGGATAAAAGAATCTTGCAATGGTTCATTTTCAAAAACTCCGACGGGAATATTGTTTCTTTAATAAGGAAGGTTATGTTGACGCAAACTCCAAAAAGTCTATTTGGGGGGAATTTAACGATTTTCTGAATTTTACCACTTTGTCAATATAATGGCAATTCCAGATTTCCGAAATTGCCCACTCTCCGGGAAATAATTTCTCGCGGAGACGCGGAGACCGTACCACCTTTTGCCAACCTTCAGAAAAAACCCTATCAGAGCCGCGCCCGTAAGGAAGTGGTTCAACAGGGCAACCGCTCCCTCACGGGCGCAGCTCTGATCGGGTTGTTCGAAATCTGCAATCGATCCGCCAAAACCGTGAACTGTTCCCCCTTTTTTCCCCGCGTCTCCGCGCGAGACTCATACAGCTTGTATTCGAATCGCCGGGTTTCTTGTCGATTCGATACATCCTGTTATACTGATTATGCGGAATGTCTTACTTTTTTGTCAAAATCACAATTCAATATATCCCGATGCGGTTTCCCCTCTCTTTGACCACGGCGTTGGCCCGTTACATTTTTCGACGAAAATGGGCCGGAGAAAAACGTTTTCCCCTGGTGCTCATGCTCGAACCGTTGCACGCCTGCAACCTCCGCTGCAGCGGCTGCGGGCGGATTCGCGAGTACGCCGATTCGATGCACAAGCGAATGTCGCTCGACGAATGTCTCGCCTCGGTCGATGAGTGTCCCGCCCCGATCGTCAGCATTTGCGGCGGCGAGCCGCTCATTTATCCGGAAATCACCGAACTGGTCGACGGCGTGCTTCGGCGGGGAAAGCACATTTACCTCTGCACCAACGGGGTCTTGCTCGAAGAGAAGCTCGAAAAATTCGAGGCGATCACCGACAAACGGCTCAAATCCCGACTTTATTGGAACGTGCATCTCGACGGGCCGGAAGCGATACACGACCGGATCGTCGAGCAGCCGGGCGTTTTTCAAAAAGCGATGCGAGGTCTTGCGGCGGCCAAAAAACGAGGGTATTTTGTCTATACGAACACGACGCTGTACCGGGAAACGACGGTCGATGAACTGGTCGATCTCGCGAAACAACTCAGCGAACTGAAGATCGACGGAATCATGCTCGCTCCCGGTTTCGGCTACGAATCGGTCCAAAACGATTCGCTGTTCCTGAGCCGGGAAGAAACCTACGAAAAATTCCGGGAGATTCGCGAGCGGATGAGCCGTTATCGGATTACGACGACGCCGATTTTTATGGACTTTCTCTGCGGGGAACGGCATCTCGATTGCGCCGCGTTCGCGAATCCGACACGCAACGTCGCCGGCTGGAAGGGGCCGTGTTATTTGGTGACCGACCGGCACTATGATTCGTTCGAGGAGCTGATGCGGCAAACCGATTGGCAAAAGCTGGGGCCGGGCAACGATCCGCGTTGCGAACATTGCCTTTCGCATTGCGGTTTCGAGCCGGCGGCGGTCTTTAACGCCAATTCGCTCAAGAGCATGATTCGCATGGGCCTTTGGCAAATCGGTTGATCGTTTACCTATTTAGCCGGAACTCCGCGCAGAGATCGACACCGGAGAGATCCCTTGCTTTTTTTCAAGAAAAAATTTCTGCTCCCGATCCTGCAAAGGACGAAAACGCAAACGATTCGTCTTTGGCGGTATCGCCGTCTGCGGCCGGGCCAACGGAGCTACATTCCGGGAGCCGGCTACATCTCGGTCGATTCGGTCGACCCGATCGCGCTTGAGGAGCTAAGCGATGCCGACGCCGTTCCCGACGGGTTCGCGAGCGCCGAATCGCTCCGGGCCGAGCTGCATTCCCTTTATCCGGTGGAGATCGCGGCCGGGTACCAAGCCTACCGCGTTCGGTTTACGCTGTTGCCCAAAAAGGAGCAGCGTCGAATCACGGCCGAGCGAAAGCGGGAAAAGGAGGTCGAGCGACAGAAGAGCGACGCCCGATCGAAGGCCGCCGACGCCGAAAAGCGGTTTCAGGAGACGATGGGCAAGATCGAAGCGCTGGTCAAAGGAAAAAGCTGAACCTTTTCTTTCGTCATTCTCGCGCAAGCGAGAATCTATAGAACACGCGTTCACTTTGCCCTCCCGCCTACGCGGGGGAGACGGTTTCATTCCAATATCAGGGGCAAAATTACTGTGCTCCGCACAAAAATTGAGCCAAGGGGCTTCCTGAGCGAAGCGACGAAAGCCCCGAAATCGCGAGGAACAGGTTCGAAGCTCCGGCCCAATTTTTTCGCGGAGAGCAATATTTCTGGGATTCGGTAATAAAAATATGTCAACCTTTTCAAATCGGCTGTTTGCGATGATCCGAAAACGAATTTGGTATGCAATTCCGTTGCTATTTCTCGCGACCGCCTCCCCTTCGATCGCGGCCGAAGAGCATGTCGCCGTCGTTTGTCCCGAGGTTTTTCGGCAATCGCTCGAACCCTGGGTCGAGCATCGCCTTGGCCAAGGGTACACGCTGCACCTGATCGATCCCGGTGAGCAACCGACGGTTGACGGGATTCGCATGCAAATCCGCCGACTCGCCGATCGCTCCCCGATTCGTGCGATCTTACTGGTCGGCAACGGAATCGAAACCGTCCCCGGCCGCCCGTTCGTCCCGATACCCACGGTCGAGGCCAAGGTGATCGGCTTCTTCGGCGAGGAAAACGATATCGCTTCCGACAACGTCTACGCCGATTTGAACGACGACGAACTGCCGGAACTCGCCATCGGCCGGCTGTCCGTCGATTCTCCCGAAGAGCTTGACGCTCTCGTTCGCAAGATCGTCCGTTACGAAACGGAGCGGCGGAACGGGCCCTGGTTGCATCGGCTGAATTTCGTCGCCGGGATCGGCAATTTTTCCCCGATCCTGGACCGGACGATCGAATCTTCGGCACGTTACGTTCTTTCCCGGACGATCCCGACGGCCTATGAGATCACGCTGACGCAAGCCGATTGGAAAAGTCCGTATTGCCCCGCCCCGAATCGCTTCCGAAGCGAAACGATCAACCGGCTGAACGAAGGTTGTCTCTGTTGGGTCTATCTCGGGCACGGTTCGCGAGGGGAACTGGACCGGATGTATCTTCCGAACGGCTATTACCCGATTTTCGGCGAAGAGGATTGCGGGTTCGTCGCCTGCGAACATTCGCCGATCGCGATTTTCCTGTCCTGTTACACCGGGGCGTTCGACGATCCGGTCTCGGATTCCCTGGCCGAAAAACTGCATCGCCGCCCGGACGGGCCGGTCGCGGTTCTCGCCGCCTCGCGAACGTCGATGCCCTACGGAAACTCGGTCCTCGGTCTGGAGCTGATCGAAGAAATGTTCCGGCCGCGAACGGAGAACGAACCGCTGCTCTTGGGGGACGTCGTTCTCGCGGCGAAACGCAACTCGATCCTGCGGACAAACGGGCAACCTCCGGACCTCTCAAGCGGGAAGCGGTCGCGCGAACGTCCGGTCCGGGAGATGGTCGATTCAATCGCGAAAATGCTCGACCCGAAAGCCGAGCGGTTGGAGGAGCAGCGGATCGACCATGTGCATCTTTTCAATCTTTTTGGCGATCCGCTCTTGCAGGTTCCGAAGCCGATCCCGCTCGAATTCGAGGCTCCGGGGGAAGCGGTGTCCGAGTCGATCATCACGGTTCGCGGAAAAATCCATCCCGATCCGGCCGCCGAAACGGAGATCGCGATCATCGAACTGTCGATCCCGAAGGCGAGAAACGTCGCCGTTTTTCCGAAGCGGAAGACTTTTGAAATGACGGAGGCGACCTTTGCCGAATTCGATCGGACATATCAAGCGGCGAACCAAAGGACCGTTGTCCGGATCGGGGCGGAAATCGAGGAAGGAACGTTTTCCGGCCAACTGCCGATTCCGAAAAACGCCCTCGGCGATTACGACATCCGGGTTTACCTTGATTCGGAAAGCCGTTTCGCCCTCGGTGCCCGACCGATTTCGATCAAGCCTCGCGCTCGCACGGAGAACCCGCAAAGTGAGTAAACAGCAGCCGGAAGCGTCAGCGCCCGGTTTTCGACGCGGGAACACGGGGCAAGCCCGGCGCTTACGCTTCGGGCTGCTGTTTGCAGGCCAATTACCAAAAACCGCAACAAGGCTGTAGTACAAAGTCGTCTCAATGGCCTTCGCCAAAAAACACGATGTCATTTCGACTGGAGCAACGCGCAAGGAGAAATCTCACCCTCGCGCGAGGGCCGGAATTCCTGCCTTTGGGGCGAGGGTGAGATTTCTCGCTTCGCTCGAAATGAC
>JAVBSX010000339.1:0-4518 GCA_031556455.1 Thermoguttaceae bacterium
GATTTTACGTTCGTTTGTCCGACGGAAATCATCGCGTTTTCGGAAGCGGCCGGAGAGTTTGAAAAGCTGGGCGTCCAATTGCTCGGCTGCTCGGTCGACAGCGAATACTCGCACTTGGCTTGGGTCAGCACCCCGCGAAAAGAAGGCGGGCTGGGCGGCATCAAGTTCCCGTTGGTTTCGGACCTCGACAAATCGATTGCCTCGGCCTACGGCATTTTGTTGCCCGCCGGAGTCGCGTTGCGAGGGCTGTTCCTGATCGACCCGAAGGGGATTGTCCGGCACCAGGTCGTCAATGATTTGCCGCTGGGCCGCAACGTCCAGGAAGCCCTTCGCATGGTCCAAGCGCTTCAGTTTTTCGAGAAAAACGGCGAGGTTTGCCCGGCGAACTGGCACGAAGGGGAAGCGACGATCAAAGCCGATCCCAAAGGTTCCAAAGAGTTTTTCAACGCGCAGTACAAATGATCGACTTCCGCATCCGCTCGTATTGAGCATAATCTCGAACGATGCGATAAAAGAGAGAAAAACAGTTCGTTCGCGGCTTTGAGAGGCCGCGAATTTTTTACATGCCGACCACTTGCGGTTTCCGTTTCAAAAAAAGAGAATAGGGGAAGTTGAAATTTTGACCTTGTGTCCCCCGTTCTCAACTTCCATGTTTTTCAAAAACGCGCTTGCCGTCTTGCTTTTTCTCTTGCTCGGAGCGACCGTTTTCGGAAATGAGGACGCCGATCGTTGGGTTCCGGAAAACGTGCCGGAAAACTCGCTCGCGGAATTTCTCGATTATTACCAGCAATACTTGCACTCTCAGAAGGTCTTGCCCGGTCGCGAGGATGAGGACGATCCGGTTTTGAAAGCTCAGAGGCTCGAAGCGAGGCGGGACGACCAACGACAGCGGGCCGTGCTCTGTGAACGGCTGGGGGAAGTGCTCGCCGATTTGGCCCGAGCGCCGGAACTGCGTCCTTCGGTCGACGGCCTGGTCGATTCCGACGGCAAAGAATTGAAAAAGGAGTCCAAGTACAAAATTCCCCAAACCTGGAATCTTTACAAAAATATTCCGCTCAACGCCGCCGATCTTTGGCAGGAAGCCTGTTTTTTGAAATTTCGGGCTTTGATGCACACGCTCGACGCCGAATCGCTCGACGCCGAACTGTTCGCTCTTGAATTTCCGGATTCTCCGCTGCCCGATTGGGAACCGCGGCTCCGGGCTCTCGGTTCGATCAACGCTTACGCCGCCGACATCTGTCCTTATGAGCGGTTGCAAACGCTCTATTTGGCGATCAAGCGAACCTGGTTCGGCCGTTTGCTCGGGCTGATCGAACAACAGCGGAAAGCGATCACGGAAAAACAATCGAAATCGAACGAGCCCGACTCAAGCGAGATAGGACCGGACGCGACCGAGTTTGGGCCGCTGAAAACCGAGCTCGCGAAAGTCGTGCTCGATTATCAGGCGTTTTTGCCGGAGCAGTTGAGTGTGAAAGAAGCCGAACTTGGCGAGGCGATGATTGATTCGGCCCTGCGGTTGGATGCCCCGGAAACGCTCGACCGGCTCGATTTGGTTTTGCAGGTTGCGTTGCGACAGGCCGCGACGTTCAAGGAATCGCTGGAAAAATCACACCTCCTTGAGCTGCTCGAAACGGAACGGGGGATGATCCGGCGAAGTCGGCTTCTGGGGAAAGAAATGCCGATCTGGGGAATCTTGCTCGACCGCGATCGCTCGGGAAAAGCGCTGGACCCCGCAACACTGGAGGGAAAAGTCGTGCTGCTCGATTTTTGGGCAACCTGGTGCGGCCCTTGCGTCGCCGAATTTCCGCACCTTAAAAAGCTGTACGAAAAATACCATGAAAAAGGTTTCGAAATTATCGGCTATAACGTTGATTCCGATTGGGAAAAGGCTTATAGTTATTTGCAGGAGCGGCCGCTGCCTTGGCCGGTCCTTTCGAAGGAACTTTCCCTTCCAATGACGTCCGTCCCAATGCCGCTTTCGACGTATTACGGAGCGAAGCGGATACCGGTCGTGCTGCTGCGCGATCGTGAGGGAAAAACGGTCCTGATCGAGGCCAAAGGCCAAGAATTGGACGCGATGCTCGAACAATTGTTTCGCCGTGACGTAGAACCGCATTGATCGTCGAATCGCGACATCAATCGCTTACTGCAATGTTAACGAATCGGCCTTCCTGTCAACGGATAAAATACCGTGTCATTTCGAGCGAAGCGAGAAATCTCACCCTCGCCGGAGGACTCGGAATTCCCGGCCCTCTCGCGAGGGTGAGATTTCTCCTTGCGCTTCGCTCCAGTCGAAATGACGCCCCAGTTTTTTGTGAAGGTCGATTCCATTAACTTTGTACAACATCTTTTCCGGGAGAACCTGATTATGAAACTCCGCTCTTTTGCCGCACGTTTTTTAATGGTCGTCGTCGGATTGTTTGTCATTTTGCTCGGATACCGGGCCGTCGCAACCCCGCAGAGCGCGGACGTTCGGCACGCGACGGGCGTGTTGACCGGGTCGGTGGTCGAAGGTACGGAGGATGGGACAATTACCGTAACCGTCGTCGAATCGCGTCCCGCCGCACCGAAAGAACTTTCGCTTGAAGAATTGCAGGAAATCGCCGCCCAGCCGGCCAAAAAGAACGCGGGCCCCGGTACCCGGATCATCCCGGAAATGCTCCCGCTTTTCCTTGAAAAGGAAATCCAATACACCGGAAAGAACAAATACAAAAATACGACGCTCAAATATCGGCTGCATGTCCCCGCGAAAATGGAGCCGGGCAAAAAATATCCGCTCATTCTCTGGTTGCATGGGGTCGGGGAAGCCGGAAGCAACAATCTCGATCAGTTGGTGCACTTGCACCACAATATCACTTATTTGACCGGGCCGAAGCAGCGGGAATTTTTCCTGCTGGTTCCGCAAGCCCCGGGTGATCACGCGGCTTGGGACGCCTATTCGCATCTTCGCGAAGTTGACGACAAAAAAGCGGACGAAAAAGGGGATGTGATTACCCGCACTTACAAAGAACTGTTGCCCGACGGGACCGAAAGAACAATCACCCAAAAATTCGTTGAAACGGACGGTGAGCCGTTTGCCGATTCGCCGCTCGGATTTTCGTTTGCGATGCTCGATCAGGTGATGCAGGAATTCCCGGTCGATTCGGACCGGATCACCGTGAGCGGCTTGAGCAGCGGCGGGGACGGAACCTGGAGAGCCTTGGAACGACGGCCGGACTTGTTCGCGGCCGCCGTCCCGCTGGTCAGTTGGAGTGCCCTTAAAGACAGTGCGATCCAAAAATCGCCCGTTCTCAAGAAAATCCCGATTTGGGCGATTTACAGCAGCGACGACCGCGGAATCGAAGGGGCTCGGGAAGATTTCGCCCGCGTCGAAAAAGAGGGCTGCAACGTCAAAAAGTCGGAATTCGGGCTTTGCGGGCATAATGCCTGGACACCGGCGATGCTGCAAGGGGACATTTTCAGTTGGCTTTTGAGCCGGGCGAAAAAGGACGGCGAGTACATTCAGGTCGAAGACCCGAACGTCGATCCGGACCAAATGCGGGGAATCGTCGAAGTCGCGGTCCGGGACAAACGAACCCCGACGCTCGCCGCGAACCCGAAACCGGCCGGTGTGATCCCCGCGGCTCCCGGGGCCTCAATGCCGATGCCCGGCCGGGCGATGTCGGTTCCCGCGCCGCCGTCGGCCGTCGCCCCGGGCATGCAGCCTGGTATGGTGATGCCGGGCGCTCCGGTCGTCCCCAGCCCGCCGCTGCCGCCGATGATGCCGCAACCGCAAATGCAGGGGCAGATGCAACCGCCGGGTATGTCGATGCCGGGTATGCCGCCGATGGGCGGAGGCGGAATGGGCACGGGAAAGCCGATGCAATCGGGCAGGCCCGGTATGCCAATGCAGTGCATGATGATGGGCGGAGGCGGAAAGTGCGGAATGTGCGAAATGTGCAAGGGCATGTCGACAATGCCGCAACCGGGTATGGGCGGGCAACCTTCCCCGAAAGATCGGGTTTACGCCAAGTTGGTGTTGTACTATTTCGAAACAGGGATGTATGAGGACGCCGAACGAAATTTCGTCAAAGTTCGACCTCCGTTGCAAGGGATGATTTTAGAGAGCCTTTTTGATCTTAATGAGGAAATGTCTCCCGAACAGCTCCAGCTTTTGGAAAAACTGGCCGACCGCTTGCCGGATGGGCCGCCGACCTTTGTGCCTCACATGATGCTGCCGATGAGCGGTAAACCCCTAACACCGAGTGGGCCTGCGATTGTGTACCACCCATTCGTTGAGCATGAAGGCGCGGTGCAACCGGCGGAAGAGGATCACACCCCCTCGGCGACGGGCCGGTATACGGTCGAAGAGTGCGACAAGGAATGGGAGATGTCGAGTACGACGCAATACGGCCTCTTCCCCGCCGGTTGGGACAAGGAAGCCGACCTCGTTCCCAAGTTCGTGCACCAATCGGATTGGCGGGAAATCGTGCAAATCGTGAGCGAATCGGCGTTGAAAGACGGCAAAAAGTTCAACGC
>JAVBSX010000352.1:0-3515 GCA_031556455.1 Thermoguttaceae bacterium
GAACAGCGGCGGAAAATTTCTCGCGATTTTCGCCGGTCATCACACCAAGCAATACGGCAAAATCGGCATCGTCGATCCGTCCAAAGGCCGCCAGGAAAATTCCGGGGCGCAGCTGATCTCCCCCATCCGCGAAACGCCCGCCGATCGGGTCGACGGCTGGGGGCAATTCTCCGACCGTTTCGCCTACCCTTATCCGATCAACGAAAGCGAGTACATCATCAGTTACTCGACGAATCCGGACGGTCATTATATCGTGACGAAGCCGTTCGGCCTTTTTTGGGTCGACTTCAACGGACAGCGGGAACTGCTCGCGAGCGACCCGGCCATTTCCTGTCACCAGGCGGTCCCCGTCGTGCCGACGAACGTCGTCGCCCGGCCGTCGCAGGTTAATCCCGAACTCGATTACGGCATCTTCACGATGCAGGACGTTTACGAAGGCCCGGGGCTCGAAGGGATCAAACGCGGCACGGCGAAAAAAATCCGCGTCGTCGCCTTGGATTTCCGCAGCACCATGATTGGCGGCAACAACAACTTCGGGGCCTGGGGAGCGGCGATGGTGGTGATGCCGATCGCGACCGGGAACGGTTCCTGGGATGTGAAACAGGTGCTGGGCGAAACACCGATTTACGAAGACGGCTCGGCCAGTTTCAAGGTGCCCGCCCGAACGCCGGTTTACTTCCAGGTTCTCGACGCGAACGGTCATTGCATCCAGACGATGCGTTCCTGGTCCACGCTCCAGCCGGGCGAACCGTTCTCGTGCATCGGTTGTCATGAAAACAAAAACGCGACCGCGATCGGCACGCGATTGACCGAGGCGATGAAAAAGGGACCGCAAGACCTCGCGCCGTTTTACGGCGAAGCACGCGGGTTCAGTTTCGCCAGGGAAATCCAGCCGATTCTCGACCGTCATTGCATCGAGTGTCACCAGAATCCGGACAAAAACCCGCCGTATATGGACGCGTACGAATTTCCCGAGAAGATCGCGGCGAACCGTTCCAAAGACGTTTCTCCGGACACGAAGCCGTTCAGCCTCAAGGACGATCTGCTGATCGATCCGACGGCGAGGAGAAGCTGGACCGTTTCGTATGTCAACCTGACGAATTCCCGCCGCTACACCGAAGGGGAATTTTTCGTCGGGTTCGAAAACGACGTCGTCAACTGGATCCCGGCCCAGGAAGGTCCGGAATTGCTGCCTTCGTACCGGAAGGGGGCGGCGACGAGCGGCTTGATGAAGATGTTCGATCCCCAACTCGCTCAAGACGGGAAAACGCACAACGACGTCCGATTGAGCCGTGAGGAACTGGAAAAGATCGCCTGCTGGATCGACCTTCTCGTCCCGTTCTGCGGCGATTCGACCGAGGCCAACATCTGGACGCCCGAAGAGTGGAAGAAGTTCCAACATTATGAGGGCAAGCGCGAGAAAATGAGAATGCTTGACGCCGCCTCTCACGCCGATCTCACCGGCCAGGCTTCCGAATGGCTCAAGAAGGAAATTGCGGAGATCGCGAGACCGGCCAATTTTTATCGTGATCTCCTCAAGGAGGCCAACATTCGGGCGACCAAAGACCCGGCGTTCGAATGGCACGCCCAGTTCTACAAACCCGCGCGTATCGACCAGCTGTCGCTGGTTCTTGATTATCCGAGATACGGGAATCCCCTACCCGACCGTTGCACCTTGGAATGCTCCAACGGTTTTACGATGGAGCTGGCGCTCAAAAATACGGACGAAAGACAAAACTTTGTCATTCCCGTGCAAGAGGTGCAATGGATCAAGTTGACGAAATTCGCCACCGGAGAAAACGAGTGTTGTCCACTGAGTGTTGAGGTCGAAGCCTGCGGGATCCATTTGTAATAGGGCTGCGTGGGAATGACGGGTTCATTTGAGAATATACTGCTCTCCGCAAAAAATTAGACCGGAGCTCGAACTCGAATTTCGCGGTTCCGGGGCTCTCGTCGCTTCGCTCAGGAAGCCCCTTGGCTCATTTTTTGTGCGGAGCACAGTAATACCAGCCTCAAGCGTGAGCGCGGGATTGGTCCCGATTTTCCGCATGGAATAATCGGGCGCTGACGCTTCCGGCTGCTGCCCGGTTCGGAATTTTTTCTGGGATTTCGATTTTGTCATCCTCGTCATAAACCTCCCGAAATGGTTGACACCGATTATCGGAACGGATAAAATCATCCCCTAGTCGTTCGTTTTTCTTATTCGCCGAAAGGGAATTCCAACATTTTCGGCTATCTTAAAAAGGGTTTAAAACATGGCGAAACAGGCAAAAAAACAGGTCTATTTGGTTGCAAGCGGCGATTTGCGGCTCTCCGCGAACCGGGATTGTTGGGCGACTCAAAAGGCAATGGAAACGGCGCTCACCAAAGCGATCTCCGAACTCGGTTACACCGTCGTTCGCGCCCATCCTTATAAGGAATCCGTCGGGCACGGTTTTATCAGCTCGCAAAAGGAAGGGCTCGAAATTTTTTCCAAACTCGATCCGGATATGCCGCTCATCGTCGCCGAATCGGTTTGGCAGTATTCCAATCACGTCATGCCCGGGCTGCTCGGGCATCGCGGGCCGGTCCTGACCCTCGCCAACTGGTCGGGGACCTGGCCCGGTTTGGTCGGGATGCTCAACCTTAACGGCTGCCTGATCAAGGCCGGTCGCGAATTTTCCACCCTTTGGAGCGTCGATTTCAAGGACGCCTGGTTTATCGACAATCTCAAAAAATGGTTCGAAACCGGAAAGATCAAACACAAAACCAATCATGTAACGGCTCTGTCCAAGTTGAAGATCCCGGAAAAGGACAGGAAGCTCGGCGTCAAATTGGCCGAAGAGCTTCGCAACAAACGTTCGATCATGGGCATCTTCGACGAAGGTTGCATGGGCATGTACAATGCGATCATCCAGGACGAATTGCTCTTTCCCTTGGGCATTTACAAGGAACGGCTCAGCCAATCGGCGTTGTACTATGCGACGACGCTGGTTTCCGACCGGGAAGCGAAAGAGGTCTTTCAATGGATGCTGCGTCGCGGCCTTAAATTCTATTTCGGGACCAAAGGAGACACCGAATTGACCGAGGCCCAGGTTTTGTGGCAATGCAAAATGTATATCGCCGCCGCCCGAATCGCGGATGAATTCGGCTGCGATACGATCGGAATTCAATACCAGCAAGGGCTCAAGGACCTGCTCCCGGCGAGCGATTTGGCGGAAGGAATGCTCAACAACACGGACCGTCCGCCGGTGTACGCCGAAAACGGCAAGCGGATTCTTTTCGAGGGACAGCCGATCATTCATTTCAACGAAGCGGACGAATGCTCCGGCTTGGACGCCTTGATCACGAATCGGGTCGCCGCCGCCCTCAACCAGCCGCTTGAAACGACGCTGCACGATGTTCGCTGGGGGGATTGGGACCACTCGAAAACCTCCGAAGAGTTCGTCTGGGTCTTCCAACTCAGCGGTGCGGTCCCGCCCGCCCATTTGGACGGCGGTTGGAAAGGGTCCGAGAGTATGCGTCAATCGCCGACC
>JAVBSX010000215.1:0-2572 GCA_031556455.1 Thermoguttaceae bacterium
AAAAGGGATAATGATCTGGGAACTGGAAGTCGACGAAAACGCTTCGTTTTATTCTTCGCCCGGATTCGCCGGAGGGAAGATTTACCTGTTCGACAAATACGAGGACGGGGCGAAAGCGTATGTGATCGACCCTTCGAAAGCAGTACTTGATTCGAGCGGCACGGCGTTGAAAAGCGGCTGCGAAAAGGAGATGATTCTCGCGACCCCGGCGATGCCGGAACCGATTTTCGCGAGCCCGGCCTTCGCCGAGGGCCGAATTTATATCCGCGGCCCCAAGGGATTGTATTGCATCGGTAAGTAGCGTTCCCGTGCCTCTGAAGCTTGATCGCGAGGAACGGCAAACAAATTATTGCGTCATTTCGAGCGAAGCGAGAAATCTCACCCTCGCCGAAGGACTCGGAATTTCCGACCCGCTCGCAAGGATGAGATTTCTCCCTGCGCGTTGCTCCGGTCGAAATAACGCCCGCGCTTTTGACGTAGTTAATTGCGCACGGTTTCAAAATGGTCGACTGTCGAGCTTTCGAAAAACCTTTTGAAAAAGGAGAACACAATGTCGTCGAACACCACGGAAAACGGCAAGCCCGATCCCAAGCCGCCCAAAAAGTCGAAATGGTACGGAACCGTCTTTTTGTTCGTCGTCCTGCTCTGGTTGCTCGGCGGCGTCAACATCCTGCTCCTTCAAGACATTCCGCTGCTGCTGTTCCTCGGAACCGGCCTCGGGCTGTTCTTTCTCCCGATCGCCCGTTGGCTGGGGCGACCGCAACGCAGTTGGATCACCGCTGTTTGGATCGTCGGCGTCGTGATCGGCCTATGGGTGTCGATCGCGTTCGTGATTCCGCCGTTTTCCATTTCGCGGCAGACAACCTACCTGACGGAGCCCCGGGCGAAGACGTTTTACGGGATCGACTATCATGCCGTGATCGACAAACAGCTCGACCCCGGCGTCCCGGCGGACGAGAACGGCTTCCGCCTGCTGATCGAGGCGATCGGCCGTCCTTTTTTCGGCGAAAAATTCGAGGATCAGCGCTGGGACCGGCTTTGCCGTTACCTCGACCTGCCGACGGACATCGAGCCGAAACTCGCATTCGTCGATTGGCGGTCGTTCGCCCGGGCACTCCTGCCGGAAGAAAGCCAGATCTTCAACAAATCCTCCTGCTGGGAAACGACCCTCCCCTGGTCCGAGGAGGCGAAGCCGATCGTTCGCCGTTGGCTCGATGAGAATGACGCGGCTCTCGATTTGTTCGCCGTCGCCGCCCGGAAGCCGGCCCTGTACCTGCCGCCGTTGTTCGGCAACACTTTCCTCGACTCGGTTTACATCAACGACCATTGCTGCCGGGAGATGGTGCGAAGCCTCGAAGTTCGACTCCGCTACCGATTGGCGGCCGGCGAGATCGATGCCGCTTGGGACGACGTGTTGGCGATGTACCATATCGCCGGGCAGCACCGCCGTGCCGTTTGGAACATGAGCTCTTCGCTGGTTGACAACGCGATCATCGGTATTGCCGATCGCGCCGCCGAATCGGTGATGATCCGTTCCGGCTGGTCCGCCGAAGAGATCCGCCGCAAGGTCGGAGAAATCGCTCCGTTTCAGCAGCCGTTCCGCGACGCCGAGATCAAGACCTTCCTTCTCAATGAACGCTTGACGGCACTCGACTCCGCCCAACATCTTATGGACGATGCCGAACCGTCCCGTGAGGCAAACGCTTTGACTCAGTTGATGCAGCGGATCGGGATCCGATTCTTCCGCAAGGGAATCATCCTGGCTCGGTTGAACCGGCGTTTCGACGAAATGGATCGACAATTTTTCAGCGATGCTCCGGAATGGGAAGTCGAGAAGGAGGAGTTCACCTTCTACGAGATTCTCAAGCTCTATCTCTGGTACGGCCAAATCGATGCGACACCGGCTGTGATCGGTCGGATAATGGAAGGCATGCTCTTTGAAACCTACGAACCGTGGCAAATCAGTCTCAAAAAGCGACAAACCGAGGCCGTGTTGACGCAACTTGCGTTCGCCCTGGAAGCCTATCGCCGGGAGCACGGCCATTATCCCGAACGGCTGGCCGATTTGCCGGAACATGAGATCGACGTGGTTTCCGTCGATCCGTGTTCGGAGGAGCCGTTTCGTTATCTCGTGCAGCCGTCGGCGGACGGCGAGCCCGGGTTCCTGCTTTACAGCGTCGGGCCGAACGGTATCGACGAGGACGGCCGGGGCTGGACGGACGATCCTCGCGGCGACGACATCCGCCGACGAATGCCGCTCCCGCCGCCGCCGGTGATCGAGGAACCGGAATCGCCGGAAAATGCCGACCGTCCCGCCGAATTTTTCTTGACAGGATTTGCAGGATAAACAGGATAGATTTTTGAGAAAATGAGAAATCGAGAAAAAGTTTGCGAATTGAAAAATCTTTATTATTACTGAATTCCAGATCATAAATGAACTAACTCTCCGTTATCCCCGCGCAGCAATTGTGTTTGCGTCAAGTGAACGAAAAACAAAAAAGGGAAAATTTACGAAATTTCTTTAAAAAGTTGGTTTTCCCAATAAACATCGTTTTTGACCAACGCGTGGGCG
>JAVBSX010000292.1:0-13243 GCA_031556455.1 Thermoguttaceae bacterium
GTCCCGGAACTTATACCGCAGGGCGACGACTTTCTTCAGGAAATCGTACTGGTTCGGTTGGTTGACGATGGAGGGGGCGATCCAGCCGATCTGTTCGCCGAAAACAAACGATTCGGCCATTTTCATTCGACTCGCGATCACCACATCGGGCCCGCCGCCGTACGACCGGCCGAACATTTGGATCGCTCCGCCGTACACCGCCGCGAAACCGGGCACCTGCCCGTCGTGCTGAAAATGCCAGGTCAAATAGCCGTCGAACACATCGGCAAACGGCTCGGCCGTGCACTCGGTCGTCAGGATCGCCCCTTCGGGAAATTCCGAGCGAATCGTTTCATACATTTTCCGGTACGCCGAAACCCACCAATCGCCGCCGCCGAGCGGATGCCCGTGCGAGGCGTCGAAACATTGTTTCGGCGGGGCGGCCGCGACCTGATCGACATACACGCCGTTAACCCCCATGCCGCCGCCGTCCCCCGGCTCACCGTCCGAAGGCCGGACCAGCCGTCCGATAATTTCCCGCTGTTTCTCCGTCCAAACCTCGCTCGCGGGACACATCACGCCGAGCTTGACCTCCGAGCCGTCCGTTTCCTTGCTGTTGTAGGTTTCCGTGTAGGCCGTGCCGTCTTCCTTTTTCGTCACACCGGGAAACGCCTCTTTCGTAAAGAGCCAATCTTCCATACCTCGATCCCTGGTGTCCCAAAGCCGACCGTTGATGTACGGCATCACGAAAAGATCGCCGTCCTTTTGAATGTCGGCGACGGCCGCCTTGAAACCGTCGACGACCGGAAAATAGTGCGGGTAATCATTGTCGAAAGGAACCTGGTGCCAGTTGTACCAGTGCAGCCCGGTCGGCACGCCGAGCGGTTGTTGAAATTTTCGGATCAACTCCGGCATCGCCCCCGGCCCCGCACTCGCGATCGCCCAGACGGAAAGCTCTTTCATCCAAAGCGGCGTGTCGGTTCGACCGTCCGGGCCCATCTTCTCCCGGGGATACCAGGACGCTTCCCGCCGCACCCAGTCGCGGTACAGCACGGCGGCGTCGAACCAATCGCCCCGGAAAGATTCCAACGCGATCCGGCACGGGGCGAACCGGGCGTCGGCGCGGCCCTGGTTTTCCGCCGGATAGTCCATAAAAATGTTGACGGTTCCCGACTCGGCTTCGGTCACGATTCGCAACTCCTTGCCCGTTCCCCCTTTGTCGTGAGCGGCGAGGTAAAGTCCGACCTGATCGTCCTGCGTTTCGGCGTCGTCCCAGACGGCGTACCACGGCATCGCCGCCCAGCCGGAGGGATAACGGTCGCGCCAACTGAGATTCCGGCTGAACGGCCGATCGAGAACGACGCCCGAGGCCTTCGGATAAAACGCTTTCATCCGGTCGCCGAACGAGGCCAAACGGATCGTCGGCAGCACCGCACTTTCCAAAGTCAGGTTTTCCGGCAACACCGGATTGCCGTTCCAAGACATTTCGATCCTCGACTCGCCGGACCGAAGCGACGGATCGGTTTTCCTGTGATGCGATTCGGCGACGAGTTGCAAACCGGCCGATTCGCCGCCGGGAATTCCGGCGATTCCCTTGAACGAGAGGAGGATTTTGCTGCTGAAAACGTGTTCGCTTTGCGGATTCGGCTCACCGGCTTCGGACACGACATCGACCGATTTCCAGCCCCGATCCGACAGGAGATTTCGCATCGTATACGCCGGCTTCCCGTCTTCCGGCTCCGCGACGGCCTCGCGAATCTTGACCGTAAAGAGCGACTGCGGCTCGTAGGGGGTGAGCAGTTTTTTCGACGGGATATCGACCAACCCGACAAGGCGAACGCCTTGGTTATTTTCTTTCGCGACCTTTTCGAATACCATGCCGAGATTGTCCGATTGAATCGCGAAAAACCGTTGCCCGTTGAATTGCACTGCGGCGAGCTCGTCCCGGGTTTTCAGGAGACCGGCATAAAACATCGCGTTTCGGGCGACATCGCTCCAGGTTTTCGCCGTCGCGTCCAACTCCGGAATCGAAAGCCGCACACCGGCCTTTTGGTCGAAGCCGAGGTGTTCCCCGTTATCGAGAAAGGTGGTTTCCCCGGCATCGAGAAGCAACCAGGCGGATTCGTGTGCGGTCGGCTCGGACCACCGCCGCATCGCGTCGCGGCCGTTGGCGAGCAGGTACGGCCCGAAATCGGTCGCGAGCCCGTCATAAACCGTGGTGCTGCCGCCGCCGAACGCCGCGATCCGGTTTGGAGCGTCCAACAACGCGGCTCCCTTGGCCGAGAGCGTCTCTTTCGTCCCCGCGAATGTTTTCTTTTCGGTCGGCTTGTCGAGGTCGACGTATTCGCCGAACGAACCGTCGGCGACATGCAATTCGAGAAAATGCCGTTCCTTCCATTCGATCGGGTCCGGCTGAAAATAATCGGCCGTCACATAAATCAGGAAGGGCGAATCCTTAAAGAAAAACCAGTGGTACACGACCGACGGCGGCGTTTTCGGCGACGCCGTTCCCGAGCCGACCGGCGCGACCTCTTGCCGGACGACCCGGCAGATCGGGGCGTCCGAGAGCAACGAAAGTTTCACCTCTTTCGAATCGGCGATGCTCATGCCGCACTCCGGATGATGCAGCCGGTCGTACCAACGATGCGTCTCAAGCAACCGACCCGTCGCTTTGAACTCGATCTTCGACGGCAGCCCGCCCTGGGCGTTGACATTCTGCGTGATTCGGTAAACCGGCGTCTCCGTGATGATTTCGTCCGCGATCTCTTGCCGAACGGGCTGCCCGGCAAGCGTCAATTTCAGATCGCACGAAACCGTCCCGGTTTTGGAGCGATCGACGCATTCCTTGGGGAATCGGGCGATGAGGCAGCCGCGTCGGCCGTCCAGCGCCAACTGCGAGGGAATTACGACACCGTCGGCCCGAAGTTCGAGACCGCCGATTTTTTCCGCGTCGAGATTCGACCACCGCAGGGCCGGCCCGAAATCGAGGTTGCGGATCAGCAGCCCGTTCTCCGGCAGGGCTTCGACATCAAGCCGCAACTCCGCGGCCGAAGCGGTCGCCAAAAGGACGATCGTCAATACAAACGGGCAGATAAAAAATCGGGATTTTGGGGTCATCTTGAGTTACCTGGTTGATTACTGTGCTCCGCACAAAAAGGGGCAAGAGGCTTCCTGAGCGAAGCGGCGAAAACCCCGAAACCGCGAGGGATTGAGTTCGAAGCCCCGGTTCAATTTTTTCGCGGAGGCCAAAAGTGTTCCGGAAAAAGCGTCATTTTATTGGATTGAATATAACGACGTTCCGTCGTCGTCGCAAGCGAATAAAACTCTTTGGCGGAGAGATTGCCAAGGTGAAATTCCGATCCGTGGTATTTGAGAGGACACAGTTCGCGATTCAAAGATTGTAGCCGTTCACGAACTTATGGGCCGCAGGCTTCCAGCCTGCGAGTTTCGAATCCCGGAACGACTTTTTTGAATCGGGTAAAAAAGTCAGAGAGCCCAATTTGCAGGCTGGAAACCTGCGGTCCAAGGAAAAAACCGTGAATGGTTACCAAAGATTCAAAGAAAATTCCGTGATTGCCTGCGAGATTTTTTCTGAAATTCAGTCGCCACACCATTCGAGATAAACATCTTTCGGCGATTGGAAACCGAGTTTTTCGTAAAGCGATCGTCCCATGTCCGTCGCGTGAAGATCGACCCGACGAATCCCCAGAGCCCGGGCTTCGTCCATCAGACGTAACATGATCTCTTTGGCGATCCCCCGACCGCGAAATTCCGGAAAGGTGAACACATTGAAGACATAAGCGACCAGTCCGTTGAAAAACACGTAATGCGGGGGATGACGGCGGATCAGCATGCCGGCCCCGCCGACGGGCTTTCCCGCCGATTCCGCCAGCCAGTAAATGCACTCTCCGGACGGGATCGCCTCGCGGTAGTAGTCCTGCAAAGCTCCGCGCAGATCGCGTTCTTTTTCAGGCGTCGTTCCGGGTTGGTATTCCTTCAAAAATTCGATCCGCTGTTCGATGAGTGTTTCCAAATCCGATTCGTCGGCACGTCGGAAAGTGATCATGATTGCCAATCCGTTTGTTGTTGCGGGGGTTCGCGAGACGGGGAAAAAGGCCATTTTAATCCGGAAAAAAGCCTCTGTCGAGTTTGCTTTTTTTCAAAATCCCTCTTGCAGACTGGATTTTAAGGCATTATACTGCCCAAAGTTCTATTTTTCATACCCTTCACCCCTTATTTTCAGGGAGGACACACTATGGCCAAAGCCGCAGCGAAAGCGGACGTGCAAAAACCGCTCACCAAAAACCAGATCGTCGCCAATATCGCCGAAGCGACCGGACTCGCCAAGAAAGACGTGGACGCGATGTTCACCGCCTTGGGCGAAGAAATCAAGAAGAGCTTCGGAAAGAAAGGCGCCGGCGCGTTCGTTTTGCCGGGCTTGATCAAAATCGACAAGAAGCTGGTCAAAGCCCAACCGGCGAAAAAGGGCGTCAAGAATCCGCTCACCGGCGCGATTTACGACAAACCCGCCAAGCCGGCCCACAAAAAGATCCGCGTCCGCGCCCTCAAAGCGCTCAAGGAACTGGTCTAAGCGTAAGCGTTCTCACATCCCCGTTCTCACGCCAATGAAAGCGGGGATTTTTCTTTTCTTGGTCGACGCGGCAATATGATTTCTCGTTCCGCCGATTACTTTACCGTCAAAGACAAAGTCGATTATTTCGATTGCGACAACCGCAACGAGATGCGCATTTCCGCCGCGATCCGCTGTATGCAGCGTTGTTCCTGCGAGCAAATGATCCGGCTGGGCATCCCGTTGGAAAAACTGATCGCCGAAGGAATGTCGCTGATCTTGACGAAAATCTGCATCAAAGTGCATCGGATGCCGCTCTGCAACGAACCGCTGATCGTGGGCACGATCCCCGTTCGAGCGGTCGGTATCAAATACCAGCGCGAGTATTTTATCGAATCCGACTCGGGAGAACGGCTGATCTCGGCTTTTTCCTATTGGATCCTGATCGATCCCCCCACGCGGAAGCTGGTCCGCCCGTCGCAATTTCCCTACGATTGGGATTTGCGGCCGTCCTGGGGCGAAGAAATCATCGGCGACATCCCTTTTCCCAAGACAAACGTTCCGGAAACCATTCGGGCGACGATTCCGATTCGCTATTCCGACATCGACTGGAACGACCATGTCAATAACACCATCTACGCGGATTTCGTTTGCGAGGCGTTGCTCGACGACATTCGCGCGAACCGGAAGATCGACGTTTTTTCGATTCGTTTCAAAACCGAATCCTTGCTTGGGGACCGCATTTGCGTTTCGTCCGAGACGCTGGAAGGGGGCGAGTGCTACCTCCTCGGACGACATGAGCGGGGAATTTGCTTCGAATCGCTCGTCCGTTTTAAAGAATAGACTCAAGCCGGTTTATTGATCTTCATGTAAAAAACCGACCGCGGCAAACAGCAGCCCGAAGCGTCAGCGCCGGGTTGGCTTTGCGTTTCCGTATTGGATAACCGGGCGCTAACGCTTCCGGCTGCTGCTCGATTCGAAATTTTTCTGAAGACAAGCAATCTCCCAGTCAATTTTTGCACAAAATCAATGCTTTGTCAACAAAAATATTTTTCAAGACCGGGCAGGAGAAAAAGGACGATTTCGTTCGGAGCCGCGACCTGCGGTCGCGAACGCCCCGAGCGCAGCTCGCGGCTCCGTTTTGTTTCGCGTTCTTACCGACGCTCTATTTGCCACCGCCATCGAGGCCGTTCGGCTTATTCAACCTCCATCTCCCGGAGTTTTTCGATGAGTTTCTTGGCTTCGGGAGAATCTTGATCGTCCTTAAACCACCACAGGGTCACCTTTCCTGGATTCTCGCTGTCGAAATTGGACGCCAGTACGGAAGGCGGGATTTCTTTCTCCAGCTCGGTTGCCCGGTCAAGGTCTTTTTTCGCCTCTTCCGCCTTGTCGAGTTTTTCGTAAATCCTTGCCCGTAATTTCAGAAGCTTCCAAGTGATCTCTTTTCTCAATGAGAGTAAAGCGTTTTCATCCGACGAGACTGTAGAGATTTCCCCCTCGCACGACTGAGTTTCAATTCGTGAAATCATCCGGGAGCGATACTCCAAGGCGTCTTGGTAATCTTTCCTGTGCTGGCTTAGGGTGGCGAGAAAACACAACATGGGTATCGTCGAATCCTCCGGGTGCATTTGGTCCGTTTTCTTGAGGCATTCCTCCGCAAACTCGAGGTCTCCGACAACCGCGCTGGGCCACCAAAGAGCGTAAAGCACGGAATCCAAATTATTTTCCTGAACGTTTTCCAATGCCTTTTTCCCGCAATGTAAGGCTTCTTCGTACTTTTCCCGTTTTTTATAATTCAAAATCTTCAATTCCCAAAAACGGCCGTCCCGAGGATCGAGCGTGATAAGAAAGTCCGTGTCTCCCATCGCTTCATCGTATCGCCCAAGATGAAAAAACGCTCGTGCTCGAATATATCGCGATTCGGAGTGTTGCGGATAATCCTGAATGAACGGTTCGAGAAGAGGCAACAATTCTTCAAACCGATCCTCTTCAAAAAGCATTACCGCGGCCTCAAATGTTTTTTTCGTCTGATCCTGCAGCAATTGGATTTTCTGCTGGTCTTTCTCCAGTTCCCTGAACATGTTCAGTTTTTGATAGGCGACACTGCGTAAACTCAGGGCCCGGATCAATTTTCCTGAGCCTGCCGAAGCAATGTGGTTCTTCTCCAAAAGATGAATATAATCCGAATAAGCTTGGATCGCCCCCTGATAATCCTGCCTGTTGAGCTTGACGCCCCCATAAAGCTCGTGATACTCCGGCTCCAGCGGATCGAGCCGCAGCAATTTTTCCGAATCGATTTCCGCGTTATCGAAATCGTTCGATTTGGCATAACATTTCCCCCTGAGAAGGAGAGTCTCCGGATTTTCTTCGATTTCGAGCGATTCCGACAAACAGGAAATCGCTTCTTGATACCTCTCCAAAGAAGCGAGAGAATATCCTTTGGAGTAGAGGGCATGTGTGCTTTTAGGATCGATTTTCAACACGAGCGAATAATCGTCGATCGCTTTTTCATATTCTGCCCGCAAACCAAAACTCTCGGCTCTCAAAGCCGATGCGACATAAAGAAACTCAATCCTGTCGCGTTTTTTTGCTTCTTCTTCTTCCGTTAACGGAGTGTAATTTTCCAGGGAAAGAGAAGCCCCTTCCTCGAATTGCGATTTCAAATCGGCAATGGCCGCACTCAAAAAAAGAATGCGGAGATTTTCAGCGTTTTCCGGTTTCGAGAGTTCACGAAAAAAAGGAACCGCTTCCGGGGATGCAAAATTTTCGTCGATGCTCGCGTACAATTCGAGCAGGTCTTTGTCGTGGACGAGTTTCTGGTTCGTTTTTGCTTCAATTTCCTGCGAAAAAACAATAAACCCGGCCCTGAGTAGGAGAATTTCTTCCCGATTCTTTTCCTGATTTTTCGGGTCGTCGATTCCGAATCGCAGCAATGCAAGCTCGCCATTCCTATGTAACGTCAGTATTTTTTCAATAAAAGCGAGGTCCTCATTATTGCTCGAGAGAATTTGTCGAAAGGAACGCATCGCCACACTAAGAGCATTACTGATATTCTTGATTTCTTGCGGTTCGACTTCGACGGCTTTACGCAAATCGTCAAAGACCTCATTGAGCAATTCAGGATCATTTAACGCCAATCTTGCCAGTCCTCGTCGCCGGTATGCAGGCCCGTTCAGCAAATCGATTTTGAGCACATGGTTGCAATCCCGGATGATCGCCTCCCATTTCTTGAGATTGACATTCGCCTCGGTCCGGGTGAGCAAAGCTTCTACGTTTTCCGGCTCGATTTTCAGAATGCGATCGCAATCCTGAATCACGAAGTTCCAGCGTTTGAGATTGGTGTTGGCATTCGCCCGTGCGAGCAGGGCCTTGACGTTTTGCCGGTCGATTCTCAAAATGCGGCTGCAATCCTTGATCGCGGCGTCCCAACGCTTGAGATTGATGTTGGCATCGGTTCGGGCGAGCAGGGCCTCGACGTTTTCCGGATCGGCTTCGAGAATACGGTCGAAACAGCCGATCGCCTCTTCGAATTTTTTCTCCTCGATCAGCCGGTTCCCCTGTTCCAACAGCCCGGCCGATTGGTCCGATTCCTCGGCCCAAGAAAATGAGGCGAAGCAAACGACAAAGATCAGTGCATAGCCCCAAACCGATTTCCTGCCGGTCGTCATTCCTTTTGTCATGAAAAGACTCCTTATGAGAATGTATTGCTCTCCGGGGCAATTTTTGCACAAAATCAATGTTTTGTCAACAAAAATATTTTTCAAGACCGGGCAGGAGAAAAAGGACGATTTCGTTCGGAGCCGCGACCTGTGGTCGCGAACATCCCCGAGCGTAGCTCGCGGCTCCGTTTTGCCTCACTCTCTTGCCGTTATCTTGACGTTGCGGAATAAAAACGGGTTGTCGCTGATGATCCAGGGTTTGCCGCTTTCGACGTTTAAATTCCCGATCTCGACCTCCTCGGTGATCCTGTACGGATACTTTTCGACATACGCCTCGTTCGTGTGCGCGCTGTTGAACGGGGCGAAAATTTTCGGGCCTTTGTAATTGCCGACCGGGTTGGTATCGCGGATCACGAGGCCGTCGATCACGATCTTGTTCGGCATCTCGCACGGATACCCGAAATCATGTTGGCCCGAATTGCCGCCGCTGATCAGGACGGCGTCGGATTTTTCGCCGTTGCGCGGAACGTACTCGCAATCGCGGATGATAATCTCCCCCTCGAAGGTGCTGCCGTAATCGCTGCGCAAATTGATGAAATTCGGGCTGCAAACCCTGGTGTTCTCGACGAGGAACACGCCGCTCCCGATCAGGTTGATCCCCTGGTGTCCGAGCACCGAATTCCGGATCGTCGCATTGGCGACCCCCATGTGCGCATCGAAACGGGAAAACTCGACGGTATCGAATGTAATGTTCTTTGAAAAATTCGAGCCGAAAATCCCCCATCTCTTCGTATCATGAATGCTGTTGAACTGCTTGCAGTTCTTGAAGGTCACGTTGACGGACTTGCCGACCGAAATGTCGTAAGAGCCCATCGAAACCGGCTTCGCGGCACTGCCGATCGTCCCATAGGTTTTGTGTCCCGAGAGCGTGCAATTCCGGACCGTCACGTCGGAGCAATTCGATATCGCGAGGAAGCCGCTGTAGGGTGCGCCGTGCTCAAGCTCACCCGTGATCGCGTGGGCGACCCCGTCGATCACCGTGTTGGACCGCGTGATGCCGATGCCGCGTGCATAGTAGGTGTACTTCGACTCGGCCTGGTTGGCGATGCTCGTAAAATGCCCGCCGCGTACCGTCAGCGTTTCGGCGTCGATCGGGTAAGCCGTCATTGACGTGATATTTCCGAAATCCCAGAGGATGGGGGATTTCTCGTTCACGTTGCCGTTTTTGTCGACGACGAACACGTCCGTCTGGTCGGTCCCGTCGTTTTGATTCGCTCCGAAACGGATGTAGCGTTTGACCGTTTTGTCGCTGACAATAACAAACGAATCATGCGGGAGCGACAAATCGATCTTTTTCTGATTCTTCCGAAACGAACCGACGCTCGTAATCCGGGTCGAAGGCCGCCGCGATGTGATGCTGAAGATGTTGCCGCCGCGATTTTTGGCCTCGACCTTCGAATCGTCGATGATGAACCGGGCGTCCCCCCAATCGGTATCGGTTTGAATGAGGGCGGTCTTGCCGGCCGCGCCGATGTAGTAGGTCGCCCCCGCATCGGCCTGCACTTTTAGCCCCGCCTCGTTCGCGGCGGCGTGAGCCTTGATGATCGCGTCGAAGTCGTCGGCAACGCCGTCCCCGACGGCCCCGTATTCGCTGTAACGGATGATCCCGTTCGACCCTTGTTCGGACAACATGGGTTGAGCGAAGGAAAGAATGATGAATGTCGCAACAAGAAATTTCATGACTGTCTTCATAATATTAAAAATGTTTTGCCCGCCCCAAAGGTCGCGGACGGGTTTTTTTGCCGCGAAAAATACGGTATGCTATACCGTAGCCGGTAGGGGCGGGGATCTGCCGTCAGGCAAAAAGAGCTTCGCCCTCCGTCAAATCGCGACCTCGTCGGGCCGCTATCGTACTGAAGACGGGAATTTTCAACCGGCTTGAGTCTCTAGCATGTTTGAGTTTACTCTCTCTTTCTTTTTTCGACAAGAACCATGTTGACTCCCCTGAAATTCGCGATTGTCCTTGTGTTCTTTTTTCCGGTTTTGGCTGCCGGGCAGGAAAAATTCCTGCTTCAGGCGAAGTATCCGGAGGGAAAGTATCGGACCCAATCGACGCAAGAGGACGTGACTCAAAGTGCCTTCGCACAAGTGCTTCTCGATTATCGTTCCAGCCCGCCGCAAGAGACGAAGAAGGAAACCGAAGCGCTGATTCAAATCGGTCCCACCGACGCGGAAGGGGTCGTACGCGTCGACAGCCAGTTCACGAAATACAAAATTACCTACCCTTCCGAAGGTGATGCGACCGAACTTTCCCCCGAAGAGCGGGAAAAAAAGCGGCAAATGCAGCGTGAAATGGACAATGCCGGCCGGATCGCCTGCGAAGCGAAAACGTGGATGCTCCTCAACCCCAAACTCGGAAAGATCCTTGAAATCCACGGATATGACGAAATCAACGACAGGGTGATCGAAACGACGTCGCTTCCGTCGTTGAAAAAAGAGTACGAGTCCGCCCAACAGTCTTTCGGCGACGAAAAAACGAAAGAATATTTCGAATCCTACTCCCGGATTTACCCCGACCATCCCGTTTCCGTGGGGGAGCAGTGGACCACTTCTCCGATCGCCCTGGTGCCGATCCTGGCGAAAATGGAATTGAAAATGACCAACACGTTCAAGGAAATCAAAACCGATTCCGAAGGCCGGCGGATCGCCGTCATCGAAAGTCATTCGAAGTGGAGCAGCGAGGAGCCTGGAAAATTCGGGCCGTGGGAAATCGAATGTCACCAGGCCGAGGTGGTGTTCGATTCCACGATGGAATTGGAGCTTGAGGCCGGCTTGGAAATATCCGACAAAAAGCAAATCCGAGTCGCCATCAAGCAAAGAATCGACTACCCGTCCGGCCCGTATTGGGTCGCGTCCGTTGCGAAACGCACGGAAACGACGAGCCTCGAACGGGTCGAGGAAGCACCGTAGCGAAACAACCGATCGTTGATGTAACCAAGTCAAAATTTCACGCAAACCAACAAGATCGATGAACGAACCTGAACGCCCGATCAGCACCTTTCACGCCTTTTGTTCGCTTCTGCTGCCCGGCTTGGGACAACTGCTGCAAAAACGGTTCGGAGCGGCCGTCGGATTTTTCGTGCTGTTCCTGCTGAGCGGATTTCTTCCGGTCATCATCGTCAGCCTGCTCTTTATGGATCGATTCTCCTATCAACCGCTACGGGTCCATCTTCTCCACATTTTGACCTTTGGCGGGCTCTATTTCGTATTTCTGCTGGCCACTTTTTGGTCGGTGTTGGATGCCGCCCGAAATCCGAAAGTGAAACCTTCTCCCTTTTTTACTTTTGCCAGACTTCTTGGCGTCATTGTCGTCCTCGGCGTGTTGATCGCCTTGTTGTTGCCGGCGATCCCTTCGGCTCGTGAACCGGCGAGACGCATGCAATGCAGCAATAACATGAAGCAAATCATGTATGCCTTTTACGATTATCGCGAGGAGCATGGTCATTTTCCGCCCGCCTATACCGTTGACGCAGGCGGCAAGCCGCTGCACAGTTGGCGGGTTTTGATTCTGCCCTATCTTGAAATCGAAACGAACGGGCTGTACGAAAAAATCCGACTGGACGAACCTTGGGACAGCGAGCATAACCGCCAGTTTCATCCGGAGGCTCCTTTGATTTTTCGATGTCCGAGCGTTACTTTTCATGAGGTTGCACCGATTCCCGTACCGAGCGGCTGTTACTATTCGGCCATTGTCGGTGAGGAAGCGGCATTTTTTGGATCGGAAACGAAATCTTCGACCGAAGAAGAGCGGAAAGAAACCATTTTTCTGGCCGAGCGGCGGATACCGGTCAACTGGATGGATCCGTCGAGAGAAATGACCTTTGAAACCGCCTGCAAAGGAGTCAATGTCGATGCGATGGGAATCAGCAGCTACCATCCCGAGATCGCTCATGTCGCTTTTGGGGACGGATCGGTCGGTCAGTTGCCAAACAATATCGACGGTGAAACCCTGCGAAAAATGTTGACGCTCTCTAAAAAACCGTGAACGGTTACCTTGCAATCAGCCGACGACGCGGAGACCTTCGAACGCCAAAAAATGCTTTTGGATGCCGAGCTGTTGCATCAGTTCGCGGATTTCGACCGTTTCCCACACATGCGTATCGTACCCTTTGCCGGCATCGTTGTTGTACAACCAGAGCGGTGTCGGCCAAAGACAGGCCTCGAACTTGATCGTCCGGTAAAAATCTTTGCTGACCCCTTTCTGCCCATGATGGGCCAATTGCAGAAAATCGCAATCGAGTTCCTGCCGAAACGGACCGCCGAGCAAACGATCGCCTTGTTCGCGACCGGCATCACCCAGGAAAACGAAGGACCGGGCCGCGTCCCAGCACCGGATCACCATGCAGGAATTGTTGTAAGGATTGAATCTCACCCGCTCGTCCTTGACGTCGAGAATCTTGAATTTCGTGTCGTCGACTTCAACGAGCAATCCCGGCTCGGTTACATCGACGACTTCGGCGTCCGCCTTCTTCAAATTGTTGTAAAAATCGGCGGTCAATTCGCGGCAGCCAGGCTCGACATTTTCGTAAAAATCTTTCGAAAATTCCGAATGATAGATTTTTCCGATGGTGATGCCTTTCGGCTTTTTCAGGATTTCGTTCAGCGCACCAATGTGATCGCCGTGCGGATGCGACACGAACCAGGTATCGACCTTGTTGCCCAAGGCCCCGAGAAAGCCCCGCAAATAGCCGGCTTCCTGCGGCACGCCGCCGTCCATAACGACGACTTTACCGCTGCTCATGCGGAAAACGTAGGAATTTCCCTGCGATGGTGTTTCCAAGAGCGGAAGCTGCCAAAGCGTAAAATCGGATACCGGTTTTTCGGACGACAACAAATGCGTCGAAGTCGGAACCGCAACGGCCGTTCCGAGAATCGCGGCGGAATATTTGAAAAAATCGCGTCGGCGAATCATGATAAAATGTTTGGTAAAAAATATTGGTCTGTGGGAAAAATTTTAGATCGACACGACGAAACG
>JAVBSX010000244.1:0-2832 GCA_031556455.1 Thermoguttaceae bacterium
GGGCGTTGGGACGAGTTCAACCTGTTTCAAGCGGCTCTGATCGTCGAAGGGATCAACGATCTTTCGAAGGTCCGGCAGTACGAAAAACGTCTTGACGGGATCGCCCGTACCTTGCAGGAAAGGGCGAAGCAAAATGCGAAACTCCAAAATTCCGAGGAGTTGACGCGATTTCTCTTCGAAAACCTGCATCGGGAAGTTTTGACGGGCGATTACGGGATCGACAACACCAACCCGGCCCGGGCGCTCGATTCCGGTAATTTCAATTGCGTCAGCGCGACGGTTCTTTTCAACACCTTGGCCCAACGCAGCGGTTTGGATGTTTGCGGCTTGGAAATGTCCGGGCACGTTTTGAGCCGGGCCAAATACGGTTCCAAGATCGTCGACCTCGAAACGACCTGCCCGAATTGGTATTCCCTGAAAAACAATTCGGAAAAACAGCGTGAGGTTCGCAGCAAAATCGCCGGAGGTTCGGATCCGAATTCCGCTCCGCGAGCGCTGCGGGAAGGCTCGCGGACGACCGTCGCGAAGCCGCTTGTTCAAGACCAGCTTTCGAGCCGCAACCGGGGCGAATCGCCGGTTCAGCCGAGCGTCAACGCGAACACCGACCCAGGGGACAACCTTGCCCGCCTTTCCAAGGAATTGCGGGAAATTTCCGATGTGCAGCTTGTCGCGACGGTTTATTACAACCAAGGTTACGATTATTGGCAGAACGAACAGTTTTCCGAAGCGGTCGTCGCCAATGCCAAAGCCTTGCACTTGGACCCGCAAAACGCGACCGCCTGGGGCAACCTGATCGGGGCGATCAACAACCTCGCTCTCGGTTTTGCCGATGCGCAGCATCGTCAATACGACTTGGCCGCCAGTTTGTTGGACCAGATCGTCCTTTTGGATCCCGGATTCGAGTCGCTGCAAGCCAACCAGCTTTGCGTCTACTATATGTGGATCAAAGCCCTGGGGCAGGAGGGTCGGATCGACGACGCCAACGCCGTTTACGCCGAAGCCGAGCAACGCTTGGCGGGCAACGTCGAGCTGAAAAACCTGATCCAGTCGATTCGGAAAACCGCCAATCGCTGATTCGTTTTCAAAACGAACCGTTTTCAAGGAGCCGGGAGCATAAAACTCCCGGCTCTTTTTTTTCGTACCCGCAAACGGTTCTTTTTGACACACGGATTGCAAAGTCGTTGGAACCGCCCGAAAAACGAGGCCGTCATTTCGACTGAAGCGCAGCGTAAGGGGAAATCTCACCCTCGCGCGAGGGCCGGAATTTCGGCATCTTCGGCGAGGGTGAGATTTCTCGCTCCGCTCGAAATGACCTCTCGGCTGTTGTCGGTTGATTGAAAATCGAAAATTTTCGATTTTGCATTTCCCGTGTTTTTTTGAAACAATACTTGAGACCAACTCGGAAGAGATGTATATTCGAACTCGGCTTTTTTCCAATTTCGGGTTGACATTTCCGGGACAGCAGCCTTGCGAAACACTATCGATTATCTCGTCTATTCGGCCGTTCGGGTCGTCATTTGCCTGATTCAATCCCTGCGGATCGAAACGTGCCATTCTTTTGCGAAAGGGTTGGCCGTTTTCGCGAACGACATTCTCGGTTTAAGGCGAAAATTGGTCGAGGAAAATCTCCGGCGGGCCTTTCCGGAATTCAGCGACTCCGAGCGTCTCGATTTGGCCCGAAAAATGTGGGAGCACTTGTTTTTGCTTGTCGCGGAAGTCGCCCATTCCCCGCGGAAGATCCGGGAAAGTAATTGGCGGGAACACATCCGATTTTTCAATGTCCCTCCCCTGCACGAATTGCTCGCCGGCAGCCGGCCGCTCCTTCTCGTAACCGGGCATTTCGGCAATTTCGAACTCGGCGGTTATATTCTCGGCTTGTTGGGATATCCGTCCTATGCGATCGCGAGAACACTCGACAACCCGTACCTGGACCGTTTTGTCCGGGAATTTCGGGAAGCGACCGGGCAGTTCCTGATTTCCAAAAATGAAGGATACGATCAGATTCTCGAAACCCTCGAGCACAAGGACGTGATTGCCTTTCTCGCCGACCAAGCGGCCGGACGAAAAGGGTGCTGGGTCGAATTCTTCAACCGAGAGGCTTCGGCCTATAAAGCGATCGCCCTTTTGAGTTTGCAGTACGAGGCCCCGATCGTGGTTTGTTATGCGACGCGAAGGGAAAACCGACCGCTTTATTTCGATCTCGAGGTTGCCGCGGTTTTTGATCCGCGAGATCCTTTGCCCGGGGTTTCCAACGTCAAAGAGATCACGCAATGGTACACCAAGGTTTTGGAAGAGGGAATTCGCAAAAATCCGGAACAGTATTGGTGGTTACACGATCGCTGGAAAACCTGGGGAAGAAAAACCCGCCCCAAGGCGAAACCGGCCGAAAATTGAAAACGAGCCGGGACCTGCGGTCCCGACTGTACCGCGAACCCAAACACGCTGTAATCCGAACTCAAATCGAGGCAGTCGGGGGCACAGCCCCCGGCTCGTAAGAGTTGCCTCATTGAATCCAATACAAGCCGAAGGCGACCCAAAGCGGGAGGGTGAGAATCGAAGCGAACGTGTTGCTCAAAACGGTGTCGAGCGCGGTTTCCTGGTCGCCGCCGTAATGGTGCGACATCACGATCGGGAAAACCGCCGAGCCCATCGCCGCATGCAGGACGATCACCCTTTTCAGTTCGACGGAACAGGGGAGGTAAACGGCGAGTCCGATCATCAACCCGGGCAGGATCACCAGCCGGAGGAGACAGGACCAGAACGCGATTTTGAGCGGTCGGCCCGGATTCTTGAAGTACTTCCCGATTCGCCAATGGTCCGCGATCGTCGCCC
>JAVBSX010000311.1:0-27631 GCA_031556455.1 Thermoguttaceae bacterium
CAATCGTCCCCAACGGGGGCGCACAGGGCGGTTTTTTGTGGCACCCCGTTGGGGTGCAATGGGTTTGCGCTTTGTTTCCGGGGGTTCCGCGAGTACGCTTCACCCCCGGCTACCTTGTGAGCCCCCGTTGGGGGTGGGAAAATTGCCCCAAAAACTTTACTACACCCCCTTTTGCACCTCCAACCCCGTCGTTGCACGGATCGTGATGCTTGGTATTATATACCGTAGCCGGTAGGGGCGGTAGGCTTCGCCCTCTGTCAAACCGCGGCCTCGTTGGGCCGCTGCCGTATTGAAGACGGAAATCTTCAACCGGCTTGAGTATAATAACAAGCGAATCGTTTTCCCACTCAATGCTCTTCTGATTGTTGAACCGAATGGGCGAGTCCCCGTTGGTTTTGCGGGAAATGTTTCGGAATCTGTTGCCCCTGCGGCATTTTTCCGAAGCCGTTTCCGCATTGAAACAAGGCGACGCCGCCGCTTTCGACGGCGTGCTGGGGAGTTCGTGCGCGCTGATCGCCGCCGCGATCGCGGCCGAGCTCCCGGACCGGCCGATCCTGCTGGTCGTTCCGGCCGCCGAGATGATCGACAAAACAGCTGATGATTTCGGACTCTTTTCAGACAAGTCGGTCGAAACGTTCCCCCCGCTCCAAAATCTGCGATTCGCGGTCAACGGCCCGCCGACAGCGGGCGGCGGCCAACACGCGGCCGAGAGCGGAAGCCTTTGGGAAAAAGAAGACGACGAGTTTGCGCTGCCGGTGATTTTCGGCGACGACCTTTTCGGCCAACGGCTCAAGGTTTTGAAAAATCGGGCGGCCGATCGAAAGAAAAGTACGAAGCGCGACAAAAAAGATCGACCGACGAATTCCCTGTCGCGGCCCGGCGTCGGTTGCCCGTTGCTGATCACCTCGATCGCGGCCCTGTTGCAGCCGGTTCCCGATCCGGAGACGTTGGAAAAACGGTCGCAAACCTTGCTGGTCGGGGCCGAGTTGGAGCAAACGCAGCTGATCCGTTGGTTACTCGAAGGGGGGTATCATGCGACGCCGGGGGTCGATCTGCCCGGGGAATACGCGGTCCGGGGGAGCATCGTCGATATTTTCGCCCCCGATTGGGACCGGCCGGTTCGCGTCGAGTTTTTCGGCGACACGATCGAATCGATCCGGACGTTCGACATCGCGACGCAGCGGTCCTCGGAATCGGTTCGCGAAATCGATCTGAGCCGGATTCGGGCCGAAGAGCGATTCGAAGCCCATTTCGCCGATTACCTGCCGGACGATGCGATCGTGTTGCTCCTCGAACCGGAAGAAATCGAACGAGCCGGCCGGGAGTATCTCGACCGCAACGAACAGCGCGAACTGCTGCACACGACCGCCGCGGTTTTGAAACGCCTTCTCAAATTTCCGTATGCGACGCTGTCCAATCTCACGCTCGGAGCGGCCGAAACCGTTTGTCGGTTGCCGTTCGAATCGGTTGAGCGTCTGCACGGCGATTTGCCGCACGTCCGCGAAATTCTCGACACGATTGAAGAGCGAATCTGCATCGTTTGCCCGACCGAAGCGGAAATCAAGCGACTTCAAGAGACCTTTGCCGAAACCCGCCCTTCCCGCGAACGCCGGTTGCACTTCGCGTTCGGCAACCTCGCGGCAGGGTTTCAGATTAGAGGACAGAGGACAGAGGACAGAGGACAGGAGTTAGAGGACAGAGAACAGAGGACGGAGGACAGGCGGGGGGAGGAGAGCAGACTGAAGCCAGAGGACAAGGAAGCGGAGCCGGAAACGAACGAGGGGGCGGTTGCCCAAAGAGATTTGCACGTGCAAAAAATCTTGCACAAACAGGAAGAGTCTACCCCCTGTCCTCTATCCTCTACTCTCCTCATCGGTAGCGGTCAGCTGTTCGAGCGGCACGAAATCCGGCGGACGCGGCGACGGCATCTCGGGCAGGTGATCGATTCGTTCCTGGAGTTGAAATCGGGCGATCTGGTCGTGCACGTTTCCCACGGGATCGGGCGGTTTCGCGGGCTCAAAATGCTGACCAAAGGGCGGCAGGAGGAGGAACATCTCGAACTCGAATTCGCGAACGACGCCCGGCTTTATGTTCCGAGCTCGAAAATCGCGCTCGTCCAAAAATATATCGGCGGCACGAAATCGAAGCCGCAACTCGCCAAGCTCGGCGGGACCGGCTGGTCGAAGCAAAAAAAGGCGGTGCAGGACGCCGTGTTCGATCTCGCGGTCGAGATGCTCGATTTGCAGGCCGCCCGATCGACCTTTCCGGGGATTCCCTTTCCGGAGGACACCGATTGGCAACTGGAGTTCGACGCCGCCTTTCCGTATCGGGAAACCGACGACCAGCTCGATACGATCGAGGCGATCAAATCGGATATGCGATTGCCCCGGCCTATGGACCGGCTGATTTGCGGCGACGTCGGGTTCGGCAAAACCGAACTCGCGATGCGCGCCGCGTTCAAGGCGGTCGACGCCGGATACCAGGTCGCCGTGCTCGTCCCGACGACCGTGCTCGCCGAACAGCATTATCGAACGTTTTCCGAGCGGATGCGGGAATTTCCGTTTACGATCGCGGCGATCTCGCGGTTTCAATCGAAAAAGGAACAGGCGAGAATCGTCGAGGAGCTCGGCCTCGGAAGAATCGACATCGTGATCGGAACGCATCGGCTGGTTTCAAAAGACGTGCGGTTTCACAATCTCGGGCTCGTGGTGATCGACGAGGAGCAGCGGTTCGGCGTCGATCATAAGGAGCGACTCAAAAAGCTGCGGCAAACGGTTGACATTTTGACGCTGACGGCGACGCCGATTCCGCGGACGCTGCATTTTTCGCTGCTCGGATTGCGGGATATTTCCAATCTCGAAACCCCGCCGGAAGACCGTCGGGCGGTTGAAACCCGGCTCGTCCGGTATCACCCGGAGCTGATTCGCTCGGCGATTTTGCGGGAGCTGGCCCGAGGGGGGCAGACGTTTTTCGTGCATAACCGCGTCCGCGACATCGAAGCGTTGGCAGAACGGCTTCAACGGATCGTTCCGGAAGCGCGGATCGGGATCGGGCACGCCCAGATGCACGAAAAAGAACTCGAATCGGTGATGCGCGATTTCGTCAACCACGAATTCGACGTGCTGCTTTGCACGACGATCATCGAAAGCGGGCTCGACATCCCGAACGCGAACACGATTTTTATCGACCGGGCCGACCGTTACGGTCTCGCCGAATTGCACCAACTGCGCGGCCGCGTCGGGCGATACAAAAACCAAGCTTACTGTTATTTGCTGATCGACGCGAACCAGCCGCTCACCGCGATCGCGGCGAAGCGCTTGCGGGCGATCGAAGAGTTCTCGCAACTGGGGGCCGGGTTCGGCATCGCGATGCGGGATTTGGAAATTCGCGGGGCCGGCAACATTCTCGGGACCCAGCAGAGCGGGCATATCGCCGTCGTCGGTTACGAAATGTACTGCCAATTCCTCGAAGGGGCCGTCCGAACGCTGAAAAAACTGCCGCCGAAAACGTTGATCGAAGTCGAGATCGACCTGCCCGGCCGGACGATGATCCCGAAAACGTATGTCCCGAACCAGCGTATGAAGATTGACCTGTACCGGCGGATCACGCGCATCACCAACGAAACGGAACTCGCCGGGATTCGCGAGGAAATGAACGACCGATTCGGCCGGCCGCCGCGCGAGGTCGAGCGGCTCTTGGCCCTGGCCCGACTCCGGGTTGCCGCCCATCGGTATCGGGTGCGGAGCATTCGGCTGGAAAAGGCGATCCCGGGCGACCCGAGCGTCCGCCCCGACGGCGGGTATGTCGTGCTCGAATACGTCTCGCGGAAGTTGATTGAGAAGCTAAGAGATGACAGAGGACAGAGGACAGAGGACAGGAGAGGAAAAGATTCTTCGCTATCCGCTATCCTCTATCCTCTAACCTCTTTCAGAATCACTACGGATATGAAAGCTTACATTCCGCTGCCGGAATCAATCGGCGGCCCGGGCGGGGACGCCAACCGAATCCTCGATTTTGTGCGGACCGTTTTCAACATTTCATGATCGGAAGAGAGCCGCTTCTCAACATTTCGAAACCAAAAAAGAGCCGCGTGCTGTGCACGCGGAGGGAAACCGTTCTTTTTCAAAGATTTTTGATCCCAGGTCGGTTGATCCCCGATTCGAACCCATCGAAATACAAAGAGTCCGGTTCGTAGCATCCAAGGTACTTTCCGTTCCAGCCGTCGCGTTTGACGAACATCAACAAAACGTGACAATCATCGGGATGCTCGGATTGGACCCCGAGGGGCGATTGACCTTAACGCTGATTTCGGAATACGACGATTGGGATGGAAGCGTGTTCCGGTACGAGTGATTGAAAACGACGAGTCGCGAGTTGACGTGGGCGAAACAGAGCCGCGAGCTGTGCTCGCGGTTTGTCCGCGTTCGAGAATCAACTGCAAGCGGTTGGATGCAAGCCGCGACCACAGGTCGCGGCTCCGTTATGCCTCAACGCCTCACTGCGGGCGTTTCTTCAAAACGAGGAAATCGTCTTTGCCAAGCTGCAATTCCTTGATCGTCTCGAACCAACGGTCGATGTCCGACGGTTTGTCGTTGTGATTGTTCGTGCCCAGGGAAAATTTCGCCCCCATCTCCTTGGCCAGCTTCAAAAACCGCATCGACGGGAACTTCGTGCCCGCCTGAATCTCGATCGCGACATTTTTATCGATCGCCTTGGCGATGATTTCCCGCATTCGCTCCTCCGTCCAAAGCCGGTCGTACAGGTGCTCGATCGGCTGCGGCAAATACGTCGGATTCGCGAGAATCGTGATCGGTTCCGAAAGCACTTGGCGATTATGGTCCATATACCGCCGCATCCATTCTTCCGGATCGTCGATCTTGTAGTTGTCGAACCACAATTTTTGCGGCTTGCCGTCCGCGCCGGTTCCCATGATCATCGTATCGGCCAAAACGTAATCGAGCCGCGCCCGCAGCTTCGGGTCGATCTCCTTGAACCAGTCGCGGTCGTTGACCTGAATGCCGATCAGCAGCGGCTCGCCGTTGGCCCTCGCCTTTTCAGCCTCGTCGATAAACGCCCGCAGCTTTTCGTTGTCCGAAAGCTTCCAATCCCGGCCGGTATTGTCGAGCACGCCGGAAACGATGCCGGTCTTCTCCTGCCGGATCGCCGCCTTTTCGGCCGTCATCCCCCCGCGAAGATGAATGTGATAATCGATCACCGGAATCGACCGCTCTTTGCAGTATTGCATTTGCTCCAGGAATTTCGGCGTCATTTCCGGGACAAAGGCAAGCTCTTCGGCGGCAGGCAACAGGGATGCGGACAAAACGACAAGTAGGGCGAGGGGGAGTTTGAACGGCATGAGAAACGTGGGAAGTGGGAAGTGGGAAGATATCCTATTGGTGTCGGCTTTGTGTGGGAACGGTTTTGGGTTGTGGTTACAAGCGTATCATATCAAAGACAAGGCTGTCAACGAAGCGGTTTTGCTTACCACGACGATTGCACAGTCGATGTGATTTGACTGCCGCAAAAAATAAGGGCGTCATTTCGACCGGAGCGCAGCGCAGGGAGAAATCTCACCCTCGCGCGAGGGCCTGAATTCCGTCTTTTTCGACAAGGGTGAGATTTCTCGCTTTGCTCGAAATGACGCTAGGTCTGTCGAAGGTTGATTGAAAATCGTTGCGTCTCCGCGCGCTAAAAAATGGTTTTGCAATCCTCGTGTTTGTTCGCCCGCCTATTTCGCGATTCCTTCGTCGTAGGCGCGGGCGCGGTCTTCGATGTTGCGCGGCGGTTTGACGCGCTGGGCGCCCGTCGCGGTCGCACGGTCGCGGAATCCTTCCCGGGCCTGAACCGCCGTCGAATGGCCCGATTGCAGCGGGCCCATGCTCCGAAGGGCCTCTTGCCAATCCTTGTCCTCGCGCGAGCCGGGTGTCGCGGTGTTGGCGTCCTTCGACATTTTCCGCCATTTTTCGGCGAAGGCTCGCAGGTCGTCCTTCGTCCAGCCGAATTGCTCCCAAAGTGCCGGGTCCGGCTCCTTTTTCGCAAGCTCCTCTTCAAGATACTTGAGCGCGAGCGCCGTTTGCTTTTCCGCGAATTCCTTGTTCGGATCGTCTTTGCGCGTCTCGGGCGGCTGCGAACCGCTCGACGAATTCGCGTCGCTTCCGCCCCCTCCGCCGGTTGAGCTTCCGGGTTTGCCCCCGGGCGCGCCCGAGGGAGACTTGGAATCGTTCGCGCCCGACGGTTGACCTTGCGGGGCGCCCTCGCCCGAACCCGCTTCGGCTCCTTCTTTCTGTCCGGCCGGTGATCCGTTTCCGGGTTGCCCTTCGCCCCCGGAAGCCCCGCCTTCTCCCGGTTGAGCGCCCTGTTGATTTTCCGGTTGAGCGCCCGGCTGCGCTTGAGAGCCGCCTTGCGGCTCGCCCTTCTCGCCTCCTTGTTCGGAAGGTTGGCCAGATTGAGAGCTGCCGTCGGATTTCTCTGTCGCTCCCTGCTGCTGCCCTTCCCCTCCCTCCGAATTCTCGCTCCGGTTGCGATCGGTTGGGTTTTCCGCGTTCTCGCCCCCCCCTTTTTGTTGACCGCCCGGAGGTTGTTCGTCGGGAGCTTCCGTTCCGTTTTTGGGATCGCCGACGATCGGCGTCTTCGGGTCGGCTTTCGGCCGTTGCTTGTTGTCGTTCCCCTTTTCCCCGGTCGGTTGGTACACCTTCTGCGACTCTTCCCCGGAGCGTTTTTCGGCGGAATGTTCCGGCATTTTTTCGGGCGGAGTTCCGTCGACCGACCGTCGGTCCGATTGCGGGTTCAACTCGTCGGACCGCTCGCCGGGTCCGCTTTCCGCGGCGGGCCGGTCCTTCCCTTTTTCCCGCATTTTTTCGAGAATTTTCTCGAACACCTCTCCCGGCCGGGCATCACCGTCGAACGGAGTTTGTTGGCTTTCCCCTTTTCCGCCGTTCGCGTTTTGTTGATGCTTGCCGCCGCCCGATTGTTCGTCGGGACGACCTTCGTCCGGGGCACCATCCCCTTGATCTCCGGCCCCGCCGCGTTTCGAGTCTTTCCCCGATTCGGAGGACGTGCCGCTCATCCCGCCGTTCTGATTTTGCGAATCGTCTCCGTCTTCGGAGCCGCCGGTTTGTTGCCCGCCGCCCGATTGTTGGGAATCGGATTGCCCGGATCGACTCTGCTCCTTGCCGCCCGATTCGCTCCCGCCGCCGGAACTCTCGTCGTTCTCATCCCGCGAGCCGGGAGCAGCCTGATCGTCTTGCTTTTGCTGCTGTCGGGCGTCTTTGGGCTGATTTCCCTGATTGCCGCCGTCTTGTTGCTTTTCGTCTTGACGATTCTGTTGCTTGTTGCCGTCGGGCTGTTTTCCCTGGTCGTTTTCGTCCCCGTTTTTCCCCTGGTCGTTCGGGTTTTCCCGATTCCCCTGGTCTTGATCCTGGTTGTTCGGATCGTTGTTGTTTTGATCTTTTCTGCCCCGGTCGTTGTTGTTCGACTCTTGGCCGCCTTGCTCTTGAGATTCGTTCCCGTCGGCGTTTTCGTCCTTACCATTTTCTTTTTCGTCGTTCGATTCCTCTCCCCGATCATCCAGCGTTTTCTGGTTCCCCTCCCCCGGATTTTGTTTTTCCGTGTTATCGCCCGGGTCGGTCTTTTCTTCTTCTTTTCGTTCCTGGTTTTTCTTGTCTTGTTTCTCTTGCCTGTCCTGATTCGCGTCTTTTCGATCGGCTCCCGCTTTCGGGGGATCGACCACGAACGAAAGCCGTTTCGTAACCGCCGAGTTCCCTTCCGGAGTTTTTGTGTCAATCGCCTCGGCCCAGCACTCGACCGCGTCCCCTTCCTCCAACCGCAGTTGCTCCGGCCGGATCGAGCCGGTCGCGTTGACGACGCCGGAAAGCCCGGTCGGTTTCTCTTTGCCGGCCGCGAGAACTTCGAGCGGCGGAATCTTTTTCTCGCCGGCATCGAAATGCAGCCGGATCGCTCGAATCCCAAAATCGGCGTCCTCGGCCTCAATTTTCAAATCCGCGAACCCATTGAGCGGAATCCGGAACTGCTCCTCGGGCGGCTCGACCCAAGAAATCTTCGGCGGCTGGTCCCGCAGCACTTCGATCTTGTAAATGCTCGGACGCCGGTTCGCGGTTCCCTCGGAATCGTAACCGCGAAGCACGTACGATTGAAACTCTCCCCGACTCGGATCAAGCGGATCGGTCGTCAACCAAAGCCCGACGCTCGCCCCCCGCGCATCCGGGGAAAGGCTCATCGATTTCCCTTTCTTGTCGTTGTTGTCCGGGATAAATTCGGCACGGCTCATCGGGAAGTTCGCTTTCGCCTCGATCGTAACCTGCGTCCCTTCGATCGCCCGGATGTCGCCGGTATTCGGCACCGTCAAAGGCGATTGACCGGTGTACTCCGGAAACGTGTAAACGACCTCGCGGACCTCAAGGGTCCGCGGCGGCAAGACACCGAACCGATAAGAGCGGCTCCGTTCCCCGCCGACGCCGATTTGGTAGTTCGTTCCCTGCTCGAAGCCCGCCTTGCCGGGCGGGAAGCGGCATTCGTATTTGTATCCCCCTTCGGGAACCGACATCGGAACGGCCTGGTCGACCGCGCGTCGGTCGTCGGTCGTGTAATACACGAAGACCGGATCATTGCCCGCCCCTTCGATTCGGGCGGTGATCGTCGTCGTTTCCCCTTGAAATAGCTCGGCGTCGCCGGGCGAAATGTCGAGGAACCGGACCCGCGTCGGCGTTTCGATCCCTGCGAAAGGGAACGTGAGCCGGAGGAACGAGGTCAACGGATTTTTCGGGGACAGCAGCGAATAAAGACAAAGAAGCCCGGTCAACACGGCGAGGACGATCAGCCAACGAATGATCGGCGTGTGATCGACGATCGTTTCGCCCGAGATCCGATCCAAATCGTTCGCCGCCCGACTCGTCAGCCCTTCGACGATCCGGCTTCGCAGCGGCGAGACCGACTTGTTCGCTTGGGCGGTCTCTTCCTTGCGAAGCAAGACCCAGTTGATGAGGGCGTTTTTCATACTCGAACGCCGCCCTTCCAAAACCTTCGCCGCATAGACCGGGTTGACGGAATAACGCAGCAGCGGGGTTAGCCGCAGGCCGAGATATCCCAGCGCGAAAACGGCTCCGAGAAGAAAAAGAGCGACCCGGAGCCCCGGCGAAACGCCTCCCCGAAAACACCAATGGTCCAACAACGCGAAAGCGAACAGGTAACCGACCGTGCAGGTCAGCAGCACGGTCAGCGTCAGGAAAAGATCGGTCCGCTTAACCTCCCGGCAGGTCTGGTCGATACGGCCTTCGATCCGCTCGCTTTTCGTCGGTTCTCGATAATCCAAAGGGTTCATACTCTCTCGCCCCAATTTTTCTTTTTGAATTCGCACCAAAAATCAGTGCAGCCTTCTCATTGGATTATCCCACCCCCGCAAAAATGTGTCAACAGAGAAAGTGCCCGTGTTGAAGCGGGAAAACCGGAATATCAATACTAGCCCCGCGCTGACGCTTGGGGCTGGTAAATGAGAACGACTTTACAATCCTTTCTCACTTCCCCAAATTTTCCAACAGCACGGGCCCGCCGAACTTGCCGGTTGTCACCAAATCGAGATCGCCGTCGCCGTCGATATCGACCACGACCAGGTTCATTCCAACGCCGACCCCTTCGTCGTAGGTGATCGCATGCTTCTCCCAGCGGATTTCCGAGCCGTTTTTGATCGGCTTGAACCAATAAATCCCGAGCGGCTCGTATTCGCCCGGATCGTTGCCGTCATGGGCCATAAACCGCTTCCCGGCGATCAGCTCCAACTGCCCGTCGCCGTCAAGATCGGCGAGTTTCAAAACATGCACCTGCGAAAACGATTTGTCGATCAGGTGCTTTTTCCAGGAAATTTCCTCACCATTTCGTACCTGTTCGAACCAGAAGATGCCGTAATCATGGGCCGCGCTCGCGATAATGTCCCCCAGTCCGTCGCCGTTGACGTCAAGAACGTACATTTGGGCGGCGTCCTTGATTTTCATTTCCTTCTCATCGCCGAACAGATCGAGCGGATGCTCTTTCCAGGTTCCGGTTCGCGGATCGGCTGGAGCCTCGAACCACGCATTGGGCCGGATCAAATCGGGCCGGCCGTCGCCGTTGATGTCCCCGACGCCGTTGCCGAACGCGAGCAGTTTTTCGGAAACGACATGCACATCGAAGGAGCCGTCCCCCTTTTTCTCGTACCAGACGGTTCGCTGGACGGCGGGAAAAACGTCTTCCGCCTTGCCGCTGCCGCGAATGTCCCAAAGATCAAGCGTCTCGAAATTGCCGTTCTTTTCGATCAGTCGCTCTTCCCACAATCCGGCCGTTTCCAGGTTGCCGCCCGGGTTGCGGAACCACATCGATTTCGCCTCGAACCAGTCACAGGACAGCACGTCCGGCCGCCCGTCGCCATCGACGTCCATCGTTTCGTTGGCGAAATCCCAGGCCTATCCTTTCCCGTTCGCATCGACGTTGGTTTTGATCTCGCGAATTTTGATCCGCTTCCAGTCGGGTGCGAGATACAAATATTCCCCGGCGATGATATCGAGCCGTCCGTCGCCGTTAAAATCCCCAACGCAACACGCTTCGGTCCGCTCGTTGCCGATCCGATGCAATTGAAAGCGAATCGGCTCGGCGGCCCGAAGCGTCGTCGCGAAAAGCGGCAAGAAAAGAAAAGCGACAAGTGATAACCGATTGCTCATGAGATACCTTTTTTTGAAAAAATGTGGTCTCTGTTTTGGCGGGAATTCGGGCGCAGCCGTCTCATTTCCGGACATCGGGGAGCGAAGACCGGATCACCCGGGTCGCGTTCAACCCCCAGTTTTTCTTATCCGCCGCGCAATAACCGACGATAAAATTCTCTTTGTCCAGAAAATAAAGTGCCGGATAACAGAACCAAAGCGGCCCGTCGGGGCATTCGTCCAAAATCTTTTCCGTGCGGATCGTTCTCGCCGTCGGATCGAGAATCGCGATGTTGATCGGATTTCGCGCCTTGGGGTTGTCGTTCCAAACCGCGATCAGCTCCTCGGAATCGGGAATCCGCTTGATCAGTGCGGGGGAGAGCGGGGCAATCAGCGGGGACGGTTCGACGGCCGACCAGGTTTTCCCGCCGTCCGAGGAGAAGGAATAGAGCTGCCGGCCCGCGTTCGCTCGGAGATACATCAAAAGCCGCCCGTCGGCCAAATTGACAAGACCCGGCTCCTGAAGCACGAAATTGTCCGGGTTCGGGACCTGCTCCTGTCGCGTCCAAGTCCGGCCGGTGTCTTTCGAAATGTAGCAAAAGATGTCGGCGCCCTGTTTGATATTTTTCTTCTCGTCAAGACCGTGCCGGGCGACGGCGAAAAGCAGCGTTCCGTCCGGGAGTTGCAGCACCCGGTCGTTGTTCATAACGAAATAGGAAACATCATCGACGATACAGTCGATCGGTTCCGACCAGGTTTTCCCTTCGTCGAACGATTTTCGCAACCGGGGGCTGCAATCATCGACCGCGTTTTTCAAAAGGTAAAACAGGGCGATCTCCCCGTCGTTCAGGCGAAGGAGCGAAACCGACATCACGTTCATTTTCCCCTCGTTTTCGACGAGGACTGTGTCTTCGGCCGACCAGGTTTTCCCGTTGTCGGACGAAAAACGCCCCGCGATTTGGGCGGCCGCATGATCGGAACTCGAATCTCCGAAATAGCGAGAATAGGCGAAAAGAATGTCGCCGTTTTTCAGGGCAAGGAAGGCGCCCTCGGAATTTCTCGGGTTACCTTCGCCCGGTTGCAATTTCAAAACGACGGTCTTGTTCAACAACGGCAGCTTTTCTTGGGCAGTGCCGATCGCCGTTAATATTAACAGCAGCAAAAATGGCCAACATACGTAAGCTTTTTTCATAAATCACCTCATTTGTTCAGGGTCTTTGAAGAAAACCTCTCTGGTTGTCATTTCGAGCGAAGCGAGAAATCTCGGCTGTGTTTCCTATTATCACGCGATTTGAAATCGGGTCCACAACCGAGATTTCTCCTTACGCTGCGCTTCAGTCGAAATGACGGAAACGCCAAACAATCCCGGCTATTTCAACAGTTCCGCGATCACCTCATCGGTCGAGATGCTTTCCGCCTGTCCCTCGAAATTCAAAATGATCCGGTGCCGCAGCACCATCGGGGCGATGCCGTTCAAATCTTCCCGGGCGACGTTGAACCGGCCGTCCAAAATCGCGTTGATCTTCGCCCCGAGCATCAGCGACTGGGCGCCCCGGGGACTCGCCCCGAAGCGAACGTATTTGCGGACGAACGGCGGGGCGTTCGGCGATTCCGGATGCGTGCCAAGCACCATATCGACGGCGAGGCGGGAAATTTCCTCGGCGACGGGAATTTCCCGGGCGAGGCGGCCCATCTCCGAGATGCGATTCGACGGAAAAATCGAACCGACGCTCGGCGTCGCGGCCGTCGTCGTCCGCTCCAGAATTCCCAGCATCTCTTCCGCACTGGGAAAAGGGACGAGAATTTTGCTGAAAAACCGGTCCAACTGCGCTTCCGGCAGCGGGTAAGTCCCCTCCATTTCAAGCGGATTTTGCGTCGCGAGAACGAAAAACAGCCCGGGCAGTTTGTGCGTCGTTCCGCCGACGGTTACGGATCGCTCCTGCATCGCTTCGAGCAGGGCCGCCTGGGTTTTCGGCGTCGCCCGGTTGATCTCATCGGCGAGGACGATATTGCCGAAAATCGGCCCGGGCTGAAATTCGAACCGGCGGCTTCCTCCCGGCCCCTCGCCCATGATGTTCGTCCCGGTCAAATCGGCCGGCATCAGATCGGGCGTAAACTGAATGCGGGAAAATTTACCCTCGACCGCTTCGGCCAATGTCCGGACCAAAAGCGTCTTGCCGAGGCCGGGCACCCCTTCGAGCAGGACATGCCCCCCGGCGATCATCGCGACCACGGTTCCGCGAACGACCGCCTTTTGGCCGACGAGCACCCGGCCGATTTCGGTTTCCAGCTTTCGAACATCATCGCAAAACTGCTGCAATTTTTCCCGCAGCTGCCGTTCTTCCCGATCGTGACTCATAAGATTTCTGAGAAAAAAATGGAAATCAAGTACGGAAAAATTATCCTAACTTTTTTCGAGTCAAAAAAACAGGGGGTCGCGAAAATGATGTGCGTTGCCGTTCTTGACCAAAAAACATCAGATTAGGGCAGCAGCCGGAAGCGTCAGCGCCCGGTTATCCAATACGGAAACGCAAGGGCAATCCGGCGCTGACGCTTCGGGCTGCTGTTTTGATTCGAAATCGTCGGTTGGTCGACCAAAAAACGGGAAATTGGCCTTTTCCCGAACACTGAAAACTTGCTATACTCCGCCCGCATTGGGTGCAGACATTGACCGTTTCCGTCGGTTGCTCGCCGTACACGAAACGTTATTAGCCGATAAAACAAGGAGGTTTTTGAAGTGTCCAAAGAAAAAAGATTAGGTCGCGGTCTCGAAGCGCTTTTGGGAAAAGTCGCTGCTGTCGAAACAATTGCGGAAAATAAAGAAGATAGCGAACCTAGGGGAAACACGGGCATTAATCTCTTGCGAGCGGTCTCTCCGGAGGCCGATCCGGAACGGATTTTGCAGGAATCGTTGAAAACCAAGCCGTCTTCGTCGGTCAACATCATGCTGATCGACCGCAATCCGTACCAACCGCGGGAAGATTTCGATCCGGCGGAATTAGACACTCTCTCTGCGAGCATCGCCGCGCACGGGCTGTTGCAGCCGATTGTCGTCCGGAGTGTCGGCGAGCGGTTTCAAATTATCGCCGGAGAACGACGCTTTCGGGCGGCGACCCGGGCCGGTTGGAGCGAGGTCCCGGTTCACGTTCTCGCGGTCGACGACCGGCAAATGGCCGAATTGGCTCTTACGGAAAACATCCAACGCAAAGACCTTAACGCGATCGAAAAGGCGAACGCCTTCGCCCGGTACCTCGAAATGTACGGCGGCACGCACGAGGAATTGGCCGTTCGATTGGAAATGGAACGCTCGACCGTCAGCAACCTGCTTCGGCTCCTTGAGTTGCCCGAAGCGCTGCAAACGATGGTCCGTCGCGGGGAGCTCTCCCAGGGACATGCCCGGGCGCTTTTGCCGCTCGAAGAATGGGAAAAGTTGGAAGTTTCTCAAAAAATCATCGCCGAAAACTGGAGCGTCCGGCAGACGGAGCGATTTGTCAAGGAACTTCTCGATTCGAAACATCGGGCCGAGGGGCCGCAGGGCTGGGGAATCGTCGATTGCAACGGCAATACGAGACCGGCCAAGCCGGAAGAGGCCCACGTTTCGGAGTTGGAGCAGGAGTTCCGGCACCGGCTCGGCACGAAAGTCAAATTGACCGACAACGGCAACGGCAAGGGGAAGCTGGTGATCCCTTTCGGTTCGCACGAGGAATTCGAGCGGATTTATAAATGCATTTGCCGCGGAACCAAAATCCGCGAAGCGGCATAAGAGATAAGTGGGGAGTGGGAAGTTTTCGATCCGAGCTTTTCCCCTGTACTTCTCACTTTCTACTTCTTCCCAACTCCGGCGTCTGCGCCGCTCGGCTAAACGTTCCGGCTCACTTTTGCCAATAGGAAATCGGCGGCGCTGCGGACCGGGCTTTCGCCTTTGTCGAGAGACTGAAGCAGTGAAGCGAGCCGCTCTTTCTTTTGTTCGATGATCGCATCGTTCCCGAACCATTCGACCAGGATGTCGGCGACCTCCGCGCTGCGATCGTAATACGTCAGAAATTCGGGAAACAGCATCCTTTCCTTGTCCCAGGCCGACGGCTCGACCGGAGCGGGGTATTCTTTGTAAAACAGTTTTTCGGCATCGGGCCCGCGGTCCATTTCGACGAGATTGACGAGGGTGATATACCGGATGCGGCGAAAAAACCGCTGTACGAAATAGGCGTAGGAAGCGATTTTGTAATAAATCACGCTCGGCCGGTTGTTCGCGAGCAGTTCGAGCGAAACCGAACCCGAAACGGCCAAACAGCAATGGGCGGCCCGGATCAGCTCCGGCGTTTTGCCGACATACACCGGGTACGATTCCCCCCGATCGGCGAGGCGTTTTTCGATCGTTTCCTTTTGCGAATCTTTAAACGCGGCGACGATCGGCCGCACGTCCGGGCATTTCTTGCAGACACGCTGGGCGGCGGAAATAAAGTCGTCGAAGTTGCCTCCGACTTCCTGGTTGCGGGAGCCGGGCAAGAGCGTCAAAATCCGGTTCTCCAGCCCGACCGAGGTTTGGAGTTCGTCCAAAAACGCCTGGTCGAGTTCGCGGTTTTTGACCTCCTCGAAAAACGGATGCCCGATGTATTCGACGTTGCAGCCGTTTTGCTCGAACCAACGTTTTTCGAACGGCAGGCAGCAGAGCACGTAATCGACGAGCCGCCGCATTTTTCGGACGCGCCAACTCGCCCAGCTCCAGATTTGCGGCGGCATGAAATAGAAGACGGGAATGCCATGTTTTTTCGCCTTTTTCGCGATCATCCAATTGAAGCCGGGGAAATCGACGAGGACGACGGCATCGACCTTGCCCTGGGCGAAAAGGAGTTCGGCATCGGCGACCAATTTGAAAAATTTCCGGGCGTTCAAGAGAGCCCGGCCGAACCACATGATCGCGAGCTGTGTCAAATCGTGCAGGAGATTGCAACCGGCTTCCTGCATTTTCGGACCGCCGTACCCCGAAATTTCAATTTCGGGCGACAGCTTTTTCAGCATTTCGATCAATTCGGCGGCGTGCAGGTCACCGCTCGGTTCGCCGGCGGAAAAAAAGATTCGTCTCGTTCCTTCGGTTCGTTCGCTCATCCTCGGTCCTTGGAAAAGAAGTGTTCAAAAACATCGATCATTCGAGCGATTATAGCAGAAAACCGGGAAGGCTGCAAAGCCGGAATGATGTGCTGCACGAGGAAGAAGCGGAGGAATTTAGGATTCCTGCTTGCAAACGACGCGGTTTTGGCTAGACTGGAAGGTGGCTTTCTTTCGAAAAAATGTCTCGAAGATTTGAAATGATCCTATGGACGAAATGCGACCGGTCGATCTGCGTAAACGTAACCGCGAAAGCGCGGAAATGGATATTACGCCGATGATCGACATCACGTTCCTGCTGCTGATTTTTTTCATCGTTTGCTCTTCCATGGATCAAATGAGTTCGGTGACGCTGCCGCCCGCCTATTTCGGGACGGCCGTCAACGAACGCAACGCGACGGTGATCACGATCGACGGCAGCGGTTCCGACAGCGTCGTCTATCTTGGGAACGGGACGAGCGGGGCCCCACTTTCGTCCGATCCGGAAACTCAGGAAGCCGAAATCGCCAAAGCGGTCGAGCAAGGTTTCCTGGAAGGGAAGGAAGCGGTCGTTCTTCGTGCCGCCGGCGATCTTTACCAATCGGAAATCAACCGGATCGAGTCGGCCGTCGCGACCGTTCCGGGGGTTCGATCCGTGCATTTGGCCGTCAAAGAGGTCAAGTGATTCCCGCAACGAGCCGCACATCTCAATAACGAGCCGGGACCTGTGGTCCCGGGTACGCTCACCGCGAGTAACGCCGCTCTTTGAAAAGGGACACAAACCGGGACCGCAGGTCCCGGCTCGTTGTGTTTGCGGGCTCGCTTGCTCACATGTTCGTTGTGTCGTCGCCGCCGACATGTTGCAGCAGCCGGTGCAAGGCGGCGGCGAGAATCTTGCGATCGCGCAGCTCGCGGGTGTAAATGCGGCAAATCCGAAAACTCTGCGGGAGGTGCCGGAACAATTCCTCTTCCTCCAACCGCCGCACCGAATCGTCGTACGGATCGAACAAAAAATTCTGGTTCCCGGTCGGCAGATGGGCCGCAGGGCGATGCAAATGTCGGGCGATGTCGACCCGCATTTCGATGTTCCGATGTTCGGCGTCCAGTTGCGAGCGAACGGCCGTCTCGAAAAGTTCAGGCTCGGAAAAAATGCTCGCCGCCTCCCGCTCGCCCGGTCGATACAGGGCCGTCGTTTCCGCCGCGAGCTTCCAGGGAATTCGTCGCAAAAGGAAATCCCGCCAATCGGCGGCAAGCCGGCATTTCTCCGAATCGGCGGAACGATCCCAGGACGCGACGTCGATCAGCAGCGAGCGGTCCGTCAAAAATCGGTACTCGTCCAGATTTTCAAGCGGATGTTTGCTCCCTTCCCCACGAAGCGGAAAAAGGTGCGGCTTGCTTTTCTCGAACAGGTCGGCGAGCGTCAAATCGACAGCCCGAACGGTCCTGTGAAAGTAAATCGAACGGAACAGATCGGCCCGAACGGCGAGAAATTGAATCAGCGAGGAAAAACCTTTCTGGTGAATCGTCAAACCCCGGGCCGTGAAAAACGAATAGTGCATCAGCCGGTTCAGATCGAACGCCTGCCGACTGAAACCGGTCATATACGCATCGCGCAGGACGAAGTCCATATTATCGACCGTGTACAGTCCGCAAAAGAGCGTCCGGAGGAGCCGAAACCATTTCGGCCGTTCCTCCGTTTCGTTTTTTTCCGGCCGCACGATCAGCGACGCGACCTGTTCGGGATCGAGGATTTCCTCGGGCCGAAGCTCCCCGTTCGGATTGCGGCGGATGCCGCGAATCGTCGCGGCCAGCTCGCGGCGAATGATTTCGGCCCCCATCTTTTCGTGGGTCAGTCCGAAATCGCTCAAAAAATGGGCATCGAAAAAGTGTCCGAACGGCCCGTGCCCGACATCGTGCAGCAACGCGGCGACGCGCAGGAGCGATTCGAGGTAGGCTCGGCTCGGCAGGTCGCCGTCGGCGGCCGTTTCCTCGACCAGGCTCGGATACAACGCTTCGATCATCCGACTCGCCAAATGCATCGCCCCGAGGGAATGTTGGAACCGCGAATGTTCCGCCGTCGGATAGACGAACCAGGCGGTTTGCAGTTGGTAAATCTGCCGCAATCGCTGCACCCAGGGGGAATCAATCAGGTCCCGCTCGGTGATCTCTCCCTCGACAAACGGGGCGGCGAGCGGAATGTAGCCGTGCACGGCGTCTTGGGAGAGGTTTTCCGCTTCGAAGTAATCTTTCATTGTAGGCTATAGGCTGTAGACTGTAGTACAAAGTCGTCGAATTGGGCTTTGTGAAAAAGGTAAAATACCGTGTCATTTCGAGCGGAGCGAGAAATCTCACCCTCGCCGAAAGGCAGAAATTCCGGCCCTCGCGCGAGGGTGAGATTTCTCCTTACGCGTTGCTCCAGTCGAAATGACGTCGTATTTTCTGGCGAAGGCATTTTCACGACTTTGTAGTAGACTGTAGGTCTTGTTTCCAGACTTTTTCCTGAATCGGTACTGAACCCAAAAACCATTCTTTATTTGTGTTCGTTCCGAACTTATAAACAAACTCCTACAGCCTACAGCCTTTATTACTATTTCGAGCCGTCTTTCGTCAGTTTGTCGATCAACTGCATGTCGCGTTCGGCGTTTTCCTTATCGCCGATCATATTGTAGGTGACCGCCCGGTTTTTGTAGGCCGGGACGTATTTGGGATTCAATCGAATCGCCTGGGTAAAGTTGGCGATCGCCTGCTTGAATTGACCTTGAATTCGCAAAACCAGTCCTCGATTGAAAAACGCCGTCGAATACGTCGGGTCGATCTCAATCGATTTGTCGTAATCCGCGAGCGCGGCCTCCAAATTGCCCAGCCGCGTGTAGGCGACGCCCCTGTAACAGTAGGCGGAAGAATTGTTCGGCATTCGCGTAATCACCTGCGTGTAATCGTCGATCGATTCCTCGATCATGCCGAGTTTACCGTGCAAGATTCCCTGGTTGTACCAGGCCGAAGTGTTGTTCGGGTCCATTTTCACGGCCAGATTGAAATCCTCCAAGGCCCCGATCTGATCCCCGAGCGCATTTTTCGCCTGGCCCCGGCTGACGTAATTTTCGACGTTTTTCGGGGCGAGGCGGATCGCCTCATCGAAATCGTCCTGGGCTTTCCGGGAATTCATCATTTTCGCGTTGACGCTTCCCCGGCAGGTATAGGCTTTGGAATACTTGGGGTTCAATTCGATCGCCCGGGAGTAATCGGCGAGGGCTTCTTCCAGTTTTTCCTGCTTAAAATAGACGAATCCACGATTCATATACGCCTTGTAATCGCGGGCGTTCAGTTCGATCACCTTGGTGTATTCCTCGACCGCGAGGTCGAATTTTTTGAGCTGCTCCAAGGCGTTGCCGCGGTTGCCGTGCGCTTTGAGATTGTTCGGATCGATTCGGATCGCCTTTTCATATTCCGCGAGCGCGTTTTCCGGCTCGTTGCGAATGGTGTAAATGAGCCCGAGCGCGATATAGGCGTCGGCGTCTTTCGGTGCGTGCTTGATCGCGGCGGTGTAATCCTCAAACGCGGCGTCCATGTCCCCCGTCGAAAACAAGACCATGCCGCGATTGTAATAGGCCTTGGCGTAAGACGGATCCAATTCGAGGGCTCGGTTGTATTCGGAAATCGCCTTGGTCGGTTCGTTTTTCTTGCGATAAGCGCAACCGCGGTTAAAAAAAACGGCCGCCTCTCTCGGGGCGAATTTCAAGACGGCGGTGTAACTCTCGATCGCCTGGTCGTATTTGCCGCTCGCCTCAAGGGCGTTGCCACGGCAAAAAAACGCTTCCGTATAGGTCGGATTGAGCTCAATCGCCTGGTTGAAGGCTTCGATCGCCTGCTCGTATTCCTTTTTTTTCAGCAAATCCAGGCCCTTGCGCAGGATGTCGCTCTCATCGAACCTTGATTCCATGACCAATATGCTCTCCGAACGGTCGTAAAAAGCCGTTTTTTTTCTGATGGGACCACGTCCCTGCCCTTCACTAGGATAATCCGACAGGCCCCAAGAGTAAATATCCCCCGGCAAGGAGGATTATAGAGAAGTACAAAAGTCGTCGAATTGCCCTTTGCCAAAAAACGCGGCCAAGAACAAAAGCCGGAAAGGAGCACAGCGCATTGACGGTGTGTTGAGATTGACGCCAACACACCGTCAATGCGCCGAGTACGGCTCCTTTCCGGCTTTTATTGAAATGACGAAAAACATCTTCGAAAAAACACCCGACACGTTGATTCTCCCGCGTTCCCGTGCGAAAATGAACCGAGCCGCTTGACAGGTTAAGCGGAAAACGAAAGACACACCCAGCAAAAGGAAAGACAGATGCCGATCAAAAGTTGGACGCTTCTCGACGTCGAAAAGAACATTTATCTTGAAAACTTCGATTTTTCCGAGACCCTCGAATGCACCTGCCCGAAAAGCGGCAAGAAAAAGTCGATCACCTACCGCATCACGAAACGTCGGCTCGGCGGCGGCCTGCAAGACAGGGTCGATGTGATCGAAATCGACAACGGGCGAATGACGACGGTGATCTGCCCGACGCGGGGCATGGGCGTCCTCCGAGCCGATTGCGACGGGTTGGAACTGAAATGGGACGCCCCGGCTCGCGGGCCGGTGCACCCGAAGTTCGTGCCGCTCAGCGATGCGAGCGGGCTGGGTTGGCTCGACGGCTTTACCGAATGGGTCGTGCGCTGCGGCCTCGAATCTCACGGTTCCCCCGAGTTCAACGAAAAAGGCGCGCTCGTGCATTCCCTGCACGGGAAAATCGCGAACACCCCGGCGTCGCAGGTCGAACTCTCGATCGACACCGACACGGGCGAGATCATGCTCAGCGGCATCGTCGAGGAATCGCGGCTGTTTTTCCGGAAATTGCGGCTGCGGGCCTCGTATTCGACATTCCTCGGCTCGCCGGAATTGACGCTCAACGACACGGTTACGAACATTTCCGGACAGGCCGGGGATTTCGAGCTGCTGTACCACATCAACACAGGCATGCCGTTTATTTCGCCCGGGGCCAAAATCCAGATTCCTTTCGAGGTGATGGCCCCGCGCAGCGACGAGGCCGCTGCCGAGTTGCCGCATTGGTCGATTTGCGACCCGGAATCGCCCGGCTCGAACGAAATCGTCTATTTCTTTCAACCGGCCGGGGACAAGGACGGGAATTGCCCGACGCTTTTGATCGGGGAAAAAGAAGAGCACGCCCTCGCGATCGATTTCAACGTCAAGCAGATTCCCTACATGTGCGTTTGGAAATGCCGATTGGCCCGGGCTGACGGTTACGTGATCGGTTTCGAGCCGTGCCTGAGTTTCCCGAACACGAAAACCTACGAAAAAGAGCAGGGCCGGGTCGTCGACCTCAAGGCCGGGGAATCCCGTTCGACGCGGATTCGTTTCGCCGTCCTTTCCGGTGCGGCCGAGGTTGCCGCCGCGAAAGCAAAGGTCGAAGCCGTCCAAAAAACGGCCGCCGGCACGGTCGAGAAAGCCCCCAAAAAAGGTTGGGGTTAAACCCGGTGCGGTTTTAGTTTTGTGGGAAAACGACAGATCGCGTGTCATTTCGACTGAAGCGCAGCGTAAGGAGAAATCTCACCCTCGCCAAAAGACGGAGAATTCCGAATCCTCAGGCGAGGGTGAGATTTCTCGCTTCGCTCGAAATGACGACGACGGGGCGGGTGTTGGGATTCGCGGATGTTGTTCCTGAGAATTATTCCAACAAACTGCGAAGCTGCTGTTTTCGTTGTTCGATCGTTTCTTCCCGGAGGTCTTTTTGTTGTTGGATGATTTCCCGCAACAGATCGACCGCTTCGTTGAAACTTTCGCGGTTGAGCATCTGGTCGCGGATCGCCGCCATTTTTTCGAGAATCGCGGCCAACCGCGAAAGCCCGAGCCGATGCTGTTCGGCGATCGTCCCTCGCGGAACGGTTGCCCGATTCTCAATCGAACGGCTGCATTCGGCGAGAACAGTTTCGAGATCGAAAAAGTCTTTTTCGATCAACGATTTCAAGGGAACCAGGATTCGGCCGTCGATCCGCTCCTGCAAGTCCGGGGAAAAAATCTGGTTGTTGACCATCTCCTTCCGAATCGCCGTAAAACCGCCGACGATCCCTTGCAGTTCGTAGGTTTCCTTTTGCGCATCGCGCTGGGCACGCGAGATGTTATAGGTCCCTCGCTCCGCCTGTTCCTCGGAAATTCCGTCGAACGGCGGCGGCTCGGGACGACGCTCGGCGGTCTCGTTCAAAGGCGGCCCTTCGACCGTTTTCCCCTCCGGCCGCTCTTCGGTTGATCGCGATTCCGCTTCCGGCGCCGGTTGGTCGCTCTTTTCCGTCGCTGTTTGGTTTTCCGGTTCCGTCGCCGCTTGAGCCTCGTCTTGCTTCACATTTTGTACCTCGGTCGGTTTTTCCCAAGACAGCTCCTCAAGCAAGCCCTGCGTCCGGCGAACGTCTTCAATCAAAGCTTCGAAACGCTCCCGCAGCCCGATCTCCCGGGCATCGAGCATCCCTTGGAGTCGGGCGGGGCTCACGATTTCCAGCTGCCAGGTCTCGCTCATCGCGAGGTGCGGCTTCGCGGCGGCGGCACTCGGCGTTTGCGGCAAAGAGTAAGCGTCGCTCGCCTCGACGAAAAGCGTCAGACGATCGCCCGGCTTGAGCTGCCGCTCCGCGACCGAAAAGGTTTGCCCGAGCGGTTGGTTCGTGATCGTTCCGTCCAACGCGGCGATCGGCTCGCTCCCCTCTTGATCCGATTGCGGTTCGGACGCAACCGGTTGCTGTTCTTGCGGTTGCTCCGATTGCTCCTGCTGCTGCCCTTGTTGTTGCTCTTGCCGTTGCGGGTCGACGGCCGGAGCGTCCGGGTCTTCGCCGAGGGGAACCGGTATGGGATTTCGGGCCGTCGCGAAACGAAACCGGACATCGACGAGTCCGTAATCGTCGGTTACCTCCCCTTGAACCGGCAGCACCGCGATCGGCGTGATCGCCGCTCCGATCCCGTCCAATCGGGCTCCGACTGTCGGGGGCTGGTCGTTGACGATTTCCAAATCCAAGCGAACGGGCATCCGGTTGGCAATCCCGTCGGTGTCTTCGAGTGAAAACTCCAACAACGCGCTCGTCCGCAGATCGTCGATTCGCGTGAGCAACGTATCCGCTTCAATCGATTCGACGGCGACAGCCGGTCCGCCGTTGATCGAAACGGTCCCCGAGCGCAGCGGCTTGTTCGTGCGCCCACGAATCGCGAGCGATGAGCCTTCCGGAATGGTCGCCCGCCCGTTCGGCCGGAGCGTCTGGTCCGGTCGCTTTCGGTACTCCGGGTAATGAACCGTCAACTCGTAATCGAGAATGTTCGGCGGCGGGACGACTTCGATCAGCCGCCCTTCGATTCGCGTGTCCCCGGCGATCACCGTGAGGACGACGGAATCGAGCAGTTCCGGGATCGTATGCAGGAACGTCCGGTACTCGACCCCGTCGACCGTTTCGCTTTGAAACCGGTCGATCGTGATCGTCTTACCCCCTCGCGAACCGCCTTCGGCGAGAGCCCATTGAATTTGCACGCGGCTCGGAACTTGCGGAGCGGTCGCATCGGCCTTGACAATGCAGGGGAACGGGTCTCCCTTCGCGATGCGGACCCGGCCCTCGGCGTCGAACCCTTCGAGAACGATCCGCGAAAAACGCGGCCATTCTTTTTCGGAAAGGAGGATGTTCCGGGAAAACCAGATTTCGGCGGTCTCGGTGTAAACCGAACAAAAACCGAGAACTGTCCCGCCGAACAACATCGCGAGGGAAAAGAGAACGGCGAGCCGACGGTATCGAAACAGGGAACGGACATCGAGCGGCCGCAGCACATGGGCCGCGTTTCGCACGGTCTTTTGAAGAAAGAACGGATAATACCCGTCGGAAAGAGGATCGTGTTCTTGCTCCCGATTTTTCGTGCGACCGACCGTTTGAAGATCGACGCTGGTAATCAGCGATTCCCCCAATTCCGGATAGGCCCGTTCGAGCAACACGGCGAGCTGCCGGTCGCGAATCGGCTGCAAAAGTCGGCTCAGCAACCGTTTCCAAACGACGAACCCGGCCAAGCCGATCATGAGCAGGAGAACGACCGCCCGGAAAACGACGGACGATTCCAAAAACCGATCCCCGACCAGATCGACCCAAAACAGCAGCCCGAGGAGCAACACGACATTCGCGACCCCTTCGATCGCGACATACGTTCGCAGAACGTATCGCAGTTGCAGCAGTTTCAGTCGAATGATCGGGGGCAGCATAAGTGGGCGAGTTGGTCGGCGGGCAATTTTAGGTTTGGTTGCTTTTTAGCAATTTAAGTGTTTTGAGAAGAGCCCCACGGTTGTCATTTCGAGCGAAGCGAGAAATCTCACCCTCGCCTGAGGACTCGGAATTCACGGCCCGCTCGCGAGGGTGAGATTTCTCCTTACGCTGCGCTTCAGTCGAAATGACGATCTTGTTTTTTGCGAAGAACAAACCCCTTACGGCTTAACCCCTTTTTTGTGTTTCGCGTAACCCATCGGCAGCGGCTCGTAGGTTCCGACGAAATCGACCGTCGCCCGCTCCGGGATTTGCTCTTCCAATCCGGCGAGCCAATAGGTCGCGTTGACCAGCAACCGGCGGAAGCCTTCGCTTTCCAAATCCTTGGCACAGCCCATCGTCGAGGTTACGGCTTTCCCGTCCCGACCGCCCGGCAGCCGATACGGCTTGGTCCAGAAGATCGGCATCTTCGGGTCGTTCTTGGCCCCTTCGAGCGGCGGGTCGGTCGCGTTCATCCCTTCGAGAACCGTCCCCAAAACCAGCGGGTCGCAACCTTCCGGCAGCGGCAGGCGAACCTCGTACACATCGGTCGGGCCGAAGATGTCCTCGCAACCGCTCACGATTTTGTCTTTTTCCCGCCCCGGGACGATCGTTCCGCGGGTTGCTTCGACGCCGTGCCGCCCATGATGATCGATCCAGGTCTCGCCGAGCACCAGTCGCCCGAAGCCCTGTTGCCAAGGGCCGCCGTTATCGTTGAAGTTGAAACTGTAATGCGAATACGTCTTGCCCGTCGGAATATTGAACGCATGGGTCGAGGTCCGGATGCCGAGCACCGGCTTGCCGATTTTGAAATACTCGTCGATGTATCGCATCTGCTCGTCCGGCAAATCGCGAAAACGGAGAAAGAAAATCGCGAGATCGGCGTTTTGCAACTGCTCAAGGCCGGGAATGTTGTTGAGCACGCAAGGGTCGATCTCCCCCGTTTTCGGATCGATCGCATACAAAACGGTGCAATCGAAGCCGTGATGCTCGGCGAGAATCTTACCCAGCTGCGTCAAGGTTTCCTCGGACCGGTACTCTTCGTCGCCGGAAACCAAAACGACGCGTTTGCCGCTCCCCGGCTTCTCCGGCGTGCCTTCAAAGTTCGCCCATTGTTTTTCCTGTGCCGCGAGCAACAGCGGACAAATCGCGATCAAGAGAATGGAAAAAAGAAATCTCATCGTTTTCTCCAAAAGGAAATAAGGAAAGGACGGCCGTTTCGCCGGGAAATACGAAATTTTCGAATCAACTCAAATTATACTTCGCGAAGGAAGAAGGTTCAATTCCCAAACACGAGGATTGCAAAGTCGTTGTAACCCGTCGGTCGCGCAAAAGTGAGATCGTCATTTCGACTGAAGCGCAGCGCAAGGAGAAATCTCACCCTCGCGCGAGGGCCGGAATTCCTGCTTTTTCAGCGAGGGAAATCGCCGCGTTGGAAGAAAATTTCGACTTTGCAATCCTCCTGTCTCGAATATGATATACTCAAGTCGGTTGAAAATTCCCGTCTTCAGCACGGTAGCGGCCCAGCGAGGCCGCGGTTTGACAGGGGACGAAGCCTACCACCAATGCCGGCTACGGTATATAATGCATTTCTCTTATTTTTTGAATCCCGATCGGGATATCGATGTCCGAAAAACGACCAACGGACGGCCCATGAACGAAACTCCGCAATCCCTGCCCGATTCCGGGGCAACTTTTCGACGACAACTCTATTTCCTGATGATCCTGGTCTCCGCCGGGCTGATGTTCGGTCGGATCATCGCGCTCGACAATGTTTATGATCAGTCGGTTTACCGGATCAAATCCGGCATGGTCCCCCGGCGTCTCGAAGAAAAACGAACCGAACTGGAAAAAAAAGGGCTCCCCGAAGAGCAGATCAAGGCCGCCCTCGAAACGACCCAGTCGAAACTTTACGCGGAAGCCGCCCAAACGCTGCGGCCGTTTCTCAGCGCCAACGACCGTAGCCGCTGGTGTACGATCCGCGCCCTGGTCGAGCCGGACATGCGAGTCGTCGACGAATCGGGAAAAACGATCTGGTTCGCGATCGACAAGGTCCAAACCCTGCCGGGCTGGGACACGATCGACATGGTCAAGCACCCGTTGCCGCCAAACAATCCCGAAGCCCGCGCCTACCTTTATTCGAGCAAGCCGCCGCTCCTCCCGACAGTGATGTCGATCCCGTATTACCTGCTTTATCACGGGAGCGCGGGCCGAATCTCGTTCGCAATCGACCCTTATTTCGTCGTCCGCTCGATGCTCGTGCTGATCAACCTGCTGCCGATCGTATTTTGCTGGTTCCTGATGGGCCGGCTGATCGAGCGATTCGGAACGACCGATTGGAGCCGGCTTTTCGTGATGTCGTTCCTCTGCTTCGGGACGTTCGCTTCGACGTTCGTCAACACGCTCAACAATCATTCGCCCGGCATTTGCTGTCTCATCATCAGCCTGTACGCCGCCGTCCGGATCCTGTTCGACGGGCGGCGGGAACTCCGCTATTTCCTGGTCGCCGGTTTTTTCGCTTCGATGATGCTCGCCTGCGAACTGCCGGCGTTGTCCTATATCGTGCTGCTCCTTGCGATTCTGCTTTGGGCGGCCCCGAAACAGACCCTTTGCGGCTACGTCCCGATGCTGCTGCTCGTTTTCGCGGCATTTTTCGCGACGAACGAAATCGCCCATCAAACCTGGAAACCGGCCTACGCGAACGAAGCCTGGTACAAATACACCTTCGAACGCGGAGGGGTCGAAAGACTGAGTTATTGGCACAACCGGGTCGGGATCGACAACGGAGAAAAAACGATCCCTGCCTATTTGTTCAACACGACGCTCGGGCATCACGGAATTTTTTCGCTCACGCCGGTCTGGTTTTTGAGCTTTTTCGGGCTGTTGTTCTGGTTGTTCCAACGAAAGAATCCCAAGCTGCTTTGTTTCGCGCTCTCGATTCTCGTTCTCTCGGTCGTTTGCTACGTTTTTTATTTGACACAACCGCAACACAACCGCAATTACGGCGGGATGACCAGCGGATTGCGTTGGATGTTCTGGTTCATACCGCTTTGGACCCTGGCGATGCTGCCGCTCACCGATCGGCTTTCGAAGTTCCGGCTCGGTCGCGGCTTCGCCCTGTTTCTGCTGTTCTTCTCGATCGTCTCCGTCGCCTACCCGCTTTGGAACCCCTGGGACCATCCCTGGTTGTACCATTGGATGCGCTATCTCGGCTGGACCGTGATTACGTAGGAGCTGTCGCCTTGCTGATTTCCAGAAAAATTTCGAGCCCTTTTTGACAATACCACAAAAAAGTCAGACGTAGAATTTCGTTCTTCGGCCTGTAAGGCCGGTGCGTAACAGCCCAGGGCAGAGCCGAAGGCGCCGCCCTGGGGGATGAAGCCCCCCACAATCAGCCGCCCTGAAAGGGCAAGGGAACAACGGGCTTGCGTCGCCCTAACTGGGCTAATTGGGTGTGTTGGTTTCTTTTCCCCCGGGGGGCGCTTCGCTCCCCCGGGGGCTTTAACGCGCCGCCCTTTCAGGGCGAAATCGGATCTCACAACTTTCTTGCG
>JAVBSX010000342.1:0-5372 GCA_031556455.1 Thermoguttaceae bacterium
TGGTCGTTTCGATATTCCTTGCGGCGGCCGGATACCTACGGTTCCTGTCGCGGCTTCGGAAAACGGTCCCGGCGGGTGACGACTTCGCCGGGCCGTGGCGTCGGCTGTTGGAAGAGCACGGTATCGATGACGTATGCGATCGCGACATCCGCGGAAGTCGAATCCGGCAAGAAAACGGAAGTCCGTTTGGGTGGCACCGGCCGGCCCGTGATCGGGCGACTGAGCGGTTCCCCGGAAACGGAACGCCTGCTGCGAAACGGGGGACAAAGCGTTCAGATCGAATTGCCGTGGCCGAAGCGTCCCGATTATCCGCAAATCCCGAAGGCCGAACTCGATCAGCTCAAGGTGGAAATGGACAAACTCAAAGCGGAACCCGAAAAGGCGAAGGCCTATTACGAGGCCTGGCAGAAATCGGAAGTCTGGCAAAAATACCAAGCTGATTTTAAGGCGTATCAACAGGAATGCGCGGCCATCGACCGAAAAATCAGGAAAGACCAAGGCAACAATTACGGCGGCAAAATCCACGAAAACGGGTCATTCCGTATCGAAGACGTTAAAAGCGGGGAACGGGTTTTGACCGTCCGCGTCTTCGACGAGGACGATCGAAGCAATGACGTTGATTTCGAGTACCCGATCACGATTCCGGAAATACCGGGCGGCCGGAGCGATACGCCGTTCGATTTGGGGACAATCCGGGTTGAGAGCCGTTGAAAAACCGTGCTTCGCGTAAAAAATGAGCCAAGGGGCTTCCTGAGCGAAGCGACGAAAGCCCCAAGCTGCGAGGGTCGGGTACGCACGAGGATCGCAAGTCGGATTTTTATTCCGACGCGGCGATTTTCCCTCGACGTTCGGCAGCGGCAGCGTCATTTCGAGCGGAGCGAGAAATCTCACCCTCGCGCGAGGGTGAGATTTCTTCTTGCGCTGCGCTTTAGTCGAAATGACGGAAATCACCATTTGGCTGAAGTGCTACGTTTTTTGTAACACGGAACACACGGAAAGACGGAAAAACACGGAATTTTTACATTTCCGTCTATTCCGTTATTCCGCGTATTCCGAGGTTAAAAAAAGGACGATCGGAAAGGTTCTTCTGTTGCAGGTCCCCAGTCCGCTGCTCCAGTTCAATTCTTCTTGGATTATGGTAGAATCTGCATTCAGATTCAGGCACATCGGTGTCTTTGGCAAAAAGATTACGCACAGGCCAATATCATTCCGGCATGGGAAAGCATTTGTTATTTGTTTTGATGGTTTTCGGGACGCTCGCGTTTGCAAGCGGAGCGGAAGATGCGGCCGTCGCTCCCGAGCCGGCGGCTCCTGCTGCGGAGGCTGAGGCTGTTCCTGCTGCGGCGGTTCCCGAGGCCGTCGCTCCCGAGAAGGCGGCTCCCGAGCCGGAGGTTCGGAAAACGGTTGCGCTGCTTGAGATTCCGCTTCCCATCACCTGGTCCAGCGTTCAGACGATCAATCGAACGTTGCTCAAAATCAGGGACGAATTGCGGACCGTCGGCGAAGGGCAGGGGAACCGGCCGACGTTGGTTCTGAGCTTCCAAGTGCCGCCGAATCAGGACATGCTCGGTCGGGGGAGCCAATTCGGGGCGTGTTACGGTCTCGCGGAAACCGTTTCGTCCGACGAGTTTCGAGGTATCCGAACGGTCGCCTTCTTTCCGCAATCGGTTCAGGGACATGCGATTCTGCTCGCCCTGGCCTGCGAAGAGCTGATCGTTTCGGACAGCTGCGAGTTCGGGAACGCCGGTGTCGACGAAAAACGGATCACCCCCGCGATCCGGCAGGCCTATCGGGATATCGGCCGACGTTTTCCCGAAAAGGCGGTTGAAAAAATGCTTGATCCGACCGTCGAACTTTGGCAGGCGGAGACCGATTCCGGAACCGTTTGGACCGATCGGGCCGGTCTCGGACGACTGCGGGAAGAGGGGAAGCTGCTCAAGGAACCGGACGAGCCGTTTTTGCCCGCCGGGGTTCCGGGGCTTTGGACCGCCCAACAAGCCCGGGAGCAAGGCCTCGCCGATTTCCTGGTCGAGGCGAAAGACGGATTCCTCGGCCTCGCGAAAGCCCTTGGGATCCGGCCGGAACAAATCAACTTCGCGAAGGTGTATACCGAGATCAATCGTACGGTTCGAATCGACCTGATCGGACCGATCACTTCGGCGAAAACCGGCGAAGTCGAGCGACAAATCCGGAAGGCGATCGAGGGAGGCGGTTCGCTGTTGGCGGCGGCGGCCGGCCAAAACGTCGCGGAAGAACCTCCGGCCGATTTTATCTGCCTTTGGATCGACTCCCCGGGCGGCTCGCTCGAAGCGAGCTTGAGTTTGGCCGGTTTTCTCGCGAACGACATCGATCCGATGCGGGTCCGGACCGTCGCCTATATCCCGCACCAGGCCCGGTCGGATGCCGCGATCATCGCTCTCGCCTGTCAGGAAACCGTGCTCGGCAACGGCGCGATTCTCGGCGGGAGCGGGGAAGCGGTCTTTTCCGAACGGGAGATTCGCGCCGCCGTCGAAACGATCTCACATTCCCTCGCCCGGAAATCGCTCCGTCGCTGGTCGCTCCCGTCCGCGATGATCGACCCGAACCTCACGGTTTATAAAATGACCCGCAAGAGCGACCCTTCGATCGTCGAATTTTTTTGTGAGGAGGAGCTGAACCAGCAGGGGGACCGCGACGATTGGATCCGCAGCGAGCCGGTTACACGACCGAACACGCCGTTCCTCACGATCGGGCGGGAAGCCCTCGGCTATTCCCTCGCCGATAGGATCGCGGCCGATTTCGGGGAATTCAAACTTTTGTATCATTTGACGAACGATCCGCAACTGATGACGCCGGGCTGGGCGGACCAGTTGGTTCGGGCGCTCGCCAATCCGTATCTTTCGATGATTCTTTTGGTGATCGGTTTCGGCGCTTTCTGGGCGGAACTCAAGACGCCCGGGATCGGGGCCGGGGCGTTCGTCGCGATTTGTTGCTTTACGCTCTTTTTCTGGAGCAAGTATCTCGGCGGAACGGCCGGTTGGCTCGAAGTGATGCTGTTCCTGACCGGCGTCCTGTTCGTGCTGTTGGAAATTTTCGTGATTCCCGGGTTCGGTCTTTTCGGGATCGGCGGGGGATTGGCGATTTTGGGATCGCTGGTGCTCGCGAGCCAGACGTTTATCAGTCCGCGAAATTCCTACCAACTCGAACAATTCGGCAACTCGCTGCTGGTGCTCGTGATATCACTCAGCGGGATGAGCTTGATCGCGTTTGCGTTTGCGCATTACCTGAACGAAGCGAATAAGCCGCGAAAAAGCGACGATCTCGCGGTTCGTGAATCGGAGAAACTGGCCGATTATGCCCATTTGCTGGGCGCCCAAGGGGTCGCGGGCACGCGGCTGGTCCCGGCCGGAAAGGGGCGGTTCGGCGAAGAATCGGTCGACGTCGTTTCGGAAGGGGAGCTGATCGAAGCCGGAACGCTGATCGTCGTCGTCGACGTTCGCGGATACCGCGTGATCGTCCGAGCCGTTTGATAGACCGTAGCCGGTATAGGCGGGGACCTGCCGTCTTGTCGTTTTACCGGGTGGCCCCGGGGATTGCTCCTCCGGGGCTCCCACAGATCCGTACTTGCACACGCATTATTGGCCAAGTCTCAGCGACTGGTGGGACAGTCGGTTAAAATAGTGGTTTTATAAACGGAGCTTTTTACCAGAATGATGATGCGGATGAAACAAAAACAAGCGGCTCTCGCCGGAGCAAGGTCGACAACGGACAGGTCGGCACCTTCCTCGCTTCAGGTCGGCAATGACCGATTTCGGTATAACGGCAAAACAAAATCGTGCCAACGAATTTAGGACAAGAAAACAATTATTCATTTTTAAATGCCGTAAATTCAAGTCTCAAAAAATTCGGGCAGCGGAATCACAATCCGCGTGTCCGGGGTTCGAGTCCCTGAACCGCCACTTTTTTCTCTCTCTTGGCACTTATGGGACGCTTTTCGAGAGTTTGCGTCAAATCACAAATCAGTCGTGCCAAACTTCATTGCTCAGCAGCCGAACGAATCGTCTCTCTCTTTTCCGCTTGCCCGGGAAACGGCAATCTCTCTTTTTCAACGGGAGACCGGCTTGCACGAGCTCGGTTCGTGGGCCGATCGGAAAAAACGAGAAATCAGCGGCTCGGACGTGTATTATTCGCTCAATGTACATTTGAATCCGACGAACGTCTGTAAGTTCCGCTGTCCGTTGTGTGCTTTCAGTTGCGATCCGGGCGAGAGCCGGGCCTATCGACTTTCCGATACGGAAATTCTCGAGCAGGTCGAATCGGCGGTCCGCGCCGGCTGCACCGAGTTGCATTGGGTCGGCGGCATTCCGGACGGTCTGTCGTATTCCTGGTACCGGGAGAGGCTCGCCGCGATACATCGTCGTTTTCCCGACCTCATCATCAAGGCTTGGACGGCGGTCGAGATTCTGCACTTCGCGGAAACTTCGAACAGGAGTGTCCGGGACATTCTCGGTGAGCTGAAATCGCACGGTCTCAGCTCTTTGCCGGGGGGGGGAGCCGAAATTTTTGAGCCGTCCGTCCGAATGATCATCGCTCCGAAAAAACCGTCGGCCGAAGATTGGCTGAACGTACACCGCATCGCCCACGAACTGGGCATCCCGACGAACGCGACCATGCTTTTCGGTGGGCTGGAATCGGTCGAACATCGCGTCGAACATTTGCTCGCCCTTTGGGCTTTGCAGGACGAATCGATCGCGGAAAAACGGCCGGCCCGGTTTGACACGTTCGTCCCGTTGGTTTTTCATCCGCAAGGGACGGCGTTTGCGGATCGACCGATGATTTCGCCGGACGAGATTTTGCGGACGATCGCGATTAGCCGTTTAGTGTTGGACAACATCCCTCATATCAAAGCGTACTGGGTTACGCTCGGCCCGGAACTGGCCCAGATCGCGCTCGGGTATGGAGCCGATGATTTCGACGGGACCGTCCGCCGGGAGCGAATACATCACGAAGCCGGCTCGAAATCGCCGGAAGGTCTTTCGGAAGAGCGGATTCGCGAACTGATTCTGGAAACCGGCCGTCGTCCCGTTCGCCGCGGTTCGTAAAAATGAAAACATTCGTCGTGAATTTTAGCCCGGGCCTCCTTTTTTTGGGGCAGGGGAATGGTAGAATGGCTTTTTCAGCCGAAATGGCGGAATTGGCAGACGCGCTAGGTTCAGGTCCTAGTCCCGATCACTCGGGGTGGAGGTTCAAGTCCTCTTTTCGGCACTATCACGGGTTTGGTCAGGTTTGGAAAAGACCCGCAACTATTCGCAAGGAGCCGTAAATCGTAAGGTTTGCGGCTCTTTTCTTTTGGCCGCGTTCCATTCGTTTCGTCTCGTTTCCATTGCTTTCTA
>JAVBSX010000002.1:0-4441 GCA_031556455.1 Thermoguttaceae bacterium
GAAAGCAGGATCGCCGGTCGCAACACACCGCACGAAGCCGCTCCGAGTTGATCCCGGGTCAGAAAAAGCCGAACCTTTCTCCGGATCCCGAGTTGTTGCCGACATTGTTCGAGCAGTTCCCAAAGGGAGCCTGCTCTCATTTCGTTCCATTTTTTTCGCCGCCTTTGCAGTTCGAGCCAAGCCCGGCCCATCCGCAACAGCAGAAAGGCGGCTCCCAAAAACCAAACGGCTTGGACGACCGTTGCCGCGAGCCGAAGCAGGTTCGGACCCGTCGTCGGGGTCGCGACCGCCCGTTCCGCAGCGGAATTGGCGGGCGTTTCGTATGCCGAAGCGGCGGCGGCCGGAACGAGCTTCGTTGGCTCCGCTGTCGGAAAAAGGTTTTTATTTTCAGAAATCAAGGAGTGATCTCGTGTCAACATAGACTCAATCGCGAGCGGTTCCTGCATTGGCACCTCCGTCAATGCAACGATCCGGGAACCGAGCAGGCCGTACAAACTCAGGACGCTCGGCGGGGTGATCGGCAGGAGAAAACGCAGCAGCACGATCCCCCAGAGCAGGAACCGGGCGTTGGCCGAGAGCCGTCGGCCGAAAACGAGCAGCAGCCCTCCGACGAGGGCGGCGAGAATCGCGCCTTGGGCGGAAATGTACAGTAGTTCATTAAGCATCGGTCTCGCTCCTTTCCTGGTCGATCATTTTCTGGAGTTTGTCCAAGGTCGATTGGTCGACCTTTCCTTCCCGGACGAAATGCACCAGCAGTTCGTCGGCGTTCCCTTGAAAAAGGCGGTTGAGAAACGATTCCCCTTCTTCGCGGATCGATTCTTCGCGGGAAACGAGCGGTCGGTAAACGTAATAATTTTTAACCGGCTCAGCTTCGAGCACCTCTTTTTGGACCAGCCGGGCGAGCAGCGTCCGGACGGTTTGGTGATTCCAGCCGGTTTCGGGGACGAGCACGTCGATCACCTCGGAGGCCGTCGCGCTGCCGCGTTGCCAGATGATTTCCATGATTTTCCATTGCGAATCGGAAATGCCGAAAGTTGCCATTTTTCCTCCTATTTTGATTGAGTTGCCCCGTGGGCACCGGCGTCTGCGCCGCTCGGCTAAACGATTTTAGGGAGGGGGACAAATTTCCCCCTTTGATTAACCACTGATGTAGACAATATAACCACAGTCGTAGATATTGTCAAGAGAATTTTACAATTTTCAAAAAATTTGGGAAAAAATTAGCCCGGCGAAAAAAAGAAATGACGCGAAAACACCACAAATCGACATCGCGGGGCCTTTGGCCCAATTTAGCCGGTACTCCGCGTTCGAAAAACCCTTGAAGACATTTAATCCTGCGGTTTTGAGCGGATCCGGATTTTGCGATCTTCGACCACGATCCGGTTTTCGGCAAGCAGCTGCAACGCTTCCGGATAGGCGAGGCATTCCGCTTCGAACACGCGGTCGTTCAAGGTGCTGGGCGTGTCGTTTTCGCGAACTTCAACCGCTTTTTGAAGAATCACCGGCCCCTTGTCGTATTCGTCGTCGACGAAATGCACCGTGCAGCCGGAGATCTTGGCTCCGTATTGCAGGACGGCTTCGTGTACGAGCGATCCGTAATACCCTTTGCCGCAAAACGCGGGGACGAGAGAAGGGTGAATATTGAGCACCCGGTTATGAAAATCCCTCGGAATTCTCAGAAATTTGACGTAACCGCCGAGGGCGACGTAATCGACCCTGAATTCCCGGCAAGGGCCGAAATTCGCTTCACTGAAAGCGTTGTCGTCGGAAAAGTCCTTTTTCTCGACGATTCGGATCGGGATGCCATTCTTTTCCGCGTATTGTAATCCCGAAGCCCGGGGAGTGCTTGCGATAACGAGAACGATTTCAGCCGAAAGTTTGTCGTCGGCGATGCGTTCAATGAGATTGAGCAACGTTCGACCCGTACCGGAAATAAAAACCGCGATCCGAATGGTTTTTGTCGCTGACACGATAAGCTCCTTGATCCTGAGTTGAGAAAAGCAATCTGCAAATCAAACTCTATTATAGCCGAATTCGTCGGTTCTTCAATTCTCCCGGCCAAGCGAACAGGAGAATTGCAAAGTCGGAATTTCAGAAAAAATATCGAATCGGGCAGCAGCCGGAAGCGTTAGCGCCCGGTTATCCAATCCGGAAATGCGGGGCTAACCCGGCGCTGACGCTTCGGGCTGCTGTTTGACGTGTTCGACGTTGCAATAGTCCCGGCCAAGTGAACACGAGGATTCGATACAATGACCACAAATCAGCGATCCGCACATCCGGAACCGTGCGTGTCGGAGCGGTTCCCTCTCAAGAATGCCGAGGGGCTCGCTCCTAAAATGAAACCTTGACTCTCAAGGCGAGGGCATCGTCCGGGCTGTAATCCGGGCGAGTGCCGTGGTCGAATTCCATTTTTCTCCCGAAAACGTAGGCAATCTCCGCGTTCCAAAGGAAGCCGCTGTTCGTTCGAACGGCTTCGTAACCGAGAGTCAGGGAAAATTCCCGATACATGGCCAGATCGGATCGCCCGTTCCAACTTTCAACGGCCCAGGCACCCCCGCCGAACCCGCCGCCGAGATACACCCAGCGGTTGCAGAGCACATCGCTCCAAGCGGAAAGCCGACGAGCAACCCGCGGCTGAGGGGCCATAAGTTCGAATTTCCAATCTTCGTTGGGCGTGTAAACGACTCCGGCAAAGGGCAAGACCGGGAAATCGCTTCGGTCCATATACCCTGCCCCAAAGACAACCTTCCAACGCGAATTCGGCGTCCAGGTCAATCCGAGAATCACGGGACAACGAAAAGTGTCCGACGTCGCCTTGCCGTCTCCGGCGTAGCCCGGAGTCGCGTTGAGCATCAGGTTCCAACGCTCGTTGATCGGCTTCATCCAGGAAAGACTCAGCCCTGCCGTATAAAGCGAATCGGGAAACCCTTGGGAATGTTCCCATTGAATGTTTGTGTAGGAAAAGGCAGGAGAGATCAGGAAATAGGAAGGGCCGAACGGTCCTGTCTTGGGGCCGGGCAGCGCAAAGGTGATATTCGTGTTGAACGTCGCGAGTCCGAGTCCGCCGTCGCCTCCTTCGGGAATCCAGGAGCCGCCGAAATTGACCCGTTGGATCAATCCTTGCTTTCGCGCTGCTTGTGGGCCGCGGCTTTGCAGCTCTTCCTGCAAATCGAGCCGGTCCGCCAACCCCGAAAATGCTCCTTCCCGCTCGGGCTCAAACGAGAGCGACGGATAGGAAGTGTACGAGGAAGCCTCTTCCGCCGAAAAGCAAAAAGTCCCAGCCCCGCAAACAAGGACCGAAAGCGACACGCAAAGCCGGAAAAACAAGCGGCAGGAAAGATTCATTGAAAAAAGGAGAAAGGAAAAAGAACGAAAAATGACCAACATCGTTTCCGCAGGGCGGGGACCTGCCGTCCAGGCGAAATGGGCTTCGCCCACTGTCAAACCGCAGCCTCGTTGGGCCGCTATCCTACTGAAGACGGGAATTATAAACCAGCTTGGGTATAATACATCAATTGTGTTGGCCGCACCAGTTCAATTTATCACACTTTTTTCGTTGAAATACGGAAAACAGGATGTTTGCGCAAACCCGGTGTCGGCGCGAGTCTTTTGCCTCCCAAGTCGATGAGAGCGGTTCAACGCCGTTATACCTGTTCATTTTCGATTTCCGGCAGCGGCTCACCGTCGTTCTCAACCGGCGGCAGCGGCGCCGGAGGTTGCCGCGGCGGCCCCACCGAGACCGGTCGCGGGAACGGCTGCCCGGTGATCGCAAGGTAAACGACCGCGATATAACAGCACACCAGCGGCATCACCAGAATATAGCCGATTCGGCAGGTGCAGCAAAAGAAAATGAGTCCGCCGATCAACACCACGAACAGGTTCCGGGCCAGAGCCCAAGTGCTGCCGGTGCTATAGGCGTAGGAACTCAGCAAGGCTTGGACGGGCCCTTCGTCCCGGTCGACGAGAAAGGCGATTCCCCAAGCGAACCGGGCAAATAAAAACGGGGAAAATATTGCCACGTATAAGGAGAAAGAGTAGGCGACGGCCAAAGATAATCCCAAGGAATTGGGAACACTGGATTGGATATAAATTATGCAGGATTGAAGTGCAAACGCCGGGATCAAAAAAATCAAATAAAGAATACCAAAAACCAAAATATGTAAAAAAAGTTTGAAAACCTGCCCTGCCCGGGGGATCAACAGCGACAGCCTTTGTTGCCCGCCGCGAACAAGGTGCAGCGAATAACGAATGCCGCCTAAAAATAAAAGGATGTTGCCGAGGAGCCAAAACAAGTAGCATGAAATGTAGGCGATCGTTACGGCATGAGGTTCCAGACCGTGCTTTTCAAGTGATTCGATATACCATGCAAGAAGAGATGAGAGGATTGCCAAAACGTTGATGCCGAATGCAATCAGCCCGAGGATCAGGAACGAGCCGATTC
>JAVBSX010000132.1:0-8362 GCA_031556455.1 Thermoguttaceae bacterium
TCATTTCTTCTTCTACGATTTCGCCGGGAATTCCCTGACCTGCATCCAATTGTCCGCGGGCGATGTTCATTTTTTCCCGTTCGTCCGCCGAGAGGACGTAAACTCCTTCCGGCAATTTTTTGTCAAGCAAGGACTCGACTTCTCGAAGCAGGGAAGCATCGTGCGACCTGCCGATGCGTCCGATCAGTTTCGCTTTCAACCGTTCTTCACGATCGATCAGTTCCATCGTTGCCATAAAAACCTCGCTTTCGCTTCAATCCAACGGAACGTCCCGTCGTGCGTCCCGGACGCCGACGACTTCGATGCGGTTATCACCGATCCGATAAAACACGGCGTAATTTCCGAATACATGCCGTCTCGTGTTGGGACGGTTCGTTTTTTCGCCCATCTCCGGTTCTTTCCGAATCAATTCCAAAAGGTCGCCAAGCCGGTCATCCAGTTGCAAGGAGTAATCGAGGGAACCGTTTCTTTCGGCAAAAAACAGAAGGATCTCGTTCCATTGTTTCTCGGCTTCGACATCCCATATCAACGGGAATTTTTCTCGAAACGCCCCAGACATTCTCGGGTCCTTGTTCGTCTTTCCGTCTCGGGGACTCCTACGCCGGCATCTAGTCGTTTTTCCGCCGCCGCGATCCACGTTTCCTCTTCCGGGGATAATACGTAGGCCTCATCGTCCGTCAACGCGTCGGCTTGGTGAACGAGTTTTCGCAAACCATCCAAATCGTGAATCCGGACAAGCTTCCGCAGAACGGCTTCTTTCAGTTCCGTTTCCTGGTCAATCAGTTCCGTTGTCATGGTTTCACCACTTTTAGCGGGCCGAATTGCAACTCTTCCTTGCTCGGGAATTGCGGGAACGGGGCGTGCGGCTCGGCCTGGTACCAAAACGCGACGCTCGAAATGTCGTCTTCCAGCGGCAGGTAACGGCCCGATTTGTCGTCGTACCAACCGAGAGCCTGCATCGTCACCTTCAAATCCTCGTCAAACCGGATCGGGTCGGTCACATGCCAACGGTATAGCCCGAAACGCTGGCCGACTTTGTAACACACGTCGTTCGGGATCACCTGCACCAGCCCGGCATACGGCGTGCTGAACTCCCGGTACAGACCGCCGCGGTCGAAATTGTACGAACCGCAGAAATAATCCTCGGTCCCCGTCCCGCAAATCGTCGGGAACTCCGTATCGCCGTCCATGAAAAACTTGATCTCGCCTTCTCCCCACCAGCCGGGCGAATACACTTCCCAGGCCATGTAGGTCCCGACGTAATGCCCTTTGCCCTTAACGCCGTCGAGAATCGTAACGACATCTTTCGCCTTAAGCCGGTTGACCCGCCGGAATTGGGCGTGCAGGTAGGCCGCGTTGTCCGGGACGTCGCCGAGAGCGTAGTTGATCTGGTAATAAACGACGATCTGGTTTTCGTCCAGATTCTCGATCGTGATCTTCGCCTTTTTCCGGAACGGCATGTTCCAATAGCAGTTGAACGCGCTGCCGGGGTTGACGTTGACCATCAGCGAATTGTTCTGGCAATACTCCTGCCAGCCACAGGTAAAAAAGTCGGCGAGCGGACACTCGATCGAGGGGGTCTCTTCGCCGTCCCAGTAAAACCGCAGGATCATCGTCCGCGATTTGTTGAGCGGAGCGGGGGTGAGCCAAATCTGTTGGATCGCCCCGCTCCCTTCGATTTCCGCGAGGGTGAAGGTCTCCTTCGCCGGAACAATCACGTAAGGGGAAACCTTCCAACCTTGCCCCAGATCCCGGGCTGCGCCCTTGGCGGGGCCGTCGACCGACATGCCGGCCTTGCCTTTCTCGCCGGTAAAGTTTTCCGGGGAGATCGACCGCGTTTTCGTGTTGGAGAGCAAGTGCATGTTGCTCGCATCGACTCCGATCCCGTTGAAGGCCTGGGAAACTTGTGTGTTCGTTAATTGTTCAAGGTGGTACTGCCGTAACTCGCCAACGCCGTCAAGACCAGGCGTGCCGGGCTTCGGCGAACCGGAGAGGGAGGTCTTTTCAAAGAGGTTGTCGCCGAGCGGAAAAAGCCCTTCCGGGTTGTTGAACGTCGAAAGCTGGAAATCGCCGATACGTTGGAGTTGATCGGAGGGAGGTTGAGTGCACCACACGCTGCCGTCGGGATTGATATGGATATTGATGACATCGTGTGGAATCGTGACCGCCGGTTCAAGGCGTCGTGCCACGTTGTTGACGAAAAGCACCAAGTTGCCGTCCGGATCGACGCTGAAATTTCCTGCGCGGGTGTAAAAAATTTCGCCGGAGAACGGGTCCTCGACACCGAAAAACCCTTTGCCGTTAATGGCAACGTCGAGAGAACGATCGGTTTCCGTGAGCGCACCCTGCCGAAAGTCGGGTTGAGCGGCCTTGGCGCGGGGCTCGCTAGGTTTTTCCTCTTGCGCCCGGAGCCCGGACGTCAGAAAAACAGCACAGGTCAAAAGGATGATCGTTCGCTTCATGGTTTCCTCTTTCACGTGACAGAATCGCAAAAAACAAATGTTTTTTTCGTCATTCCCGCGTAGGCGGGACTCTATAGTGAAACCGTTCCCTATGGATCCCCGCCTACGCGGGGATGACGGAATTTAATGAGTTCAAAACCTTTAGGAACATGTCCCCGGACTTCGCGATGCTCCGTCCGGGGCTCATTGTCATACTTCTACGCTTCTTTCTTCGGAATCCGCATCGAGTAGAACGAACGCCAGACGAAGAACAAACCGACCGCGAGGAAAGCGGCCGAGATGTACATCGTATGACCGGCGTACTGCCCGGCTTCCGGAACGATCGTCGAGACCACATCGGCGGCGGCGTTTTTCGTCTTCTCGGCGAAATCGACGACGTTGTACTTCATCACGATCGCGATTTCCGTCGCCAGGAGCCCGAACAGCGTCGAGAACTTGATGATCGGGTTCAGCGAGACGGACGAGGTGTCTTTGAAGGGGTCGCCGACGGTGTCGCCGATCACGGCGGCCGCGTGCAATTCGGTTCCCTTTTCCTTCAGGTCGACTTCGACGACCTTCTTCGCGTTGTCCCACGAGCCGCCCGCGTTCGCCATGTAAATCGCCTGGAACAGGCCGAAAATGGCGATCGAGACGAGATAGGAAACGAAGAAGTTCGGATCGATGAACGCGAACGATAGCGTCAAACAGATCAGGGCGAGGAAGATATTCCACATCCCTTTCTGGGCGTACTGCGTGCAAATCTTCACGACGGTCCGCGAATCGTTTTCATCCGCCTCGGTTTTGCTGAGGTCCATGTTGCGTTTGATGAACTCGACCGCCCCGTAGGCTCCGGTCGTCACCGCCTGGGTCGAGGCTCCGCAGAACCAGAACACCACGGCACCGCCGCACATCAGGCCCAAAATCACCGGGGCCTTGGTCAGTTCGAGGTTCAAGACGTTCAGCTGCGTGAGCATGAGGATGATCGCGAAAATCATCGTCGTCGCTCCCGCGACGGCCGTTCCGATGAGCACCGGTTTCGCGGTCGCCTTGAATGTGTTGCCCGCCGAGTCGTTTGCTTCGAGGTAGTGCTTGCCCAACTCGAAGTCCGGCTTGAAACCGAAATTCTTTTCGATGTCTTCCGAAATGCCCGGGATCTTTTCGATCTGGGAAAGTTCGAACACCGACTGGGCGTTGTCGGTCACCGGACCGTAGCTGTCGACAGCGATCGTGACCGGGCCCATGCAGAGCATACCGAACGCGACGAGACCGAACGCGAAGACCGGAGCATAGGGACCGAGAATCGCATCGAGCTGCAAGTTGGCGACGCTGTACGCGACGGCCATGAGGACGGCGATCAAACCGCCGGTCCAGAACGCGCTGAAGTTACCGGCGACGATCCCCGAGAGAATATTGAGTGAGGGGCCCCCTTCGCGGGAGGCGGTCACGATTTCACGAACATGCTTCGATTTCGAACTGGTGAAGATTTTCGTGAACTCCGGAATCAACACGGCGGCGGCCGTGCCGCAAGAGATAATCAAGGCGAGCTTCCACCAGGCCCCGTGGGCGAAGTCGTGCAGCAACAGACCGCTCATCCCGAACGAAGTCGAGATGCAGAGGACGGCCGCGATCCAGATGAGGTTCATCAGCGGGGTTTCGAAGTCGAATTCCTTCTTGTCGCCGTACCATTTTTCGGACAGCCACTGGTTGATGAAGTAGGCACAGCCGGAAAGGCAGTCCATGAGGAATCGCATCGCGAAAATCCAGACGATCAGCTTCGCCTGCAAATCATGGGCGAGAGTCGTCGCGCTTTCGAGATTGACCACCTGCCCCGCCTTGGCGGCCCAAGCGGTAAACATTTCCTTGCCGGAACCGTTGAGGAGCATTTCCGGAGTCACGGCCAGAACGATGAACGAGATGAGTGCGACACCGGTCACGCCGTAGGTTTCGAACCCGTCGGCGGTCGGCCCGACGCTGTCGCCGGCATTATCGCCGGTGCAGTCGGCGATCACACCCGGGTTACGCGGGTCGTCTTCGCCGACCTTGAAGACGATCTTCATGAGGTCGGAGCCGATGTCGGCGATTTTCGTGAAGATCCCCCCCGCGATACGCAGGGCGGAGGCTCCGAGCGATTCGCCGATCGCGAAACCGAGGAAGCAGAGACCGACGATTTGTCGCGGGACGAACAGGAGAATGATGACCATCATCACGAGTTCGAGCGAGATGAGAAAGAGACCGACGCTCATTCCGGCGCGGAGCGGAATGTTGACGACGTCCCAAGGCCGGCCCTTCAGGGCCGCGAACGCGGTCCGGGAGTTGGCGTAGGTGTTGACCCGGATGCCGTACCAGGCGACCGCGTACGATCCGCCCATACCGACGATCGCGAAGAACAACACGCCGAGCAAGGTCATCCCCTTGGAGATCGGTTGCAGATCGCCGTGCGCGGCTTCCGTCGGGCTCAGGAACACGTAAATCCCATAGGCGATCGCGATGAAAATGAACAAGCAGATCAGGAAGATACCCTGCTGAGTCAGGTAAGTACTGCAAGTCTTATAGATGATGTCGGAAATTTTCGACATCGAGGAATGAACGGGAAGTTCGTGGATTTTCTTACGCAAAGTGAGCGAGAAGCCGAGCGTGATAAAGATCACGACACCGCCGCAGAAGAGCAACCACCAAGCGGAAATGCCGCCGAGCGTCTCAAAATGACCGGCATGCAGGTCGGGGATTTGAAGGCTGGCTTCACTTGCCCAGCCGGTTGCCGCGCTCAGCGTCATAATGCTGACCGCGAGAAATAATCGCACAAAATTTTTCATTGAAACTCCTGTAAACGGTGTGATACCAATTTGTAAATAAGGGTTGCTATTGATGGTTTTCCGCTTCTCGTCTCCTCGCGGCCTCATATCGTTACTTGCGTGTTTTGTTCGCCTAACACAAAATCATCGAATTGATCTTTGTGAGAACAGATAAAACAACGTGTCATTTCGAGCGGAGCGAGAAATCTCACCCTCGCCGAAGGAGCGGATTCATCCCCACTCGCGAGGGTGAGATTTTTCCTTACGCTGCGCTCCAGTCGAAATGACGAAAATCACCATACGGCTGAAGTGTTACTCCATTCTTAATTTTCAAGCGCCGCGGCGCCCCCGATGATCTCGGAAATCTCGTTGGTGATCTGCGACTGCCGTGCCCGGTTGTACGCCGTCGTCAACGAGCCGATGATCCCGTCGGCGTTCTCGGTCGCCGCCTTCATCGCCACCATTCGGGCGATCTGCTCCCCGACCGCCGCGTCCAGGAAGCACTTGTACAGCTTGATCCGGAAGGCGTAGGGGACGACCTCGTCCAAAATGCTTTGAGCCGAGGGGAGGAACTCGAATTGCACCCCTTTTTTCAGCCCGCTTTCGCCGAGCCCTTTCTGTTTTTTGGAGGCGATCATCCGGTCCGCCTGGGCGACTTGGGCGGCCCGTTTCAGTTCCGCCGCCGATTTCGGTCGCATCGATTCGGTTTTCGCTTCCTCGGCCGCTTCCATTTCGTGCAACTCTTCCGTAAAAGTCGCCCGCGAAAGCGGCAGGAGCGTTTCGACCGTCGGGTGCTGCCGGCTCATCGAAGTAAATTTCTGGTACGCGATCTCCAACCGGTCGATCTTCCCGGAAACGAACTCCTCGTAATACCGGCTCGCCAATTCGTCGACCTGTTCGAATGTCGGCTTGTCTTCGAAATGCAAAAATTCGTGGTCGAGTATCACCTTCCGAAAGTGAAAGGCCCCGATGCCCCGCTTGCCGGAAACCTCCAAATGCACCGTCTCGAACGACTCGTTGACTTCCTTGATTCGGACATTGGCCAGCCGCATGATCCCGGAATTGTAGCCGCCACACATTCCCCGGTTGGCCGTCAGCACCAAAAGCGTCGTGCTCTTCTGGTTTTTTCGATCTTCCAGGAGCGGGTGCGAGGCGACGATTTTTCCCTCGGCCTGCCGCAGGTCATACACGAGATCGAGGATCCGCTTCGTGTAGGCGTCGATCGCGACGGCCCGGTCCATCGCCCGTTTGAATTGGGCGGTCGCGACCAGTTCCATCGTCCGGGTGATCTTACGGATGTTGCGGATCGATTTCCGCCGCCGATCGAGTGCTCTTGCTTTTGCCATTGCTAATGAGTCCGCTGACCGCTTCGTACCGCGAAACGGTGATTAAAAACGTTCTTTGTTTCGATTGCCTCACAAAATGGAGCGGCCGGTTACTCGAATTTCGAGGAGCCCGGATCGCACCGCCCGTCCCAAATTTTGATGATTTCAAATGTCGAATCCGTAAACCTGTAAAATACCCTATATTTTCCGCAAAGGAAAAAACGACGTCCGCTCGTTCCATCGCCCTGTCCCAGTTCCGGAGCCGAAAGGTAGTGTTCCAATTTGTCTTCGATGCGATGCAATAATCGACTTCCGTACTCGTTCGACCTGTTTCGTTTCTCAAAATAGACAAAAATCTCTTCGAGATTCTCAATGGCCTTTTCCGACCAAATCAACTTTCTTTCAAGCATCGGCGAAGCCTTTTGATCGCGATTTCATGGGGAACCCCGCGTCCGGCATCCAACTGGCGTTCTCCTTCCTCGATATCTTCCCGGACATGTTCGGGCAATTCGTCCCACGAAGCGGCCTTGTTTCTGGCCAAGGCCCGAACCGTCCGCAAAAATTCCACATCATCGACCTGATCCAACCAAAACCGAATTTCGCGTCGGAGCGATTTCCTCTTTCGATCGACCAGGTCTTGAGTTTTTTCAAGTTCGACGGTTGTCATGATTCTTTTGTATCGGCGGCAGGGTCGAGGATATTCTAAAAATACTCAAGCCGTTTTAAAATTCCCATCTTCAATACGGCAGCAGCCCATCGAGGCCGCGGTTTGACGGAGGGCGAAGCCTACCGCCTATACCGGCTACGGTATTTCTTCAACTCCTCCGGGTCGCGGCGGGCGTCAAATACCGCGAAAACCAAAACCTCCTCATCCTTGACTTCAAAATTGGCTTGGATGTTTCTGACGAGGATAAACCGGATGTTGGATTTTCCGATGCTTTGACCGTAATGTCCGTGGGTTCTGACATGATCAAGCAACTTGAGAATCCTTTTGTATAATGCTTTGGAATATGCCGTACTGCCGTTTCGTTTGTCGTAATACTCCAATAATGTCCGAAGGTCGATTTTCGCCGGATTCGACCAAATCAATCTTCGTCGAGCCATTTCGCAAATTCCTTCCGCATTTCCTCATCCGAAGTCACTCGCCCTTCTTGGGCGGCCTGGATCCCCTCTTCGATTTTCTTTTTGGCGAATTCGGGCAGGCTATCGTATTTTGCACTCCGCTCGCGAACCATTTTCAACACGGTTCGCAAAAATTCCCGATCTTCAATCCGGTTGAGCCGCGACTTGATTTCCCGGCGTATCGATCCGGTCGGTCGTTGCGGCTTGTCCGTTTTCGGCAGTTTCAGTGTCGACATGATTTTTGAAAAATTGCTGTCTGTTCACCGCCCGGGAAAAACATCACTTCGTCCGCGAGGCGAATTGTCCGTTGAACGTCTTGATCGTCTTTTCGATCTCCTCGGTCAGTTCGGGCGAGAGCTTGCGCTCATCGGCGATCTTCTGCCAAAGGTCTTTTTTCGTGTGCTGGACGTATTCCAGGAACTTGCTTTCCCATTCCAGCACCTGGTTGGCCGGAATCTTGTCGAGGTAACCCCGCGTTCCAGCGAAGATCACCAACACCTGATCGACCACGTTCATCGGCTTGCAAAGCCCTTGCTTGAGCAACTCGGTCATGCGATAGCCGCGATCCAACCGGGCCTGCGTCGCGGCGTCGAGATCGGTTCCCAACTGGGCGAACGCTTCCAGTTCCCGGAACGCCGCCATATCCAACCGCAACCCGCCGGCAACCTGCTTCATCGCCGGA
>JAVBSX010000273.1:0-2916 GCA_031556455.1 Thermoguttaceae bacterium
AAATCGAGCGGCGTTCCCTCGACCGGAGCCAACTCCCCGGTCGGGATCAGGCCGGTGTCGGTCGGCAAGTACCGATCGGCATTCAACGTCAATTCGTGATCGAGCACCGTCCCCGATTGTGCTCCGGCCAAATTCCAAAACGTGTGATTCGTCAAATTGATCGGTGTCGCTTTATCCGTCGTCGCCGTGTAGTCCATCGTCCAATTGTTCGCGTCGTCCAGTTCGTAAACGACCTTGCATTTCAGCGTTCCGGGATACCCTTCTTCCCCGTCCTTGCTCGTGTAGGCGAGCCGCAAGCCGACGGAATGGTCGGTCTTGAACGGTTCGACGTGCCAGATTTTTTGGTCGAACCCTTTCCAGCCGCCGTGCAGGGCGTTGCCGTTATTGTTCGGCGGAAGAATGTACTCTTTGCCATCGAGCGTAAACTTTCCCTTGGCGATCCGATTGCCGTAACGGCCGACGAGCGAGCCGAAAAACGGTCGGAGGATTTCGTATTCGGCGACCGATTCGTAATTGGCCGAAACGTTGACCGTTTTGCCGTCTTTATCGGGAACCTCGAACGAATAAATGACACCGCCGAAATTCAGGACCTTCGCGGTGATGCCGTTCGCGTTTTTCAAAGTGTACATTTCGACGGCGTCCCCCGCCTGGGTTTTGCCGAAGAGGCTTTTTTCGATGCTCATTTTTTGTTGACCTTTCGATTGATGAGAAGATTGTCGTTGCCGTTCCCTCAAAATTTGGGCCTCGGAATTCAAGACGCCGAACCCCATGAGAAGCGAAACGATCAGAATCGGTAAGAGTGCTGTTTTTTTCATGGTGCGAAAAAAAAGTGAGTGTAACCCAAAAACGCAAGCCGTCATTTCGACCGAAGCAACGCGCAGGGAGAAATCTCACCCTCGCGAGAGGATTCGGAATTCAACCTCGTTTGGCGAGGGTGAGATTTCTCGCTCCGCTCGAAATGACGGATCACGACTTTTGCGCTACAAATTGTCCTAAAACCACGAGCAGGTAAAGCCGCCGTCGACGTACAGGATCGTGCCGGTGATGTAACTGCCCGCCTTGGGCGAAAGGAGCAGAAGCGCGGCCCCGACGAGCTCCTCGGGGGAGCCGAACCGTCGCATCGGCGTCCCTCGCATGATATTCTCGATCCGTTCGGCGTCGAGCAATTTGCGGTTCTGCTCCGCCGGGAAAAAACCGGGGCAGATCGCGTTGACCCGGATGTTTCGGGTCGCGAATTCCTGGGCGATGTTTTGCGTCAGGTTGACGACCGCCGCTTTGCTTGCCGCGTAGGCGAAAACGCGGGAGAGCGGCTTGTCCGAATTGACGCTGCCGATGTTCAGGATCGAGCCGCCGCCGGTTTGAAGCATCGATTCGATAAAAACCTGGCACGTTTCCAAGGTCCCTCTCAAATTGACGGCCATGATTTTGTCCCAAACGGCCGGATCGACCTCTAAAAACGGGTTGCCGACGTTGATGCCGGCACAGTTGACGAGCATGTCGATTTTCGGCTCTTTCGCGGAGGATATCGAAAGGGCCGTTTGCAATAGCGCTTTGATCGAATCGCGGTTCGTGATATCGACGGTCGCGTAATCGGCGTCGATTCCGAGCTCGCGGAGTTTCCCGACCCGGGATTGGCAGGCCGCTTCGCCGACGTCGGCGATCAGGATTTTGGCTCCCGCCTGTCCCAGCCCGGCGGAAAGAGCCCCGCCGAGTTCGCCCGCTCCGCCGATCACGACGGCGAGTTGACCTTCCAGGCCGAAAAGATTCTTGAGATAACCGGAAATATCGTTCATTGAAATGAAAAGGGTAAAAATAAAGAGAATTTGTAATACTTCAGCCGTTTGTGATTTGTCGAAAAATCCCCGTAACCGTCATTTCGAGCGGAGCGAGAAATCTCACCCTCGCCGAAAGACTCGAAATTTTGCCCACTCGCGAGGGGGAGATTTCTCTTTACGCTACGCTTCAGTCGAAATGACGAAAACCACTATACAGCGAAATGATACGAAAATTCTAGTACGGCCGAGAACGGCGTCTGTTCAATCCGAAAAAAGGGGAAAAACCGTTTCGCCGTTCTTTGTTTCGTACAAATTTGATTTTGATGGGATCGGATCGGCTCACGCCGGAAAAACGATTAAGACGATACTATGGAAGCGGATATTATATCCAATCGACCGCTGCGAGTAAACGGTCGCACGACCAACCGCGCCCGAAGTATCATTGAGGACGATTTTTATGAAAAGGAAAAATGGGAACCTGTCGGGAACAATTGTTGGATTGACGTTTTTTGCGTTGTTCCTTTCGATCAATTTCGCGTATGCCGAATATGATTTTTCGCGGGAATATAACGAAACGGATCAATCCGCCGTTTGTTACGATTACGACGTTTTCGAGGGCGCGGATTTGTTCCTGGGCCAATGCCCTCGGCAAAAGCCGAACCCTTGGCAGTTCGGCGGTTGGATCGCGACGGGGATCACCGTCAACGACCACGGCTGCACGAACTCGTACGACCCGAACGTCCCGAACGGCCCGGCGAGCCGGGGGCTGGACGCCTTTTCCGGCAACTCCTACCTGCTGATGACGGAACAGCAAACGGATTTCAAGCTCAACCAAGCCTGGTTATTCCTGAATAAGCAGATCGATACCCGACACGGATTCGATTGGGGCTTTCGTCTGGACACTTCGTTCGGTACGGATTCGAAGTTCGGACAATGTTTCCGGGATCAGTCGTTCGATTACGATTGGGGGAGCGGCGATTACAATTTGGCGATCTTCCAACTTTACGCGGAACTCGGGTACAAGGACCTGAAACTTCGGGTCGGCAAATTCGGCTCGACGATGCCTTACGAAACGATCTGCGCTCCCCATAATTTCTTTTACTCGCATTCCTACTCGGCTTACAACACGCCGCTCACCTTT
>JAVBSX010000049.1:0-5414 GCA_031556455.1 Thermoguttaceae bacterium
CATTTGCGGCAACGAGTACATCGTGGACGACTGCCCGCCGACGTATGGGCACGGGATCGTGCAACCGACGGGGCAGCCTGGCCCGTGCGAGGTTGAGGAGAGCGACTTGGCGCTCATTGGCCAGAACCAGGAGTTCATCAAGACCGCCCCCATCGGAAGAGTGGCCGCCAACGTCGTCCACATCGCGACGGAAGACGACGTCGCGAACGGCACGGGGACCGGTTTTACGCTCACCGATCAAATCACCACTTTGACGGTGGAGGGAGATGCAACGGCAACGCCTCCCAACGGAGCTTCGATCCTCAACGGCGTCAAGGTCGTCATTCGATCCCGGGGAACGGCTACCGTCGATACCGTTACGTTCGATGCCAAAACCGGTACGCTGACTTTTTCCGTCGATGGAGCCATTGACGATGGGGGCGATCTTGAAGATGCCCTCAAGGGCTTGTTCACCCAGGGTATTATCGATCAGCTCAAAGCCTATAACGGGAGCGCCAACACCGTTATCGGCGAGTTTGACGATCCACCGTTGACGTTCGCCATCACCGGAGGTGGCACCTTCTCAACGGTCAGCGAAATGTTCGGCACGGACGGCGTCACCTACAAGATGGGAGGCGGTGTCCAGATCGGCGATGCGATCGAGACCCGGGCGGATGTCACAAGCGAAGGCGTCACGATCACGACCGACAAGACGACCTCGGCGTTGAACGGGGTGACCTTCAATTTCACTTCGGACGCCAAGCAGGCCGGGTTCGACCCGACGAACGGGATATTGAGCGTATTTCTCGATGCTCCCACGCTCGGTCTTGCGGCCGGCGGTGATTTGAGTCGGGCGGTCACCGAATCGGTCAACGGTGCGATCGCCGCGAACTGGGAAGCGATCCGGGATTACACCAAAACGCCGGAATCCGTAGCGACCGTGACCGTCAATACCGACGGGAAAAAGGGGACCGACCTCCTCACGACTCTCGGTAGCGGCGTGCTGACGCTCAAGTTCCCGCCGTCCTATGCCGCTGGGACCGACAATACCGCGACCCGCGGGACGAGCGTGACGGATCCGGCCTTGATCATCGAAGCGAACGACGCGAACAAGGGATTGAACCTTGCCGGGACCAAAATCGTCCTCCTCCAGGACGACACGCTCCAGCCGAGCACGAGTACGGCGGCCTATATCACGACCGAATTCAAGGACGGTGTTTTGACGATTCGGGCGAACACGACGGCGCTCCAGGCGAGCACGGCCGGTGGGATCAACGCGAAGGTTCTCGCCGATGCCTTGAACAACGACGCGACGTTTACGGCGTTTTTCAAGGCTTCGGCGCCGATCACCGATACGGCCGGAGACCAGGCGGGCGTCGATGCGGTGATCGCGTTCAATTACGATTCGACGGCCCGAGCGACGATGGTGGGCGGTTACGGGATCAAATCCTCTCCGCTCGTCACGACCGGACTGACGGCGACCTCGAACGGCATCCCGATGACCGGCCAGTCGGACGCGAACGAACAGTTGATTCTACAGGCCCGCGATTACGGGAGCGCCAACTTCGTCGACGTCGAAGTGATCGAAGGGTTGTTCAACACGTACTGCCCGCTCGGTGTCGAAATGAACCATCTCGACGGAACCGACGCCGTTGTCACGGTCAACGGCCTGAAGGCGGTCGCGAACGGGAACAACGTCACGCTTTCGAGCTCGACGCTGCAAATGACGTTCACGTTGAGCGAATACATGCAGACCGGCGACTCTTCGTATTTCACGATCACCGGCGGCGGGGCGACGTTCCAGCTCGGGCCGGACGTAGTCTCGGCCCAGCAGATCCGGATCGGCATTCCGAGCGTCAACACGACGCAGCTCGGCGGGCTGAGCGGTTACATGTACCAGTTGCGGACGGGGGGCACGGCGGATCTTTCGACGGACACGAAGCTGGCGGACCGGATCGTGCAGGACGCGATCAATTCGGTGACCGTTCTGCGGGGACGGCTCGGGGCTTTGCAAAAGTGCTCGTTGGAGCCGAACATCGCGGCCTTGGAAGATACGGTCGAGCAGATGGCCTCGGCCGAAGCCGACATTTCCAACGCCGACTTCGCGGTCGAGAGTTCGCGGCTGACGCGGACGCAGATTTTGGTGCAAAGTGGTGCCCAAGTGCTCGCGATCGCCAACCAGATTCCGCAATACGCCGCAATGCTGCTGAGTTAGCGGCAGGAAAAAGTGGGAAGTGGGAAGTATTCGAAAGATTTGCTCCTCACTTCCCACTTCCCACTTCCCACTCCCCATTTAATCTTTCCCAGATTCTTTCAACCTGGAGAAAAAGTTTTTCCAATGAGCCGTCGTTGGTGAGACATTCCCAGGCGTGGGCTCGTTTTTCTTCAAGCGGCCATTGGGCGGCTTCACGGGCCTGGAATTCGCCCACGCTCCAGCCCCGTTTCTCGACGCGATCGAAGCGGACGCCTTCCGGGACGTCGACGAAGAGTATCCGGTTGACCAGAGAGTCCCAATGGGCTTCCAGCAGCAGAGGCGCATCGAGGACGACGACCTGCTTGCCGGCGGCTCGGAAATTCTCGATTTGGCGGATGCTTTCCTCGGCAATCGCGGGGTGCATGTGTCCTTGAAGAAAATCGAGGGCTTCCCGGCCTGCCGGGGTCGCGGCGAAAACGATTCTCGCGAGCCGGGTTCGGTCGACATCACCGTTTTCGGCGAAGATTTCCCGGCCGAACCGGGTTCGCAGGACCGTTTGAAGCGATTCCCGGTATAAGAGTTCGTGCCCGATCACGTCGGCGTCGACCACTCCGGCCCCGAGCCGTTCGAACGCCCGGGCGACGGTGCTTTTGCCGCTTCCAATTCCGCCGATGAGACCGAGAACCTGCATGAGAGTATCGGAGATTGTCCCGTTACGGCGCCGCTCGGCTAAACGGGTGGTCGCGATGTGCTAGAGCAGAGTCTAAAACCCTTCGAGCATCCGTTGGAAGGCGACGCTCATTTTTTCCGGAGTGTCGTAGGTTCCGGCGGCGATCTGCGCCCGGACGCTGTTGATCAGGTCCAATCGCGGAGCGGAGCCCGCCGAGGCCTGCGAAGCGGTTTCCGATTGACTCAGCTGCTGGGCTTCCCGGGAGAGACGAACGTCGTCCCCTTGGGAAACCGAACCGCCGCGATTCGTTTCCGTTGTCGACTTCAGGGACGCGCCGCGAAAGTGCGGGGCGGCGACGTTGTGGGCGCTATGGGCATATTGGGAATTGTAGATTTCCATTTCTCTGTTCTCCCGTTGGAAAAACGCGAATCGCCGAAAAAGGCTTCGCGATGGTGTGTCAAGTTTTTTGAACGATGCTCTCCAAGCATCACTGAAAACTAATACGTCCCAATCGAAAAGTTGTTCGGCGGTTTTCCAAAAAATTGTTTTGGGTGGGGGGGGATCGAAGTTAGCACTGTGTCGATCGGGGATCGACGGTCAAATTGGCTTCCCTTTGCTTATATTCAAGCCGGTTTAAAATTCCCGTCTTCAACACGGCAGCGGCCCATCGAGGCCGCGATTTGACGGAGGGCGAAGCCTACTGCCCATACCGGCTACGGTATACCATTATAGGTTTTAACAACGCAAAGATTGGCGATTGACCAAAAAAAATCCGCTTTTTCTGGACGGAATTCCTTCCGGTTAGGGTATCGACCGGAAAATCCGGTGTTTCCAATTCTTTTCCCAGATTTCGTATCTTTCCAATAACCTCTGTTCCAACAGTATTTCCTGCCGAAAGAGTCGAGGGTTTTGAAAAAAATAGAAAAAACGGGCAGTATACGACGACTGGGTTAAAAGGCGTAGTTGATTCGGTTTGTAGGAGTTGCAACGATCTCCGAGGTCCTGAAACAACAGTTTCGGTGGCGATTATCGCAAAAAAACCGATTTGCGGCAAGAGGAAAATCTCGAAAATTTACCCTGTTGCGCATAGTCGTTCACTCGATCGGTACGATTTGACAGGTAACCGGTGCCCGTTCGAGGGCGGCGAACTTGTCCGTGATGTCTTTTCTCAAACGCTCGACGATTTCTTCGGGCAGCTCGCCCTCGACGGTAATCCTGATGCTGTACATATCTTCGACGTAGCGAACCACGACCCCGTCGACGCGAATGCGGTAGACGCCGTATTCATCGTCGTCAGGGTCGTCATTCGCGATGATTTCCGTCGCGACGTCGGGCTGGTAAAGCGATTCCAGCAGTTCCTGCTCGGGCACCGCGCCGAGTTCCTTTTTTAATTCCGCCTTTATTGCGTTGTACTCTTTCTCGTACTTTTTATCACGTTCCGCCGTCTGTTTCCAAAAAGGAAGGCCTCGTATTTTCGAAAGATGGTTCCATTTTTGGTCTTTTCGCTGCAATACGAATCGCGGCCATCGGCGGCGGGTTAGGCGTTTCCAATGCCAGGTTTCAGGGTCAAGGCTCCATTCGTCGATATTTTCGATGAAAGGAGTGTCCTCGCCCGGATCGATCTTGCCGCCGGTGATCCGGATTTCGCGACCGTCCGAAGAAAGCTCGGCAGTATGCTTGTGAATCCAGCCGGGCGACTCTTCGAAGGTCTCAATGGGTGTCATACGCCAGGAATCGATTTCCAAACGCAGAACTTGAGTTTGACGAGGACGGCGATCCTCAGGATAGCCGAGGTTGCCGATCAAAATCAGATTATTGCCGATGAGTGTCGCCGAATGCGAATCCGTCGGAGGAAACATTTCCGTCGGATAACCGAGAATCTTTACATTTCCCGAGGGCTCGATGATCGTGACATCGTTATAAATGTAGAAATCCGGGTCGTAAAAATCCTCGTGCTCGCCTCCGACGTACACGACACGACCGTCCGGCAAGGCTGTCTCGCTTTGCCCGAACCGGCTGAAACACCAGCACGGTCCCGCGTCCATTGAATCGGGGCCGCGAAAGGCGTCATTCACCCAATAGGCACTTAACTTCGATTCGATAATCCACTTCCATACCTCGTTCGTCATGTCCTGGGGATTCTCCGTACCCCGGCGAGGTGAACGCCACTTAAGAAAGAGAGACCGTTTGATGTCGGCTGAAGGTCGATCCCCGGAATCGTGATTCATGCTCTTCGCAAGAAAACGGCGTTTTCGTAACAAACGAAATACCAGCACGGCCCCGCCAACGCAGGCGGCGGCAATTGCCAAGACGATGATTGTGACGGATTCCATCGTTTCTCCTTCGAACGGAAGTTACACACGGGGCGGCCCATTTTTTCAGGCTGGGAATAGAACGGATCCGAAGTTGATCTGGAAATCACGCTCTCCTTCCGGCTCCCATCTGCGCCGAGGGACGACAATTTACCAAGGGCGATTTTTTTCTGAAACCCATTATACCGCGCTAGTCCTTAAACAAGCGAAGTCGAAAAAGGTTTATTGATCTTTACGCAAAAAATCGAACACGGCAAAC
>JAVBSX010000080.1:0-32224 GCA_031556455.1 Thermoguttaceae bacterium
TAATCCCCGCTCCGGAGCAGGTCCAACGGAAACAAAACATGTTTGACGAACTGTTGATAGGCGGACATCTGTGTATTTGAATGTGAGCCGGGAAAAGGTCCGGAAAGAGTTTCATAGGGACAGTCAACAAATTATTATGTCATTTCGAGCGGAGCGAGAAATCTCACCCTCGCCGAAGGACCCGGAATTCCCAGCTCGCTCGCGAGGGTGAGATTTCTCCCTGCGCGTTGCTCCGGTCGAAATGACGCTTCGCTTTTTTGACGCGGTTCATTGCTCGCAGCCTCTTACGGTTGGGCTTCGTCCTTGGTTTCGTCGACCGTCGATTCCCGATCTTCCGTTTTTTCTTTCGAGAGAAAGGACTTAACCATATTTTGATATTTGGGGACGGCGAAATCACGATAATCTTCGGGATTCCCGGTTTTCCCGGCTTCGGCGGCCTTCGCGATGTTGTAGGCTTCCCTCGCGCAGACGAAATGCAACTTGATCCGGCGGTCGACGCAATACTTCTTGAGCGATTGCAGCATCAATTCCATATCATTTTCGAGCACGATTTTTCGCGATTGTGCTCCGTGAGAATACACCTTGACGAACACCCATTCGGGCCGCCCTTTGACGTGCACGTTGGCCTCGAACCAACGGGGGATGCGGTCCGGAGCGAAGCGAGGGTCCGTTTCGACCGCCCCGTATTCGAAATCGCCGTTCCAATTGACGGTCATTGGCCCTTGGAAAATCATGAATTGGCCCTCGACCGGCTTACCGACCTCGACATCGGTCCCCGTGTCGTGATCCTTACTTCTTTTGGGATCGTCTTTGACATAATAAATCGAATTGATCTTACGCGGCTGGCAATAGGTTCCGATCGTCGAGTAGGTAAAGTCCGCGAAACAACCGTTTGCCAAAAGCGCTTCAATATGATTGGTCAAGCCGTTCGATTCGGGGCGCCGCGAGGCGTCCATATCCCAGTTGCCTGCGACGTAGGCGAATGCGGCCCGCGGTTGCTCTTCCTCGGTGATCATCGCCCCGAACCGCTGGTACCATTGGACGGCTTCGGCGAGCTTTTCCGGAAAATTCTCCGGCGTGTAAACCTTTTCGGAAGCGAGCGGGATATGCCAATGAAACTCGACCTCGCCGTATCCCCGAAAGGCCATTTCGGAAAGGTCGGACATGATTTCGTCAACATGCTGGTCATACGGATAAAACCAAGTATACCGGAAACGGTTGCCGTAATCGTCGAGGTTGCGATCGGAGATCACGCGAAATTTCTCGCACCAGGCCCGATTCCTCTCCGCCGCATCGGGCCGGACACCGTGCTCGTAATGATCGACCATGAAAAAAACAAGGTGCTTTTGATCGTCGGGAACCGTTTCGCGGGACGGTCCGGAGAACAAATACCCGTAAGCCCAGGACGAAACGTTCCATTTCTTGATGCCGTAGACGAGACGCGCCCCTTTGTAGCCGGTGTAAAGCAAGAGCAAGACGATCAACAAAATAAGGATTTTCTTTCTCGCGGAAATTTTTGGCATAAATCCATTAAGGCGAAAAACAGGCCCGGTTAGGCGTTTTGTGTCGATCACGGGGCAAAGTTAAGAACCGCGATAATGATACCGAAGCCGGTTGAAATTTCCGTTTTCAAAACGGCAGCGGTCCAACAAGACCGCGGATTTGTCGAGGGCGAAGCCTACTGTTCATGCCGTCTACGGTATACTGCAAAGAAAATTATATGGGACGGAACAATAAAAACAATCCTTGTACAATGAAAACAGTAGTAAAAATCGAAAGAAAAAACTTGTCGCAAAAAAAAAGATTCCTATAATGCCTTGACGAGTGACGATCTATCCCCGTTTCCCAATGGAATACCGGCTTCGGAATAACACCTTGAGCGACCATGAGTACCACCGCCGCACTCTCCCGTCCGGATTCCATTGATAGTTCGATCTTGAATGTTTTTGCCAAGTTTTCCGATGCCGCGTTTATCGTGATCAATCGCGACGGTCGTGTCCGTTCTTTCGGCGGAGAGGATCTCGTCGTTGATCATTTGTTGCCGCACCTGGTTCTCGGTCGAGTTATCGAAGACGTCTTTCCCGACCGGCCGGAACACACGCAATGCTACCGTCAGGCTTTGCAAGGCAAAACCGTCACCGTTCTTTTTTCCGTCGGGACGCGGATGCTGAAAGTTCACATCGGGCCTCTTACGAACGAATATGAAGAAATCGACGGGGCGGTCGGCTTCGCAACCGACGTCACCGAGCGGGAAAGCAAACGAAAACTTCGTTTGCGACAGGAGGCGGAGCTGGAAAATCTGTTTCAAAACACGGAAGATGGTATTTTTCTTCTGGATCGGCAATTCAGAATCCAACGGGCCAATACCGTCGCGACGACTTACCATGCTCAGAACGGCCCACTGATTGATTGCGTTTGTTATGAGCGGATTTTCGGACGCGAGACTCCCTGCGAATTCTGTCCGGTCGTCGAAACTTTCCAAACGGGCAAACCGGCGCAGAACTCCTATTTCGAATCGGCGATCGGCAAATATCTTCAGCTCAGATCCGCTCCGATTTTTGATCCCCAAAGTGGCCAGCTAATCGGAGCCTTTGAAATTTTGCACGATATTAGCGACACCGTTCACTTCGCGGAGGCGGTCAAATCGCACGAATCGTTCGTCGACACCATTTTCGCCAACATCCGGGAAGGAATGTTCATTATCGACCCGGATTACACCATCCTCAAGGCGAATTCCGCATTCGAGGAGATGTATGCCGAGCACATGCCGCTGATCGGCAAAAAATGTTTCATCACTTCCTGCAGCGATGATGTTTGCGAATTCTGTCCAACGAAAACGATGTTCGAGACCGGTCGATCCGAGACCGCCGTTCATTACAAGGAACCGACCGCGACCAAGCCGGGAATGTGGCTCGAACATTTCACCTATCCCCTCTTGGGCCCGAACGGCGAAATCACCGGGGCGATCTGCATGATCCGCGACATCACCGAGCGGAAGGAAAACGAGGACCGTCTCGAACGACATCGAAACAATTTGGAAGCGATGATCGAGCGGCGAACCAGCGAATTGCAGCAACGCGAATCGCAAATTCACGCCCTGATTTCCAACAGCAATTCGCCGATTTTTTTCTCCGACACGAATTTTTCTTTCAAGTTCGTGAACGCGGCGTTTCAACAGTTCGTCGGGTACTCCGAGGAGGAATTGCTCGAATCTCCCATCGCGATGGTCTATGGTGAGGACACCGCTTTCCACAGCGAACTCGCGGAATATCGTTCCAGGGTTTTGTGCGGCGAGATCGACAAATATCGCCTCGAGGCGCCTTTTCGCGGCAAGAACGGGCGACATCTTTGGGGAGAGATGAACGTTTCCGCGATTCGTGATGCCGAGGGAACCGTCGTCCAGGTGATCGTGGTGATTCTCGATATTACCGAACGGCGCAAAATGATGGATGAACTCGACCATGCTCGGATCGCCGCCGAAGAGGCGAACTCGCTGACTCGGCTGATGTTCGACGCCACCCCCTTGTGCGTCAATCTTTGGAATCGGCAACGCGAGACGCTCGACTGCAATCTGGAGGCGCTCCGATTGTTCGAATTCTCAAGCCGGGAAGTGTATCTCGAACGATTCATGGAATGTTCGCCGGAATATCAGCCGGATGGCCGGAAGAGCGTCGAATGGGTTCCCCGACTCATCAATGCCGCATTTGAAACCGGCTACCAGCGATTCGAATGGATGCACCAAAAACCGACCGGCGAACCGATTCCTGCCGAGATCACGCTCGTGCGGGTCCAGCACGGCGATGCCCCGATCGTGATCAGCTTCGTTCGTGATCTGCGCGAGTCCAAACGGATGCTTGCCGAGATGCGGGCCGCCGACGAACGGACCCGCATCATGCTGGACGCGACGCCGCTTTGCTGCAATTTGTGGGACCCGGTTTATGGAGAATGCATCGATTGCAATCTCGAAGCGGTTAACCTCTTCGACCTGAAAGACAAGGAGGAATACCGTAAACGCTTTCTCGATCTGTCCCCTCCTTCCCAGCCCTGCGGCCGTCCGTCGCGCGAGTTGGCGTTGGAAAAACTGGCGACGGCAAACCGGGAAGGATATCTCCGTTTCGAATGGTTGCACCAAAAAACCGACGGGACGTTGATTCCGGCCGAGATCACATTGGTCCGGGTCCGGCTCGGTCCCCGCGATTTCATAGCCGGTTACACGCGCGATCTGCGGGAACTCAAGACATGGGAAGAAGAGCGCAATCGTTACGCCGGGCACTTGGAAAAGGCGAAACAGGAAGCGGAAGACGCGACCCGGGCCAAGAGCGAGTTTCTCGCCCACATGTCGCACGAAATTCGGACCCCGCTCAACGGCGTCATCGGGCTGTCCGATCTGTTGCTCAAGACGGATTTGAACGAAAAGCAGAACGAATATGCACAACTGATCAACGCCTCCGGCACATCGCTGATGTTCCTGATCAACGACATTCTCGATTTCTCGAAGATCGAAGCGGACAAGTTGGAAATCGATTCGGAGCCGTTTGATTTGGCCGCGACGGTCGAGTCGGTGCTCGGCATCCTCGTTTCCCGAGCGACGAGCAAAGACCTGGAATTGGGCGTCTCGTTTTCCCGAAACCTGCCGCGTATCGTCCGGGGGGACGGCGGTCGGGTTCGTCAAATCCTGCTAAATCTCGTCGGCAATGCCGTCAAATTCACGGAACAAGGCGGCGTCCGGATCGACGTGACGATCGACTCGGTTTGCGAAACGGGATTGACGGTCCGTTTCCGCGTTATCGACACGGGCGTCGGCATCCCGACGGACCGGATCGACCGGCTGTTCAAGGCGTTTTCCCAGGCGGACGCTTCGACGGCCCGGGTTTACGGGGGGACCGGGCTCGGTTTGGCGATTTCCATGAAACTGGTTCATCTCATGGGAGGCGAAATCAACGTCGAAAGCGAAGCGGACAAAGGTTCCACGTTCTGGTTCACGATTTCCTTCGAATGCGACACGCAGGTCCTTCAATGCCTTCGCGACGAACGAGGAACGTGTTTGCACGTCCAAGACCGAAACTGTCCTCACATCGACGGCGATTATTGCACCGCTTTCGCTAACCGGGGAATCGACGGCCGATACGGTATCGCGAATCGAAGCGTCCTGGTCGTCGATGACAATAAAATCCAACGCGACACGCTCCTGACGCAGTTGTGCAACTGGGAAATGCGATGCGAAGCCTGCGATTCCGGCAAGGAAGCGGTGCGATTATTGGAAGTGGCCGAACGAAAGGGTGAGCCGTTCGACTTGATCGTGTTCGATAATTCGCTCGGCGATGGGACCGGCGTCGATTGCATGCGGCGTCTGATCGATGCGGAAGATCGAGGCGGGGTCCGGTTGCCGCAAACGATCCTGCTTCGTTCGCTCGCCGAGGAGATCGACGAGGAATATTTGAACAAAATCGGGGCGGAGACGATCAGTAAACCGGTTTTTCCTTCCGCTTTGTTCGACGCATTGATCAATGGCGTTTATTCCGTCGACCGTCGCCAAAAACTCGAATCCGGTATTATCGATCCGCACGCTCTCGATGTGGAAAAACCCGAAAAACGCAAAACTCGCAGACACTCTCTTTCCGTTTCGGCGTCCGGCGATTCCCGTTCCCGATTTGCCGGAAAGATTCACATCCTCATCGTCGAAGACAACCGGGTCAACCAAATCGTGGCCAAAAATCTCCTGGAAGAGTCCGGATTGACCTGCGAAATCGCCGAGAACGGTTACGAGGCATGCGCCGCCGTTCGCGGGACGCATTACGATGTCGTGCTGATGGACTGCCAAATGCCGGAAATGGACGGTTACGAGGCGACGGACCTGATTCGAAAATGGGAAAGCGAACAGGGAAGAAGGCGAATTCCGATCATTGCGCTCACGGCGAACGCGACGAAGGAAGACGTGCAAAAATGCCTCGACGCCGGCATGGACGCCTATTGCAGCAAGCCGATCAACCCGCAGACCGTCATTCGGCTCATTGAGGAGTGGTTCGAGGGAAGTCAGGTTTGGCGACGGTGATTTACGGTTTCGTAAGCGTTCACGAACATTTGGACCTCAGGCATCTTGCCTGCATCCGGGGCCGCAGGCTTCCAGCCTGCCCATTCTCCCATTTCGGAAAGTACGATCCATTTTCGGGAACCCGGATCCTTCGAATCGAGAGGGCCAAGAGCCCGTTTTGCAGGCTGGAAGCCTGCGGTCCAAGGAAATAACCGTGAACAGTTACACGGTTTCTTTAGCGGACACTCAGCAGCCCCAAACCTCAGCGGGGAGGGCTGTATTTTTGTGTTGGATACTACTCGCCCACACTCTCGGCCGCAGCCTTGATTCGATTTTTTTCGAAAATATCTGCAGAACCGTGTACTTGATTTTGAAAATTTGGGCAAAATTTTCCGATTGCGTTAATTTTAACGATTATTTTGGTCGATACCGGGTATGAGGAGACTTTTTCTCAATGGTAATCTTTTTACCAGAAATAAAAATTCCTCGCAAAATCACCAAACCGCCCAAAGCACCACGGTTCAATGGATTGTCTCGATCATAACAGATTGCCCCTATCAACTTCCGTTGCGAAAACGCTCCGGCGAGGGTTGGCCGCTGCACTGCTGCCGTTGCTTTTGCTGGTCGGGAACGGTTGCACCGTCGAATGTATGCATCCGGGCGTCGTCGTGAAAAGCGACTGGGCCTTGGAATTTAACAAGCGCTCCAAAGCCAACAAAAAAGGGAAGAAAAAATCATCCGAATCGGATCACCCGAGGCCGTGCGGCAAGTTCGGCTGTCTCAAATGTGCCTTGGGGCCGAGTTCTTTTAACGAGGAACTGGAAGACGAAGACGAAAATTGCGACAATAACTCCTGCTCGACCTCTAAAACCGCTTCCCGCCAAGGTTATCCCTATCCTCCGGGCATGATGTTCCCGCCGCCGGGAATGTACGGGCCGGGACTTGCTCCGCCGCCGTTTTTAGCCGGAGGGCCGCCGGCTGCCGGCTACGGTTTTCAAGGAGCCGTTCCGCCGCCGGGAGCGTTCGGAGCCCCTCTCGGAGCTCCCCTCGGAGCACCCGCCTCGGTTGCGATTGCCGTGATCAATCCGGGAACCGGACAGCGGCAGATCATGCAACCGGCCGTGCCGGGCGGCCCGAGCGTGACGATGCTCAACGAAATGACCGGGCAGCCGGTTTTGGTTAACCCGAACCCTCCCGTAAGTCTTCCGCAAGCGACTCCGCAAGCCCAGCCGCAACCGCTCGGCGGCAGCGCGGGAACGCTTGCGGTCGCACCGCAAGCCCCTTCCGGATCGCCCGGAACCGTCGTTCCTCTTGTCGGACAGGTTCCGCAGGTTTCGCCTCAGCTCGCCTACGGTATGCCCGCCCTGCAAGGGCAAGGCGTGTTGCCGCAGCAGGGTTTGATGGGAGCCTACGGAATCGCCCCCATTCCTGTTCCCCTTCCCCCCCAGGGGTATCCCGCAGCTCCGGGAATGCCGTATCCGGCCCCCGTCGCGATGCTGAATCCCGCAACCGGATTGCCGATGCCGGTTCCGCCGCCGGGCTACTATCCTCCCGGAATGCCCGGACCGGGTATGCCGATGGGCATGCCGGGTTATCCGAACCTTCCGGCCGGATATATGGCCCAAACTCCGGACGCCGAAGAAGCGGGCAAGACAAACGATCCGAAGTCTCCGATGCCGACCCCGCGTTTTCATGGGCTTCCGACCCATCCGGTTTATCAACGAACCGAGGGACTCGCCTCAAAGGAAGAGGAAAGCAACGAAGAGCGTACACGGCGCGAAAAGTTGGAAAAAGCTCTTGGTGTGAAAATTCCCGCCGGAACGAGCATTGCGTCCAACGGCATCAATCAACGCATTGTTTCCCCGGAAGATCAGAACGGGCGAGGAATAGGAGGTGGTCCGGCGAACGGCTCCCCTTTTTACCAGTTCGGTGGAATGTTGGGGCTGAACGGCAAGGAAAAACCGCCGACGGCCGCCCCTAAGGCCTCGTCGAAAACCGTGTCTTCGCAAACCACGGAAGAACGGGTTTCCAAACAGGCGGAACGGATTTTGCACACACACGAAAATGTCGGAGAAACCGTTCAATTACAGGAAACCGGACATGAGTCGGAAGTAATGATCCCGGCTCGGCGATCAAGTCAAAAAACGAAGGAAACCGACAGTACCAAAAACTCACCTTGGAAGCTGTCCCGGTTTGTTCCGACCGGGCTTTTGGCTCCGTCAGCGGATGCTCGTAATGCGTCGCTTCGTGTACAGGAAAACGCTCAGCGCGAGGAAATGAAAAAAGCGGCCCGGGAAAAAATGCTGGCGGCGCAAAAAGAGGAAATGAAAAAGCAACAGAAACTCGCAGCCAAACGACCGCCTCGGGAAGAAGTCGCTTCCCAGCGGCCCAGGCAAGAGCCGCAGCCCAAGCCGGTCACGCCCGTACCTCATCCGGAATCGATTCGGCTGGTCTCCCGCAACACTCCCGCTCCGCCGCCGCTTTTGGAAATCTCGACCGACGAAAACGAAGACGACTCGGAAGAGTTCGTTGACGAGGAGTTCGGCGAGGAGGAGATTCAAGAGCAAGACGGCGAGACGGCTCCTTTTCAAGGTCGGAACGAAATGAGAAGGCCGGTTCCTGTTCGAAGAGATCGACCGGTCCCGCGAGGGAAAAACGTCCGCCCGTCCTCGTCGCTCCCCTCGATGTTTCCCTTTGTGCCGCAACCGCTTCCCCTGCCTCAGGACAAGCCCTTCGGATTCGAATCGCCGAAACCAACGCTCGGAACCGACTGCCGCCCGGGAAAATAGGGCTGGTTGGACCGTTCATGTTTTCAGATTCGCCCCGCGTGTTATTGTTCTTCAAAACAATAGTTTTTATCTGAAACGATGTGAAATTTTTCGGGAGCCCCGCACTCTCCGAGATACTGACGGAAGCAATTCGGCAGATGCCCCATGTCGATGGCCTGTCTTCCGTTTTTGTGCAAATCGTAGGCCAGGACCGTCGCCGTCGGCCCGGCGGCGATAAAATAAAGCTTCTCCCGATCATGGCGTAAAGCCTCTTCCATGATCGTATCGTAGGAGTCCATCGCATTGACCGGTGGGACGTGAACGAACGCGGCGGATCGAATATTATCGAAAAGTCGCGTATCGAAAACGAAACGCCCGTTGGCCGGGACGATGAAGACCATGTCCCGATCCTTCCAGATCGACTTGATTTTTTCCAGCGGCACTTCTTGAAAGACTTTGAGGCGAGAGACGAAAGCGTTGCCGTACTCCGGTCGTTTCAGGTGCGGTTTCATGAAAATCCAGGAACGCAGCCAGAACCATTGCGAAAAATTGTAACGGCGATGTTCATAGCCTTTCTCTTCCAACTCGAATTCCATCGAGGTGATCGCGAGAATCAGTTTTTCGTCCGGCGGGGAATCGAGAACTTCCCCCAATCGCTCCGCCAATAATTTCGAGGCTCGTTGAAAGGTAAGTTTTCGGTCCAAAAAAATGCTGAATTCCCCATCTCCGAATCGGGTAATCGACGCGCGTTCGGTGATGATTTTGTCCAACGTTTCTTCAACACTCAAGACCTTGGGATACTCTTGCCGGATTCTCCGGAGATGCGGTTCGGAGAAGTAGCCGATGTGCATCACCAATTTCCAGACCGTTCTCCCGATGCGTAAGGCCATGGAATCAAAGACGGATCTGCCCATAGTTATTCCTTAGTGTGGACGTTCAGATTTTTTGACCGGATGCCGGCGGAAGTGAGGCTCGCTCGATTACCGGGAAAGCCCTTTGCGTGCCGCGTAACCAGGGATAAAAGTGAATTTTATCCTTTTGAGAACATTTTTGCAGTATCTCCCGAATACATAAATTGAATTCGCGAAAAGGCCTCCCGTGGGAACTCCGTATTTCAATCCGAGGTATCTTGCGACTTGCCGGAGGGATCGTTTTTGTTCCGGATCGGGAGGATTTGTTTTTCGATGCTCGTCGATCGCCTCCCACATTTTCCTCATGCAGGCGAACATGTCGTTGTTCTTCATGACTTGACGGGATGTTTTCGCATTGAAAATTCGCTTCATGTATTCCGTGTACGTATCGTTGGGATGAGCGATTCGCGTTTGAAAAGGGATTCCGGGCGTGTAGACGAAACGCCCTAAAAGTAATAATTGAACCATCTGGAGATTGTCGCAGCCGGCGATCGGTAGATATCGAGGTATGATTTGCAGGATCGCTTCGGAACGGAAAAGCGAAAAGAGCAATTCGGCGGCCATTTTGTGCCTGAGATAAACGTTGATTCTTCGGTAAGGATCCTCACTCGCCAATCCCTCGCACAATGTTCCCTGTTGATCGAAGCGTTTGACGCGATTGGTCTTTCCCGCGAGGTTGATGTAGGCACAATCGGAGTATGCACAGACAGCATCGGGATTCGCTACGAGCTGGTTTTTGAGCGTTGCAGTGTAATTTTCGGGAAGCAGATCATGGGCTCCCATTTGCAGAACATATTCGGTCTCGACCAATTTCGCGAGTCGCACGATGTTTTCCGCGGCTCCCAGATTGGTGTCATGTCGAATGTATCGAATGCATTCGTGTTTTGCGGCAAATTCCCGGCAAATCGCCTCGGTTCCATCGGTTGAGGCGTTATCGCCGAGAAGTATGCAATCCGCTTGATTTAGAACGGAATTCAATGTCTCGCGTAAAAAACGTTCCTCATTATAAACGGGTATAAAAACCGTTATCTGGTTGGGAATGAAATGCTTAGCATTTGTCATTGATATTGTTATATAAAATCTATTGTTTAATGATAATTCCTTGTCCCGTTGGAAGCGGTAAAATCGTTGTGTTATTTCGTTCGGCAAACCTGTTAAAAGCTTCTTTCTGTTCTTTGTGTCTTTCGAATCCATAATCGTCGAGGACAACAACCCCCCCTGGAACGAGTTTGGTCCAGAAATACTCAGTGGCTGCGATTTCCGGGGCGGCACAGTTCATATCGATGGACAAATAGGCAATTTTTTTTGAGGTAACTTCAGAAAGAGTATCCGGAATGACTCCCTTGATGATGCGTACATGATTTTTATACGGAAGAAACGTTTGACAAACCGCGTCATAACTGGAGGTGTACTGACGAGCAAAATAATTGTCATTATTGAATTTTTCTCCGGGAGACAACAGTTTCGGAACCAAACCTTCGTAGGTGTCCAAAAGCCAGAACACCTTTCCCAGTGTCGTAAAAGGGATATATTCCAATATCATTCTTGTGAGATAACCTCTGAATACACCACACTCGACAAAATCTCCTTCCAACCGACTCGCATGTTCGGCCGCCCAAAGCACCACTCTCTGTCGCCAGCGAAAATCATAGTTTCTATATGCCGGTGTCGTTGCCTTACCCGCCTCGTGTGCACGGATGAATCGTGGGTCCATTAAGAAGTCACAATTATTGTTTGTGGCTAATCCGTCATGACGAGAATAAAATGCCCATTTTTGGAACCGAAACGGCCTTTTGATTTCGCGTACGATTTTTTTAAATATGTTTTTCTCTTTCATTGTAATACATTCTCCGAGGTGTAAATATCTTGTTTCCTGTCGAACTTTTTCAGTTTTTCCTTTTCAAGTATCCGTCCGGCGCCACCGTGATGAGGAGTTTGTTTTCGATTTCGTGGTCGATTTCGAAATCGTTGTTCGTTTTTAGAAAATCCCACACGGCGGTTTTGGGGTTATTACCTTTGTCCCACGGACGGTCGGAATATGAACCGGCGGGCATATCTTCCACAACGGTATCGAAGACCACGCAATAACTACCCGGTGTTACAAACGGCGCGTAAAGCCGTAGTTCACTCAGGACATGGTCGTGTGTATGATTTGAGTCAAGAGTAACCATAATCGTTCTATAGTTTCCGGCAAATTTTTTGACCCGTTCAACCATCTCCACTGTTATCGACGAACCTTCAAACATGGTAATCCGCTTGAACATGGGATGTTTTTCGATTTCAGCGCGATTGTGTTTCCGAATATCGATGTCGATTCCGAGGACGTGTCCGTTTCCTCCGAGGAGCTCCATCAGGGATGCGTAGTAAATCAACGAACCACCGTGTGCGATTCCCGTTTCGATCAGAAGATCAGGTTGAACTTTCCAAAAGAGTTCCTGCATGGCGATCATGTCTTGCGGATGCTGGATGATCGGTCTGCCCAACCAAGAAAAATTGTAAGCATATTTCAACTCCATTGATCGGATTGTCCATTGATCCGAAAGGTCCTTGAATTTTTTATCATTAGCGTTGGAGAGAATCCGTTCTTTTCGTTCCTCTTCAAATTTCTCAATTTCGTTCACGATAATTCCTTTCATGGTGTAGTTTTATAACAAACAATGAATTTTTATCTCGATATCAAAATTTCCGGAAGACCTCGAGAACAACTCCCGCAAGTCATCTCATTTTCGACCTTGTTATTCAATGATGATAATGCTTTCGAAACGCATTCAGTAATTCGGGTAAATCGTTTAATAGATTATGGCCGGGGGGATAAAATTCGTTTTGAATTCGCCCGATGTCAATGGAAGGAAAACATATTGGCTCTGCATCGGACAAAAATTCAATTTCAATTTCGCACTGCCGTAACATATCGGCAATTTGTAAATTGGAAATGTTATACCCGGCAGCGACATTGTAGATTTTCGATTGACCTTTCAAGGCAATGTCCATGGTCAATCGGGCGGCATCTTCAACATGGATATAATCTTTGTTTGATGAAGGGGCCGACCTGAAAATCAGTTTTTTCTCAATCGCGCTCTCCCGCAAAAGTGAAGGAATGAACAACGGAGAGTTAATATTCGGATTGTCCGCATGTCCATAAACGTTGCTCAACCGCACGATTTTCGCCGGGAGACCACAGCTCAAACAAAGCGCCTCGCCCGAAAGTTTACTTAAATTGTACAGGTCGCTTAAATGAATCGGATTGACCAAAAGGGGATGATCTTCTTTTGTTTGGTCGAGCCCGGCATAGACCCTGGTACTGGAAAGATAAGTAATACTTTCGCAGCGGTTACTCGTGATGATTTGATGTAACACGCAAAGATGTGCCTGCACGGCATCAAGTGGACGCTGCCGAAAATCCGCAGTCAAGCCGATGCAATAAACAACGTGTCCAAGCTCCTGTCCCTTGATTCCATTTTCTATTTCCTGACGTGTTGGAACGGCAAACTCATCGCGGTTACGTTGTAGTATTCCACAAATCGCACGTCCGACAAAACCATTTCCTCCTAAAACAGTCCACTTCATTTTCGCTCCCCGATAAGTTTTAAGGGATTGCCGCCCTGAATGGAAAAAGCCGGTATTTCTCCCCGTACGAGAGAAGATGCGCCGATCACGCAGCCTTTCCGTAAAACACACCCGTCCAACAGGACGCAGTTGGCTCCGATCCAGACATCATCTTCGATAATGATGCCGCCTTTGCTGGGGCAAAATCCTTGTTGTTGAATCAACTTTTCTTTATCTCGAAAATTGTGATTAACCGGAGCAAACGTGCAATTTGCCGCAATGGAAACATGATTTCCAATCAATATTCCATTCCCGGAATATAAAACGCACCCTGAATTGAGATAACATTTCTCTCCAAGGATAACATCGCCTGTTCCACCGACCGGCTTGATCTTAACAAAGCTATCAATGACGCAACAAGCACCAATAACAATACGTGTTCCCCGCACCGATGCTTCAATATCTGCGTGAGGTGAAACTTTTGCAGTTGGGTGAATTTCGATGGTCATACTCCAACTCCTCTAAAATGATCGTTGATCAAGCGGTGGGTTTGATCTCTTGGGGAAACCTCCGTCGGCTCTGTCGGCCAGTCGATTTTCAGCTCCGGGTCGTCAAACCGCAGCCCCGCTTCATTGGTCGGGGCGTAATAATTGCTGACGAAGTAAATGATTTCAACGTTTTCGGTCAATGCCTGAAAACCGTGAGCGAATCCTTCCGGGACGTAAATCATCCGGTCGTTCGACTCGCTCAATTCGACGCCCGCCCATTTTAAAAACGTCGGCGAATCCTTGCGAACATCGACGATGCAATCCCAGATCGTTCCTCGAAGACATTTAATGATTTTCACCTCGCTGTCCGGCGGATTTTGGAAGTGCATTCCGCGGATCGTTCCTTTTTTTCGCGAGTACGAAAAATTGATGTTGACGATCGGCTTCGTGTGTCCGATTTCGGCGAATTCCATGGCACAAAACAGTCGCGCGAATCGCCCCCGGGAATCCCCACGCGGCGTCAGTTCGATCTCGTAGGCTCCCGTCAAAGAAAGAGGGTGGAATCTCATAAATGTGTTTCGATTTTCGTTGTTGTCTATTGCTCTCCGCGAAAAAATTGAACTGGAGCTTCAAACTCAACTTTCGCGGTTTCGGGGCTTTCGTCGCTTCGCTCAGGAAGCCCCTTGGCTCATTTTTTGAGCGGAGCACAGGAGCTCGTGGTACGTTGCGATCAGGCGACCCGTTGCCGCCTGGAAATTTCCGGCCGCGTCCAAACGGTTCCCCGCGTTCGGGCCTCGCCGATAAAATGCTCCAGCTGTTCGTGCGTGAGAACCTGCCCGTTTTCGTAGTAGTCCCGGTACCATTCGACCGTTCGCCGGACGGTTTCCCCGATATCCCACAGCGGCCGCCAATCGAGTCGGCGGCGGGCTTTCGCACAGTCCAACGACAGCAGCGTCGTTTCGTGCCGCCGGTTTCCCGAAACACATTCAACATCGACGGCGCTCCAATGTCGCCGGGCCATTTCAATGATCTCACCCACCGAAACGTGTCCCGAAACCTCCGGGCCGAAATTCCAGGCTTCCGCGAAATCTGATCCCCCTTCCAACAATTTTTGCCCGAGAAGCAGATAACCGGCCAACGGCTCCAAAACATGTTGCCAAGGCCGAACCGCCTCGGGCATCCGAATCGAAGTCGTCGCTCCCGCGGCCGCCGCCCGCATCAGATCGGGGATCAACCGGTCTTCGGCCCAGTCGCCGCCGCCGATCACGTTGCCCGCCCGGCAAGAACCGAGCAAAATGCCTTGCGACTCCAAAAACGATTTCCGAAAACTGGAGACTACCAACTCCGCACACGCTTTCGATGCGGCGTAGGGATCATGTCCTCCCAAAACATCGGATTCCCGGTATCCCCACGACCATTCCCGATTTTCGTAAACCTTGTCCGTGGTAATGACGACGACGGCCTGCAGCGATCGAGATTCGCGACAGGCCTGCAAAAGATTCGCCGTTCCCTGAACATTCGTTGAAAAGGTTTCCAAAGGATCGTCGTAAGAACGTCGAACCAGCGGCTGGGCCGCGAGATGAAAAACGATTTGCGGGTCGAATTCCGACACGGCCCGCCGCAATTCCTGCTCATCCCGAATATCCCCGCGAAAATCCGAGTCTGATAATTCCAAAAGCGAAAGATGGTTGAGACCGTCGTGCGGGGCTTTCGAAAAGCCGCGAACCGTCGCGCCCAGGCGTTTTAGCCAAACCGCAAGCCAAGTCCCTTTAAAACCGGTCAATCCGGTTAAAAAAACGCGTTTCGTATTGTAAATGTCGTTAAATAGCATCACCGGAAACAAATATTATTCGCGACACAAAATCCCGTCAAAATTATTGCACTCCGCGAAAAAAATCGGACCGGAGCTTCGAGCTCAACCCTCGCGGTTTCGGGGCTTTCGACGCTCCGCTCAGGAAGCCCTTCGGCCCGCTCAATTTTTGTACGGAACACAGTAGGTTCGGCATCATAGTTAATGCCCACAGTCTCGTCAAGGTCGGTTTTTCGCAGGCCGACGGGAAGAGGGCGAGGGGAGGTGCGTCGGGATTTTATTGGCATTTCAAGGTCGTCCCTTACCTTGACTTGCCTTCCCAAACGCGCAACAAACTTCAACTCTAGCGGTAGTACACGACCAGCACTAAAATTGTTGCTGTCCCGTTAGGGCACCGGCGTCTACGCCGCTCGGCTAAACGGGGCAAATTCTTTTGATGACATAAAATCTCTTGACATGTCAACAATTGTTGACTATAATAAACGAAAGTTGACACTTTTCAGGAGATTTTACAATGAAAAACAAAACGGAAATTCCGGCGATCACCGCCTCGGAATGGGAAATTATGAACGCCCTTTACCGACAAGGGGCGCTCGCCTCGCGGGATATTTTCGCCGCGCTGCCGAAAAATCGCGGCTGGACGATCCGAACGGTTAAAACGTTGCTCGGGCGGCTCGTCGCGAAAAATGCCTTGGATTACGACCAAATCGGCAATTCGTACCTGTACCGGCCTGTCTTTCCCCGGGAATCCCTGCTCTGTAAAGAACTGCCCGATTTCGTCGATCACGTTCTCGGCGGTTCGATCGCCCCCCTCTTGATGCACTGCGTTCGAAACGAAACGCTTTCCGAGGAGCAGTATCGGGAAATGCTCCGGATTCTCGAACCGAACTCGCCCCCGAAAGGAGAAAAACGATGAACGAACCGCTCTACGCATTTTGGTGGTCCTGGGTTCTTTCGGCAAGCGGTCAACTGCTCCTGTTCGTTCCGCTCGTCGGGCTGCTCGCCTTTCTCCTGCGAAACGCTTCCGCTCGGCTACGTTACGGACTTTGGACACTCGTGCTGCTCAAAGCCCTGCTGCCGCCGCTGTACACCGTTCCCGCCCCGCTGGGATCACAGGCGGCCCGACCGCCGGTCGAGGCGACGATCTCGAACGTGCTCGCGACATGGGATGCCGCGACCGTTCCGTCGAACGAAACGGAATCCGAAACGGTGCGTCTCGTTTCCTCGGAAATGCCGTCGTCGGTTCCTCCGTTTGCACCTGCCGCGATTCCCTCGACCCAGGAAGGGCTGCAAGCCCGAATCGCGAGGCTCGACGCCGAGCTTGCCCGGCCGGACCTTCCGGGCTACGTCCCGCGACTTTTCGCCGTTTGGCTCGCCGGGCTGGGGCTGTTCGCGGCGTTCCGGCTCGTGCGTTACGTTTTCGCCTTGAGGATGTTGGCTCGTGCGAGGGAACTGCACGCCGGGCCGATTTACGAATCGTATCGACGGCTTGCCGCGACGCTGCGGCTAAGGAAACCGCCGCGATTGTTTCTCGCGGATCGGGCCAAAGTTCCGTTCCTCTTCGGGCTGCTGCGTGCCCGGATCGTCCTGCCCGCGACGCTGCCGGAAGAGATCGCCCCGTCGGAATTGGACGATGTCCTGCTGCACGAGTTGATGCATTTCCGGCGTTGGGACCTGCTCCTCAATTGGGCCGAATTTCCGGTACAGGGGCTGTTTTGGTTTCATCCGCTCGTCCTTTGGGCGATCGCCGCGCTGCGGCATGAGCGGGAAGCGGCCTGCGACGAGGCGGTGCTCGCGAGCGGGGCGACCGAAGCGCGGAATTACGGCCGATCGCTCCTCAACACGCTTTGGGCCGTGCGCGGCCGGACGGCCCGGACGCTCGGGTTTCTCGGAATTTTCGAACGCAACACTTACATTCAGCAACGATTGGAGAACATCATGCAACAACAGGATCGCGTTAAGACAAACGGTCGTTTCGGAACTTTGTTCCTGCTCCTTTTCGCGACCGTTTTCGTGCCGCTCTCGATTGCTCAGGATCAAAACGCCGAAGAAAAGGCGAAGCGAAAGGCGGAACTGCGGGAGCAGATCGCGGCTTTGCAAGGCCAGCTCGCCGAACTGGAAGCGACTGAGCAGCCGACGCTGGAAAAGTTAGAAGCGGAACTTTCCGAGCTTAAAACCAGAATAAACGACTTCGACTCCGCTTTCCTGGAGGTCGTCCAAGGAAAAAGCAGGGAGGAAATTCAAAATCTTGCAACCGCGAACCTAAAGGCGGCCTCGGAACTTTGGAGAAAAACCGCGGAGATTGCTCCACCGAAAAGCGACCTGCTCTTAAAGGCGAAAGTTGTCTATGGCATGGCCTTTGGTTGTGCGAGGGCAGAGGCTGAACCCGAAGTGCTCACCACTGCCTCGCAACAAGTTGCGGCTGGCAGAGACAGTGTGCCTGCCCAAGCCGCGGCGCCGAAACCAGACGAACAATTGGCCGTGGCCTACAATATCTATAGTATTGCCGACCTTGGAGATTTCAAAGCGGTTTGGTCTGAACTCAAACTGGTTTTTGAGACACTATTGCCCGAGTCCCACATTAGCCCGTCTTTCGAAAACTCGTCTTTAATCGTTATCGCAACGGAAAACGAACACAAACGGATTGCCAAATTCTTGGAAACGACTCGGAATCTTCAAGCTCAAAGAAACGGCCAAACGCAGCAGGCCGAGGTTCCAAGTCAAACGATGTACAAAGTCTATCAGCTTCGGCACGTCTCCGCTTCGGAAATCGGCGAGATTCTTTCGAAATTACCGCTCTATCCAACCATGCAATTTGTCTGGGAGAACAGCACGAATTCCGTGATTGTGCAGGGGAGCGAGAAGGACCAGCAGATTGCCGAAGCGTTGATTCTCAAACTCGACCGTAAGGCCGACGAACCGGCGACTGCCGGGTATGCAGCGGCCGCACCGCCTGCGGCACCGGGCTCGGAGAAGGTTAACGCCGAGATCGAGAAATCGCTCCAGCGGCAGGCGGAATTCGCCGAGCGGCTGTACGAGCAGACAAAGCAGGCTTACGACCTAGGGGCGAAGAACGGGACCGCATGGGCCGAAGCCCAAACGAGATACGCCAAATTTCAGGCCAGGCAACGGCTCTTGCATTGGCAGCTCGAACATGCTTCCGATCCCGAAGCGAAAAAGACGCATCTTACGGAACTGCGCGAGGCGTTCAAACAGAAAATACAAGCCGGCGAAGATTGGAACTCCGCGGCACAGGCCGGCTACGATGTCGGAAGGCTGGAAATCGACGCCGTTCTCGCCGCCCAAAAGGAACTGGAAGAGGCCCGCATCCGACAACTGAAATTCTCGTTGGAGAACGGGGAATAGTGTTGGGTTTTCGATTTTCAATCAACAGTCAACAACCGAGACGTCATTTCGAGCGGAGCGAGAAATCTCACCCTCGCCGAAAAAGACGAAATTCCGGCCCTCGCGCGAGGGTGAGATTTCTCCCTGCGCGTTGCTTCGGTCGAAATGACACGCGGGCAGTTGTTTGCCCACAAAACGGGACTGCCCTCGACATGCTGCACCACGCCGTCGAACGCTTTTCATTTTCGGGCGGGTCGTGTATAATGTCCGTATCGGCGTTGAAATGATTCGATCATTCCCACTCAATTCAGAAAGGACCTTGAAAATGTCGGCTAAAAGAATTATTCTCGGCGTTAATGTCACCAGTTTCGCGAAAAACTCCGGCGAAGTACAAACCGTCTTTTGCGAATACGGTTGTAGCATCCGGACCCGGCTCGGGCTGCACGATGCCGCCGAAGGGGTTTGTGCGCCCAACGGCCTGATTCTCGTCGATTTTACCGGCGGGGAAGACAAGGCCGCGGAAATGACGAAAAAGCTGACCGCGATTCCCGGCATTGAGGTCAAACAGATGGTTTTTTAAGAGCAGAGGACAGATGACAGAGGACGGAGGACAGGAAGGGGAAAGGGTGGGGCAATCCGTTTTGGGGGCCGGTTCTCTCTCGCCGTCTTCGTCTGAAGAGCCTTATGTGATTCGGATCGTCGATGAGCAGGAGCTTGACTTTCCTTTGGAAGAAGGGATCCGGACGTTGCTTTGCGCTTGTTTTCCGGATTGGGCCGAAATCTTCCGAATTCGCCGGGTTTGGTACAAAACGCCGCCGATTTTCTCGGTACTGGCGATCCGGGACAACCGGGTGATCGGGCATGTCGGGGTTGTTGTTCGCTCAATAACGACGACCTGGAATTTTCGGTATCTCGCGGCGAGCGTTCAAGGGGTCGCCGTTGCCCCGGAATACCGTTCGCAGCGGATTTCCCTGAAACTCCTCGCCGCCGCCCTTGAGGAATCGAAAAAGCGGGGGTTCCCGTTCGCGATTCTTTTTTGCAAAGAGCCGCTGGTCCCGTTTTATGCCGCCCACGGTTGGAAGTTGCCCGAGGACCACATTGTGATGCGCAACGAACAGGATTTGCCGATTTCGATGCGCTCGAATTGCCCGATGTACCGCGAGCTCGCCGGGGAACCGTTCCCCGAAGGACCGATCGATGTGTATTGAGGCAGAAGGCTTCAGACTTCAGGGGACGGTTGGAAAACGAGTCCTGCGGCCTACCGCAACGGCGCGGCGATTGTCGGTTTAGCCGAGCGGCGAAGACGCCGGTTCCGTACCGGAATCCAACAATCCTATGTTGGTCGACTCCTGAAGCCTGAAGCCTGAAGCCTGAAGCCTTTCCACCACCCCATGCGACGCGGTTTTACGCTCTTCGAACTTTTGATCGTGCTCGGGCTGATCCTCGTGATCATGAGCCTTTCGATCGCGCCTTTTCAAAGGATGCGGGCGCGCAGCCAATTGGGGAGCATCGCGCAAAAACTGCAAGGGGAGCTTTACGCGACCCGGCTCACGGCGATGAAAGCTGGAACCCCCTACGTTTTTCGGTACCAGGGAGGGACCGGAATGTACGAGATTTTGCCGAAAAGCGTTTTGGACGAACGGACGCCGAAGCCGGCGACCGCCGTGACGCCGCAAATTCGGGCTGTCGGCAGCGGGGCGGACCCTTCCGCTCCCTTTTCTTCGGAAACCGGCGTTGTGCAACCCGTCGCGAGCTCTTACCTCCGGGAATTGCCGAACCAATGCGTGTTCGGGTTCCCGCCGGTTTCCCACGTTTCAACCCCGGCCGCCGAAACGACCGGAGAGCTGGGTTTGGCCCGATCCGTCGGGACGGATTTTCCCATTCCCCAAGAGTCGCAGGCTCCGCAGCCGGTCTGGTCGGAGCCGGTTTTCTTTTATCCGAACGGCCGGACTTCCAGTGTTGCGCTCGTGATTCAATCGACGGGCGATTACCTTTACTGCTCGGAACTCACACTCCGAGGATTGACCGGGACCGCGCGAGTTGGTAAAGTAAAATTGGTAGACGATTATTGACCCTTTGCCCTTTACCGCCCGGAGTTTTTCCCATGCCACATCTTCGGTCTCCTTTTGTCTTCAGCCTTCTCGGACTTTGCACCGTTCTTTTCGGGTTTTGCGCCGGTTTTTCGGCATTGGCCCAGGAACAGCACCCGCCGCGGCCGATCGAAGAGATTCATCTTTTCGAGCCGTTTTGGAAATCGGCACGAATTCAAGGGGACTCGCTTTTTTTCTTGCAGGCGAACGAAAACGAGCCGGCCGCCGCCGAGCTGCTCTTCGTTCCGGAAAAGATCGAACAGTTGCGTTCTTCGAGCGGGCTTGTCATTTATGAAGAAGGGAAGGACTACCGGCTCGTCCCCGAATCGCGGCGATTGGAACTGTTGGAGCAATCGCGGATTCCCTTTACGAAAGCGGCGGAACTGTACCCGAAAAAGGGGGCGGAAAATTCCTATTCGCACAAAGTGGGGGATCCCGAAACGTATATGCTGTTCGGCCCGTCGGTGTTCGCCCCGCGACAAGTTGAGGTCGATTACACGAGGAAAGGAGCCGGTTGGGACGGTTACATCCCGAAAACGGCGTCAGCGGGCCTGCCGCGAACCCTCGCGAAACTCAAGGCGAAAGAGCCGTTGACCGTTTGCACCTTCGGGGACAGCATTTCAATCGGCGGGGACGCTTCCTTCTTCATGAATATTCCGCCGTACCAACAATGCTTCGCGGATTTGGTCGCGGAAGGGCTTCGCAAGCATTACGGCTCGGCGATCACGCACCACAATTTTTCGGTCGGCGGAATGGGAGCCGCCTGGGGGGTCGAAAACGCTCCCCGAATCGCCGAGGCGAAGCCGAATCTGGTGCTGGTCGGTTTCGGAATGAACGATGTCGGCGGCCGCAATCCGGAAGAGTTCAAAAGCCGGATCGCCGAGATTATCAAAGCGATTCGGACCGGTTCGCCCGAGGCGGAATTCATTCTCATCGCCCCGATGCTCGGCAACGCCGAATGGGTGCACACGCCGCGTGAGATGTTCGACGCCTATCGGGACGCTCTCGCCTCTCTGTGCGGCGAGGGGGTTGCCCTCGCCGATCTGACGCAAACTTGGGCCGATCTTCTGCGTTACAAGAAGTTTCTCGATTTGACCGGCAACGGGCTGAACCACCCGAACGATTTCGGACACCGTATTTACGCCCAAATCATCCTGGGATTGCTGCTCCCCGAATAAGAAGGCCGCCGAGCCCAACGAGCCGGGACCTGTGGTCCCGGTTTGTCTCCGTCTTCAAAGAAGATCGAAAACGAACGTGTTCTATGACAGAGTAATAAAACCTATTGGTGTGGTTGTCTTGACTCGCTGTGAACGAAACCGGGACCGCAGGTCCCGGCTCGTTGAGGGCCACTCGTTATATTTGCTCGTTTTGCTCGCTCGTTCGCCCGTCGCCTTACCGCATCCAAGCGGGATAAACCTCGGCCGGGGGCAGCTTCGCGGTGTTGACCCGGTCGATGCCGTCGAGCGCGAGCACTTCCTTGATCGCTTCCGCCGGCGGGACGCCGTCGAGCGAAAGAACCCCGATCGCGTCTCCGCCCGGCTTCGGGTTGTCCCGCCCGAGCGACATGTGCGCGATGTTGACCTTGTGCCGACCGAACACGTTGCCGACCCCGCCGATGATCCCCGGCATGTCCTTGTGATGAAAAATGAGCAGATTGCCGTCCAGATAACTTTCCAAACGGTAGCCGTTGAGCGTAACCAGCCGCGGCATCGAGTTGCCGAACAGCGTTCCGCCGAACGAAATCATCGCCGTTTCGGAAACCAATTCGGCGGTAATCGTCGAGGAGAAATCGCCGATGTCGAGCGATTTTTCTTCGATCAGCTCAATGCCGCGGTCCTTGAGCAGCGAAGCGGCGCTGATGATGTTGACCTCTTGGGCCAAAGCCGAGGACATCATTCCGGCGGCGAACGAAGAAGAGATGAGCGAGGTGTCTTTGCCGGCGACCTCCCCTTTGTAACGGATTCGGCATTGGGTCGGAGCTCCTTTGACGACCTGTCCGGCGAGCATCCCGAGCCGGTAGGCGACGTCGAGGTATCCCCGCAGGCTGCGCAAGGTTTCCGGATCGAGCGGGGCGAAGTTGACCGCCTGTTTGATGATCCCGTTGGTAAAATAATCGATCAGCAATTCGACCGCTTCGAGGGCGACGTTCGACTGTGCTTCTTCCGTGCTCGCACCCAAATGCGGGGTGCAAACGACGTTTTTCATTCCGAAAAGCGGATGCTTCGTGCACGGCTCCTCCTCGTAAACGTCGAGCGCGACGCCGCCGAGCTTGCCGCTTTTCATTCCTTCGACCAGGGCGTCGAGATCGTAAATCCCGCCCCGGGCACAGTTGACGAGCCGGGCGCCTGGTTTGATCATATCAACCTCTTTTTTGCCGATGATGCCGCGAGTCGCATCGTTCAGCGGCGTATGGGCCGTCAGGTAATCGACCTCGGGCAACATTTCGTGCACGGTTTCGACGGAATGCACTCCCAATTCCTGGGCCCGCTGCGGGCTGAGGAACGGGTCGTAGGCGAGCACTTTCATGTCGAAGGCTTTCGCGAACTTGGCGACGACCTGCCCGATCCGGCCCATGCCGATGATCCCAAGGGTTTTGCCCGCCAATTGCGTTCCGGTAAAGAGTTTGCGGTCCCAGCGCCCTTCGATGAGCGCCTGGTACGCGGGATGAATATTTCGCGACAGGGCGAGCATCAGGGCGAACGCCTGCTCGGCAGTCGAGACGGTATTACCGCCCGGGGTGTTCATCACGATGATCCCTTGCCGGGTCGCCGCTTTCGTATCGATGTTGTCGACGCCGACCCCGGCCCGGGCGATCGCCCGCAACCGCTGGTTCCCGGCGAGGCTTTCGGCGGTGATCTTGACACCGCTCCGGCAAATCGCCCCGTCGAATTCCGCGAGGGTTTGACGAAGTTCTTCCCCTTTGAGGCCGGTTCGTTCCTCGTATTCGATCCCGTGAGCGGCTTCGAGCAGTTTGATTCCGTCTTCGGAAAGTGGGTCCAGCAATACGATTTTGGGCATCTTGTTCTCCTGAAAAGCGTTACGTGATTCGCGATCAACCCGATCAACCGACGATCGGCCCGTTCGGCAAAATTCAGGAAGAAATTATACCGCGATTCCCGTTCTTGTGCAGGCCCCGTGTTGCAGGAGAATGGCAACTAGCCCCCAGCGTTAGCGCGGGGTGATAAAAACCATCTGTAAAGATATCACCCCATCACCTCGCGCTGACGCTTGGGGCTAGTATTGGCTCGTGACGCGGCCGGCTCGATGTTGCATTGGAAAGGCTTTGACCTTATACTCTGCATTATTCCGTTGTCATTTTCTAAACCATTCTCTTCCTTAACGAAATCAACGATTCAATATGTCCAAAAAACAAAACATTTCGCGTCGTCACTTTCTTCAAACAAGCGGGGCGCTTGCCCTGTCCGCCGGGTTACTTGGCCGGAATTTTGCCGCCCCCGCGTTTGCCCGGGAACGCAACCCGAACGACAAGCTCAACATCGTCACCGTCGGGACCGCCGGGATGCAGGGCGCATTTCATTTCGGCGGCATCGCCGGGGAAAACGTCTTCGCGATCTGCGATGTCGATGAGAACCTGCTCAACGCCGCCGGCGAACGGTTCCCGGAGGCGAAGCGGTTCGTCGATTTCCGCCAAATGTTCGCGGAATTGGGGGACAAAATCGACGCCGCCCTCGTTACGACCCCGGATCACACCCACGCCGTCGCCTCGATCGCGGCGATGAAACTCGGCATCCCCTGTTACTGCGAAAAGCCGCTCGCCCACACCGTCGAAGAGGTTCGGCGAATGACCGATTTGGCGAAAGAGAAAAAACTCATCACCCAAATGGGCACGCAGGTGCACTCCGGAGAGAATTATCGCCGCGTCGTCGAACTGATTCAGGCCGGAGCGATCGGCCCGGTCGAGGAAGTGCATGTCTGGTGCGGAGCGCGATGGGGCGGACTGACGATGCCGACCGAGTTCCCGGAAGTGCCGAAAAACCTGCATTGGGACCTTTGGCTCGGCCCGGTGCCGCATCGGCCGTACCATCCGTGTTATTTCGGCGGGAGATGGCGGGCTTACTGGGCGTTCGGCAACGGCTCGCTCGGGGATATGGGTTGTCACCACATCGACCTGCCGTTTTGGGCCTTGAAACTGAAATATCCGAATTCGATCGAATCGACCGCCCCGACGCCGGTCGATCCGGAATGTACGCCGAACGACATGATCGCGAAGTACGAATTCCCGGCCCGGGAGAACCTGCCGGCGGTTCGGCTGACCTGGTACGACGGCGAAGCCCGGCCGCCGCTGCTCGCCGAAAAGGGGTTGCCCGCCTGGGGAGCCGGGACGCTGTTCGTCGGAAAAGAAGGGTTGCTTTTGGCCGATTACGGGAATCACCTTTTGTATCCCGAAGAGAAATTCAAGGATTACAAGCGGCCGGAAAAATCGATCCCCGATTCGCCCGGACAGCATGCGGAATGGATCGCGGCGATCAAATCGGGCAAAGGACCGACCGGCTGCGATTTCGGCTATTCCGGTCCGGTCGCGGAAACGGTGTTGCTCGGGACGCTCGCGTACCGGCTCGGCAAGAAGCTCGATTGGGACGCCGCGAACCTCAAGGTTCGCAACGCCCCCGAAGCCGATGCGCTGCTCAGGAAGAAATACCCTGAAGGTTGGACGATCAATTGAGAAAGAGCGGAGAGTCGCGTTATCGAATCGTGATTCGCGAAAAAAGAGCAAAACGTCGCGTCATTTCGAGCGGAGCGAGAAATCTCACCCTCGCCCGAGGACGCGAAGTTCTTGACCCTTTTCGCGAGGGTGAGATTTCTCCCTTCGCGTTGCTCCGGTCGAAATGACGGCCTTGTTTTTACGAAGGCCGTCTTCATGATTGGACTACACTCTACACTCTCGAACTCTTACGGCTCTTCGGTCGCTTCGATCATCTTGACCGCATCGTCGGAGAGCTGCATCGCGAAGAAGTCCTTGAAATAGTAGTCCATATCGGTACTGCCGTGCAACTGCAAGCCGAGTTTGCCGGTTTTGAAGATCTTCGGGTCGGTCGTGTTCGAGATTTCCGTGCCGTTCAGGTTCGTAACGATGTGGTCCCCGACGCCGACGACGCTGAACTCGTTCCAGTCGTCCGGACGGAAGTTCTTTCCGATCAACTCGGTGTTCGGCGGGACGACCCAACCGCGGCCGTCGACCTCCCAAAGCCCCCCGGTCGCGAGCCCGTCGATCTCCCCTTGCAATCCCTTGACCCAGTACGACTTGCCGTTTTCCGTCGCCCGGACGTACAGCCCGCTGTTACCCTTAATCTGCTTGAAAGCGATTTTCGTGGCGAAGTTGTTGTATTCGACCTTGGTCAAAACCAGTCCGTCCCGCGTTTCGGATTTTTCAGAAACCGCATGCACGACCAGATCGTCGTCGACGGTCCATTTTCCGGCGGGCATCACTTCCAAAGCACTCAGTTCCTTATCCCCCATCAGGGCGTTCCAAGGGGTCGCCGGGAGTTCCTTGATCCGGATGTTGCGCCAACGAACCTGCCCTTGGTCGGCACTATGCACTTGCAGGCCGATAAAGCCCTGCGTTTCGGCCGTGTCGATCACATCGGAAACCAACTGGCCGTTGAGCCAGGTTTTCAGCGAAGGGCCGACGCATTGAATCGTAACATCGTTCCAATCCTTCAATTTGAGGGACGCTTTGGTTTTTTCCCGAATTTCGGGGGTCAGGGAATCGAGCCAACGGTTCCGACGCGACTCGTCGTAAATGCCGCAGGTCATTTGATTGAGGTCCGGTTCCATTTCGCATTGGTAACCGAAAACGACCTCGCGGTCCCCTTTCGGCCGGGCATTGCTGCGGAATTGAACGCCGGAATTGATATCGATATCGAATTTGAATTGGAATTTGAGAATGAAATTCTCGAAATTTTTCTCGGTGCAAAGAAACGTGTTGGGACCGGGACCGCGTTTGCCGACGATCGCGTCTCCCTCGATGTCGTAGGTCGCGTCTCCTCCCCGTTTGGTCCAGCCGGAAAGGTCTTTGCCGTTGAAGAGCGCGGTATATCCCGATTCGGCCGCCGCCGCGAACGGGCTCGCCGTCAAAAAGAGGATCAAAAGAGGCCAAATCATTCGAATCGTTGCTTTCATAAGAGATCTCCTGTTAGTGGTGAGTTAAGTTCGCGAAACCATTTCCGCGTCAAAAAATTAATTATACCGCCGCCCCTCGCGGGAAACAATCATTGCGGCCCCGTTGTCAAGAGGATTGCAAAGTCGTTGGAACCACCCGAAAAACAAGGCCGTCATTTCGACTGAAGCGCAGCGTAAGGAGAAATCTCACCCTCGCGAGTGGGTCGGAACTCCGACTTTCTCGGCGAGGGTGAGATTTCTCGCTTTGCTCGAAATGACGTTTCGGTTGTTGTCGGTTGATTGAAAATCGAAAATTTTCGACTATGCAATTCTCGCGCCCCGTTGTGCGGCTCTTGAAATCGCATTCCCGTATTTGTTATAATTCGGGGAGTTGTTGCGTCGTTTCTCTTCAATTTTCCCTGGAGCCAGAATTATGGAAAACCAACCTCGTTGTCATTGTTGCCCGCCGCAGAAACCGGCCGTTTCCGCGGACGTTTTTTCCTTGAACCGCCGGACGTTTATGGGCGCCGCCGCCCTCGGCGGAACGTTGCTCGGCGGTCTTTACTGGACCTCGTTGGTCCAAGGGGCGGCGGCCGAAAACCTCCCGAAGCCGCCGCAGCGAACACCGCTGATCGTCAAGCCGATCCTCATACACGATCTGCCGCAACGACAGGAAGGAGTCAGCTGGCGAAGCTGGGGCGGCGTCGATTCCAAGGAAGCCGCTCAGGAGGAAGTCGTCCGAATCGCCAAGGAACTGGACGGTATCAAAAAGAAAGCCGATTTCCCCGTCGAATTTCTGGAAGTGACGGCGGCGACTGATATGGGACAGGTCCAAGCGCATCCGGACATCGAAAAAGCCGACCTGTTGATCGTCTACGGAGCCGGGGGCGCGATCGATCCGCTCAAAAACATCGAAAAGGACGCGATCATCTTTCAACGTTGGAAAAGCGGCCCGGTCTACCTGCAATACGAGATCGTTTCGCCCCGATTTTTGCGGCAGCACACCGATTCGCAAACCCTCACCCGGATTCTGCCCGAGGACGTCGTTACCGATTCGCTTGAGGAATTGACCTGGCGACTGCGGTCGCTTTGTGGATTGAAAAACACCCGCAACGCCAAAATCGTGACGATCGGCGGTGCCGGAGCCTGGGCCCAGCCCGAAGGGGTCGTTCCCGCGCTCGTCGAAAAGATTTGGGGATTCCAGTACCACGACATTTCCTACGACGAACTCGGCAAGCTGATCGAAGCGGCCAACAACGATCCCAAGGCGGTCGAAATTTCTAAACAACGGGCATCCGATTACCTCAGAATGCCGCGAACCAAGCTCGAAACCTCGCGGGAATTCGTCGATAAGTGCTTCCTGTTGGACCAGGTGTTCCGTTCGATCCTGAAGGAAACCGGCACCCGGAACATGACGATTCAAGGTTGCATGGGGACGATCATGCAGGTTTCGAAAACGGCCGCCTGCCTGACGCTGAGCACGCTCAACGACGACGGCTATCTCGCGTTTTGCGAATCGGATTTCGTCGTCATCCCTTCGGGTGTGTTGCTCGCGAACATTTCGGGCAAGCCGGTCTTCCTTAACGATCCGACGTATCCGCACAACCAGATTATCACGTTGGCGCATTGCACGGGTCCGAGAAAGATGAACGGCAAGACCTACGATCCGGCCCGGATCGTCACGCATTTCGAATCCGACTACGGCGCGGCCCCCAAGGTCGAGGTCCCGCTCGGAACGAAATGCACCAACATCGCCCCCGACTTCGCCTCGGAACGCTGGGTCGGGTTGATGGGCGAGGTCGTCGACGCTCCGTTCCGCCCGATTTGCCGGACGCAGTTCGACATCAAGTACGATTGCCCTTCGTCGTTGCTCGCCGAAAGAATGCCCGGTTTTCATTGGATGACCGGCTACGGCGATTACATGAAAGAGCTCGGCTACGCCCTTCGCCGCGTCGGCATCCAATGGGACACCCTTGGCGAGCGCTTGTCCTGAGATTGACGACTCGGCCAACATACGAGCCGACAACGAACCGTCAACCGACAACGAGCCGGGACCTGTGGTCCCGGTTTCGTTCACCGCAGGAAATATTCCTATTTGAAGATAGACACAAACCGCACTCGCGGACTTGCGGCTCTTGAAAACGTCGTCGCCGAAAGCTAAAATGCGTCTTTTCAAGGGCGAGGTGTCGCCTCAAATCGTATCTACATATCGAACAGGAGAAAAATATGGCTGAGACACTCAATGTTGCAATGATCGGGCAAGGATTTATGGGACGGTCCCATTCGAATGCCTGGGGACAGGTCAATCGCTTTTTCAATCCCCCGCTCAAGGCGGTGATGCACACCGTTTACGGTATGGAAGCGGAAAATCCGAAAGCCTTCGCCGAAAAATGGGGTTGGCAAAACGCCTCGACCGATTGGGAAGCTCTCGTCAAATCGCCTGAAATCGGCTTGGTCGATATCGTGACGCCGAACTTTATGCACGCTCCGCCGGCCAAGGCCGCGATCTCCGCCGGAAAAGCCTGCTCCTGCGAAAAGCCGATCGCCGGGACCTTGCAGGAAGCCCGGGAAATGGCCGAAGCCGCCGCCAAGGCGAAGGTCCCGACCTTCGTTTGGTTCAATTACCGCCGCGCCCCGGCCGTCGCCCTGGCCCATCAACTGGTCAAGCAGGGCGCGATCGGCGAAATCCGACACGTCCGGGCGACCTACCTGCAGGATTGGGCCGATGAGTCGGTTCCCTACGCTTGGCGGTTCAAAAAGGAACTGGCCGGTTCCGGCGCCCACGGCGATTTGAACGCCCATATCATCGACATGACCCGGTTCGTTTCCGGTCTTGAAATCACCGACGTCTGCGGAGCGATCGCCGAGACCTTCGTCAAGCAGCGCAAGATCATCGAACAGGACAGTGGCGGCGGGATTGTAACCGACGAGCAGATGCGTTACAGCAAGGCGGGCGCCGAAAACGTCAAAATGGGCGAAGTGACCGTTGATGATACGGTTCTCTTCCTCGCGAAATACAACAACGGCGCGATCGGTTCCTACGAAGCTGCCCGGCAGGCGACCGGCAACCAGAACGCCAACGGTTTCGAAATCAACGGAACGAAGGGCGCCCTCAAGTTCAATTTCGAGCGAATGAACTACCTCGAATTTTACGATGCGACCCGGCCGCGGGCGGTCCAGGGCTGGACGACGATCATGTGCACGCACGGCGGGGACCATCCGTATGTCGCGAACTACTGGCCCGACGCCCACATCATCGGCTACGAGCATTGCTTCACGAGCATGGCCTACGACATCATCCTCAAGCTCGCGGGTAAAGAGCCGACGGTTCCGCTCCCCGATTTCAACGACGCCTACCAGACGCAGCGCGTTCTCGAAGCGGCGATGATCGCGGCGACCGAAAAGCATTGGGTCGAATTGAAGAACGTAAAATAACGTTTGGACGATTTCTCATCGAGCCGGCTGCGTCAGCTGCCGGTTGGTTTCCGTCTTCAAAGGTGTTGGTTATGCCGACGGGCCTTGAAGACGGACACTAACCGGGACCTCACGGTCCCGGCTCGATTGCGTTTTGCTCGATTCCGCTGAATTTTCCGGTCCCCCAACCATGTCCGAACAGCAACTTCGCAAAAAGGTTCGCGTGATTTCCCGGCAACGCCAGTATTGGTATGCGTTCGGCCGGATGATCGTGCGGCTGTTTTTCATGATCTTTTATTCGGCTCGGTATTTCGGCCAGGACAATATCCCGCCCGAGGGAGCCGTGCTGATCGTCGAGAAACACAAGTCGTATTTCGACCCGGCTCTGATCGGCGCGGGCATATACAGGCATACGAATTATCTCGCACGGAAAGGGTTGTTCAAATTCAAGCCGTTCGCCAAGCTGATCGACTCCTTCGATGCGATCCCGCTCAACAACGAAGGGATCGGCTTCGAGGGGATGAAAGAAACGATCAAGCGACTCAAGAACGGCGAAATGGTGTTGATGTTTCCGGAAGGAGAGCGCTGCTGGGACGGGAAGGTCGCTCCGTTCAAATCCGGTTTCCTGACGTTCGCCCTTCGCGGGCAGGCGTCGATCCTGCCCGTCGCGATCGAGGGGGTGTTCGAGGCCTGGCCCCGTTTCAACAAGTTGCCCGGCCCCGGTCACATCAAGGTCAAGTTCGGCGAACTGATCCCTTTCGAAACGGCCCGGGCGATGAATGCCGAGGAATTGCACGATCTCGTCGAAAAGAAAGTGCACGAACTGTTCGAAAGTCTGGGGGCGGAATAATTAGCCGTTCGTCAATCGCGCGACATCAGAGCGAACACGCCCCATCCCAGGTATTCGCGCGTGTACTCGACGTGCCGCTTGGGTGCCGCGGTCAGGTTGGCCCGGATTTCTTCCGCGAAGTCGTCCCCGGGATTCGCTTCGAGCCAACGCCGCATGGTGAGCCATTTGGCCGCCTCGTACCTATCCCAGCCTTCCTGGTCGGCCAAAACCATTTCGACGACGTCGTAACCGAGTTCGCCGAAAGACCCGACAAGGCCGGGAAGCATGAGAAAATCGGCGATCGATTCGGCGAAACATTCTTTGGCCGTCTCTTCCGTCGGCGGCAACCGACGCCAGTAAGGCTCGCCGATGAGGAGGATGCCGTCGGGGCGGAGGCTCTTCGCCAAAAGTTCGATGGTCCCGGTAAAGCCCCCGCCGATCCAAGTCGCGCCGACACAGGCGGCGATGTCGCACTTTTCCTCGGCGACGTAGCCGACGGCATCGCCGTGTAGGAACGCGACGCGATCGGCGACGCCGAGTTCTTCCGCGCGGCGTTTCGCCTGTTCGCTGAACAACCGGCTCATATCGACGCCGAAGCCGGTGATGCCGTAATCGCGTGCCCAGGTGCACAGCATCTCCCCCGAACCGCTGCCGAGATCGAGTACGCGGGCCCCCGGTTCCAGACGCAGCACCGCTCCGAGTGTCGCGAATTTTTCGGGTGTGAACGGGTTATGAATGCGGTGAGCACTTTCGGTAATGTTGAAAAAACGTGGGATATCCAATGTTGAAACTCCTTTGATGGGGGAAGGCTGTAGGCTATAGGCTATAGGCTGTAGGCTGTAGGCTGTAGGGAACGGTTGGAAACCAGGTCC
>JAVBSX010000255.1:0-5562 GCA_031556455.1 Thermoguttaceae bacterium
GTCGGCATCCAACAGGTTGACACCTTGCAGTTGCGGGTCGCGGGCGATGCCGAGCGCGTCCAAAATCGTCGGGGCGATGTCGATCGAAGAGACCTGTGTTTCGCAGCGGCCCGGACGCACCTTCCCGGGCCAACGGACGATCAGCGGCGTCCGCAGCCCGCCGTCGTACGGGGATTGCTTCGAGCGGGGATCGAATCGCGGGGAATCGTCCCGCGAAATCCAACCGTTATCGGCCAGGTAAAAAACGAGCGTATTTTCCGAAAGGTTTTTCTCGTCGAGGTAATCGAGAAGCTCGCCGCAGGTTTCGTCGAACCATTCGACCATCGCCCAGTATCGCTCTTGAAAGATCGAACGGCCCTTCCCTTGATATTGTTGCAACAACCGTTCCGGCGGCGTGTGCGGATCATGGGGCAACAGCGGGGCATACCAGAGGAAAAACGGTTTGTCTTCTTTTCGGGCCGTTTCGATAAAATCGTAAATCGGCTGCATTGTTTCCCGGCCGATCGCGAGCCCTTCGTCGCCGTGCCGCCCGCCCCGGGTCATTCCGGAGGTAAACCCGCCGTGTTTGTAATCCCCGGCCCACCACTTGCCGCTTTGAAGGGAAAGATAGCCGTTTTGTCCGAGCAATTTCGGCAGTGCCGGAGTCGCGTCCATATGCCGGGACATGGTCGCGCGGCCGTCCTCATACGCTTGCGATTTGTAAAAATCGCCGGCCGACATCCCCTCGGGAATCGGTGGGTCGTTGGACGTGATCTTGTGCTGATGCGGATACAGCCCGGTGATGATCGAGGCCAAGCTCGGACAACAGAGCGAAGAGGGGACATAAGCCCGGGTGTAAACCAGCCCTTCCGAGGCCAATTTGTCGATGTTCGGCGTTTGGACGACCGGATGCCCCATCAGCCCGTAATCGGTCCAGGCATGATCGTCCGAGATGATGAGCACGATATTCGGCCGTTTCGACCGCTCGGACGGCCCCGCCGCCCAGACATTTTCCTGCGCTCCGGCGAAAAAAGCGGAAAAGGTCAACACGAGTGTAAAAAGAGAGGACTGACGATGCATCATGATGAGTGGGGGATTATGCCAAGCCTGAAAATTGGAAAAAGTCAGCGACCGACCATCCAAAAATGAATCACGATATGACAGTAGGCTTTGACGATCTTTGGGTTTCGGATTATCGATTACAATGGGGACTCGTAACGAACAATCGGATTATAACAAAGCTTCCGGTTTTTCTCCCCTGTCCGAAAAAAAAAGATGGAAAACGGTGAAGAGAAAATTTGTTTTTTAGGAAAATAATGGCAAAAAAAGAGTATTCTACGTCAGTTTGCATCGCTTTAAAATGAAAAATGGCTTTGAAGCACCCCCTCTTGTTCGCCCCATACATCCTTAATCGATCGACGAGCTAAACAATGAACAACATTAAAATCGGGACAAAGTTAACGGCCGGTTTCGTTCTGGTGATCCTTCTTTTGCTTCTTGTCGGGGCGGTCGGCTATTACGCCGTCGTTTCCAGCGCAAAAATGACGGAGGAAACCGCCAAGGTGGGCGAATACGTCCAACAAGGAAGCCTTTTTCAAAAACGGGTCGGCGATGCCCTGCTTTTTTCGGCCTACGGTGCAATCGATCATGATCGCAAGCACATGACCGCGATCGATGAGATTTATAAGGAAATGAAAAAACTCGCCGGCGATTTGACGCCGAAATTGCTCGAAGGCAACCGCCCGAATTTGGTCAAGGCAATCGATCTGTTCAAAGAATTCAACGACGACGATATGCTCTGGTACGCGAAGGAACTCGACTGGCAAAAAAGCCTCAACTTGCGACGGGATATGGCGAACAAAACCTTGGACCTGCTCGCGGAATTGGCGGTGAGCGTTGAAAAAGTGACCGAAGAGGACGCCTATAAAGACGATAAGGGAACGGTTTTCTTCGCGAAGGATCGTGTTTTGCTTTCCGGCAACATCGACAAGGCGATTACTTTGGTTCAGGCGATTCGCCGCGAATGCTTCCAGCACCAAAGTGCGATCCAGGAGAAGGAAAAAATCGAACTCGATAAAAAAATCGAGGAGAACGGAAAAGAACTGTTGGCATTGCTTGAAAAAGAGATTCTCCCCCATTTGCATACGGATGTCGGCAAAGCGGGATTGAACACCGCTCGGGATCAGGTCAATGCCTGGTTGAAGGAAATCAAGGAAACCTTCGCTTTGGAAGAGGAAATGAAAAAAATCGACAACGGAATGGTCGAAAATTCCGACGTCATTCTCGCTTCGATTCAAACGATGATCGACAAATTGAACACCAGGAATAAAGACGCCCAGGAGAAGGGGCGTGTCTTCGACCGTTTCATCCTGATTTTGATTGCCGTCGTTTGTGGCGTCGCGACTTTGTTCGGTCTGTTGGTCAGCTTTTGGTTGACGACCGGAATCACCCGCGGCATCAAGGTCGTCGTCGATTCGATGCACAAGGTCGCGGCCGAAGGGGATTTGGAGGTTGAAATCGATCCCGCCTATCTCCGCCGCCGGGACGAAATCGGTACGCTCGTCCAGGGAACCAGCGCTGTTCTCAACGATTACCGGCAGATCGATACCCTGGCCCGGCATTTGGCCCGAGGAGAATGGACCGATGCCGTCAAAATGAAGAGCGAAAAAGATACGATGAACCGCAACCTCGAATCGATGCTTGCCCAGGTCAACGCAACGCTCTCTTCGATCAACGAAAGCGTCGGGCAGGTCGCAAACGGTTCTGGCGAAGTCGCCAATGCGGCCTCCAATCTTTCCAATGGAGCCCAGGAATCGGCCGCCTCCCTTGAGGAAATTACCGCTTCGATGAACGAAATCAGTTCCCAGACCAAGGCGAACGCCGAAAACTCGGGGGAAGCTCGGGATATCGCGAATCTCGCTTCGACCGCCGCTCAAAACGGACAGGAAGCGATGTTGAAAATGACCGAAGCGATGGGGCGAATCACGAAAAACTCGGAGCAGATTCAACGGGTGATCAAAGTGATCGACGACATCGCCTTCCAGACCAATTTGCTCGCCCTCAATGCGGCCGTCGAAGCGGCCCGGGCGGGACAACACGGAAAAGGTTTTGCCGTCGTCGCCGAAGAGGTCCGGAATCTGGCCGCCCGAAGCGCCAAGGCGGCGCAGGAAACGACCGATTTGATCGCGACCAGCGGCTCGGAAATCAGGATGGGAGGCGAGGTTGCCGCCAATACCTCCGAAATGCTCAACCAAATCGTCGAACAGATTCGCAAGACGACCGATCTGGTCGCCGGGATCGCGGTCGCGAGCAACGAACAGGCCCAGGGGGTCGCCCAGGTTACGATCGGGCTGCAGCAAATCGACACGGTCATTCAACAGAACACGGCCAGCGCCGAGGAATCGGCGAGTGCGGCCAACGAAATGAGTTCGATGGCCCGAAAACTGCAGGAGCTTGTCGCCCAATTCAAATTGAGATAGGAAAAAGCCGCGAACGGCGACGAACTTCGTTTGCGTTACCATTACAGCGTGTTTTCCGTTGGCATAACCCTCGACAAGACTGCATTTCGTGTTATATTAAGGCGACTCTGATAATTTGTAAGGGGGCACTTGTTCGGGCTCCTCGGACATAATCAATCGACTTCGCCAAGTTCGTTCGAAATACGGGTTGCATTTTTGATGAAAGAATCGTCGCGCAGGATCGTGGTTACCGGCTTGGGCGTCGTTTCCCCCTTGGGGCTGACGACGACCGGACTTTGGAACGCCCTGATCGCCGGAAAAAGCGGCATCCGGCCGTTCGAGTTCGATCGGGCGGGCGATTCCCCGATCGCTTTTGCCGGGAAATGTTCCGATTTTTCCGGAGCGATCGAGGATTTCGGCGAGAACGACCCCACGAAAAAGAAGACGATCAAAAAAGCGACTAAGTTGATGTCGCGCGAAATTCAAATGGGTGTCGCCGCGACCCAACGGGCTTTGGCCGATGCCGGGATTGTGAGCGGATCGTACGCCCCGGAACGGATGGGGGTCACGTTCGGCTGCGATTTAATCTATTCAACGGTCGAAGATCTTTTGGACGGTGTCAAATCCTGCCTTTCGGAACAGGGGACGTCGGCCGTCCGGTTCGATTTTTCCCGCTGGGCCAAAGAGGGAATGCCGAAAATGTCGCCGCTTTGGCAGCTGAAATACCTGCCGAACATGCCTTCAAGTCATATCGCGATCATCAACGATTTCCGCGGCCCCAACAATTCGATCATGCTGCAGGAGGCCTCGATCGGCGGGGCGATCGGGGAAGCGGTCGAAACGATCCGGGCCGGCAAGGTCGAACTGCTCGTCGTCGGCGCGACCGGTTCGCGGCTGCACCCGATCAAACTCGTACAGACCCTGATCCAAGAGCAGGTGAGCAAGCACGAATCGGCTTCCCGGCCGTTCGACCGGAATCGAGGCGGCATGGTGCTCGGCGAAGGGGCCGGGGCCTTGATCCTGGAATCGCGGGAACATGCTCTCAAGCGAGGGGCGAACATTTACGCCGAAGTTCTCGGCGGCAATTCCGTCGCCTGGTCGGAGCGGGATGTGAGCGTCGATTGCCGGGAAACGGCCTTGGTCCAGGCGATGCGAAACGTCCTCCAAAAAGGAAATTGCGGTCCCGAATCGATCGGACACATCAACGCGCACGGTCTGGGAACCATATGCGGCGATGCCTGTGAGGCCCGGGCGATCAACCGGGTGTTCGGCGAGCGGAAAACGCCGGTCCCGACGACGACCGGAAAAGGGCATTTTGGCAATCTCGGGGCCGGAAGCGGGGCTGTCGAATTGATTGCCGGAATTCTCGCCTTGCACCACGATCGGCTCTTTCCGATTTTGAATTACGAAACCGCCGACCCGGAATGCCCGATTCGGGTCGTCCGAAGCGGGGAAAACCTCCCGAGCGGCCCTTCTTTTCTCAAATTGGCCCTCAGCGCTCAAGGCCAGGCTTCGGCATTGCTTGTCCGGAAAGCGTAAAAGTGGTGGTCGCGTTCTCTTCAGAGTACGTCGAAATTCGAAGGTCGTGAAAACAGTCTTCGCCAAAAAAAACGCGGCGGTCATTTCGACTGGAGCAACGCGCAAGGAGAAATCTCACCCTCGCGCGAGGGGCGGAATTCCTACTTTTTCGGCTAGGGTGAGATTTCTCGCTTTGCTCGAAATGACGCTTCGGTTGTCGAAGGTTGATTGAAAAACGCCGTGCTGGTGTAAAATTCAACTTCGCAATCTTCAACTTTTTCTTGGGCCGTCTTGTCGAAAAAGGGAATAACGATTATAGTATCCCTCTTAATATATTAGGTCCGTTCTAGGTCGATGAGATCGGAAACATCGATATTTGTCTTTCCCCACCCCTTTTTGAGATATCCCCATGTTCGATTCCTCTCTCACGAATCTGACGCTTTTTGCCCAAGCGGACGGGGGAAGTAACCCGATTATGGCGATCCTGGTCATGGTCGGGCCGATCCTCATCATTTTTTGGTTCCTCATCATTCGTCCCCAGCAGCGGGAAGATGATCGACGAAAAAAAATGGTCAACGCCCTCAAAAAAAACGATCGGGTCTATACG
>JAVBSX010000237.1:0-5684 GCA_031556455.1 Thermoguttaceae bacterium
TCCGGAAAAGAAATACGACGGTCGGACGCATTTGGATAATCTTTACCTCTGCGGCACCGACCAGGGCATGGTCGGCATCATCGGGGCGATCATCAGCGGCATCACGATCGCCAACAAATACGTCCTCGGATAACACACTCACTTAGCCTTTGCCCCGGCGCTATTTGAGTGTGGTTGCGCGCGGACAAAACGTCATTTCGACTGGAGCAACGCGCAAGGAGAAATCTCACCCTTGCGAGAGGGAAAGAATTCCGGCTCTTTCGGCGAGGGTGAGATTTCTCGCTTCGCTCGAAATGACGAGAACGTAGCTTAGCCCAAATTCGCACCCCATTTTTTGGTGGTTCACGCAGTCTGATACTCCGCGCAATTTTCCCTTTCCCGCCCCCTCCGATGCCGCATTCGAATTACGATCTCAGCAAATTGGCCCGATTCCTTCATCTGCCGGAAACCCAGGTCCGGAAGCTGGCCGAGCGGGGGGACATTCCCGGCCGCAAGAACAAAGGGGAATGGTTCTTCGCCCGGGAGGAGATACACCATTGGCTGGAGCGGAAGATCGGCCTTTCCGACGCCCAGGAACTTTCGGATGTCGAGGGGGTGCTTGCCCGAAGCGCGGTCGAGGAAGAGCCGGAAATTTCGATTGCCGCATTGATTCCCGAAGGGGGGATCGAAATCCCGCTGCATGCGAAGACGAAGGATTCGGTGATCCGTTCGATGTCGCATCTCGCGTTGAACACGGGCCTGCTCTGGGACGCCGAAAAAATGACCGAGGCGGTGCGAAAGCGGGAAGAGTTGCACCCGACGGCGCTCGACAACGGCGTTGCGCTGTTGCACCCGCGGCGGCCGCTCTCTTCGATTTTGGGGGAAACGTTTTTAACGCTCGGCATCGTACCCCGGGGCATTCCGTTCGGCGGCGGGTTTGACAATTTGACGGACGTTTTTTTTCTGATCTGCTCGACCGACGACCGGATACACCTCCGGGTGCTGGCCCGACTGAGCCGTGTGCTAACGGTCCCGGGCTTTCTTGAAAAACTCCGCGAGCAGCCCGACGCCCAGAGCGCCCGTGAGCTGATCGCCGAAACGGAGAAAACAGTGGGAAGCGGCAAGTGAGAAACGGGGAGCCCGTTTAGCCGAGCGGCGCAGACGCCGTAGTCCCGACCCGTCGCCCACAAGAATAAAAGCCGGAAAGGAGCGCATTGACGGTTGGCATTGAACGCCAACACACCGTCAATACGCCGAGTACGGCTCCTTTCCGGCTTTTACTGCTCTCCGCGAAAAAATTGGACCGGAGCCTCAAACTCAACCCTCGCGGTATCGGGGCTTTCGTCGCTTCGCTCAGGAAGCCCCTTGGCTCATTTTTTGTGCGGAGCACAGTATTTCGAAAGAATTCCTATCAACGACCCCAGAATAAGAGTCGTGAACGGTTACGGTTACTTATACTTTTCGCCGAAGCCGTAATGTTCGACGACGTAATCGAGGTCTTTGTCGCCGCGCCCGCTGCAATTGACGAGAATCGCCCCGGTCCGGTGCTCCCGGGCCCATTGCATCGCATAGGCGACGGCGTGAGCGCTTTCAAGCGCCGGAATGATCCCTTCGTACCGCGAGAGTTTGAAGAACGCGTCGATCGCCTCCGCATCGGAAGCATCGACGTATTTTACCCGATTCTGATCTTTGAGGAAAGCGTGTTCCGGTCCGACGGAAGGGTAGTCCAACCCGCTCGCGATCGAATAAACGGGAGCCGCGTCCCCATAATCGTCCTGCAAAAGATAACTTTCGAACCCGTGCAAGACCCCTTTCTTGCCGAACCGCATCGACGCGGCATGCTGACCGAGGGCGGTGCCGGTCCCGAGCGGTTCGACGCCGAAAAGATCGACCGGATCGCCGAGAAAGCCGGAAAACATCCCGATCGCGTTGCTCCCCCCGCCGACGCAAGCGCAGACGGCATCCGGAAGGTGCCCGGTCATTTCAAGGAATTGTTCCCGCGCTTCGATGCCGACGCACATTTGAAAATCGCGGACCATCATCGGGAAAGGGTGCGGGCCGACGGCCGAGCCGATGCAGTAAATCGAATCCTTGTAATTTTTCAAATACGATTCGAACGCCGAATCGACCGCTTCTTTCAGCGTTTTGAGACCGTGCGAGACAGGGACGACCTCCGCCCCGAGAATTTTCATTCTCGCGACGTTCGGGGCCTGCTTCGCGATGTCGACCTCGCCCATATGCACTTCGCATTCCAAGCCGAAAAAGGCGGCGGCCGTCGCGATCGCGACTCCGTGTTGCCCCGCACCGGTTTCGGCGATCAGCCGTTTTTTGCCCATGTAATGGGCCAACAGCCCCTCGCCCATGCAATGGTTGAGCTTATGGGCTCCGGTGTGGTTCAGGTCTTCCCGTTTCAAATAAATCTGGCAAAGACCGACTTTGCGGGAAAGCCGTTCGCAGTGATACACCGGCGTCGGCCGCCCTTGAAATTCCCGGCGAATGCGTCGCAGTTCGTTGATAAACCGGGCCGATTGACAAATCGTCTGGTAGGCGATCGAAATTTCCTCGAACGCGGGCACGAGTTCCGGCGGAAGATACGAGCCGCCGTATTCTCCGAATCGCCCTTGGGCATTCGGTTGGTTTTTAAAGTAAGTCTGGTAGTCCATATTTTTTCCCTTGTTTGGTTAAGAATCTGACAATAAAAGAATGGTGACTTGATAAGAAATATTTAAAATCGCGCCGCAGTTGTCGGAAAATTATATAGGGCGGCGGGGCCGCCAAGCAAAGAAGAGCGACCGAGAGGGCCAACCAAGCGATTCGCGTCGGTCGGCAATTGTGGGAAACAGAATAAGGCCCATTTGAGTAAGAAAGTGTCAAAACGAGATGTCGAAAATCAACGACTGGGGGAGATTATACAGAAGTCTTTGACCTCGGAAAAGGCGGATAGGCGAAATTTCTTGAGAAAATTGGATATCGCCCGTTTAGCCGAGCGGCGCAGACGCCGGGGGCGCAACTGCGACAATCGTGTCAAATTGGGGCGACAGCGCAAAATAAATTGCTCTGTTCCTGTTTCTTTTCGTTTCTTATAATCCGCTCCGTTTTTCTTTCTCGTCTTTTGTGCAAATTCGGAGCCCATGTTTCGCGGCAAAGCCAAAATCGAAGCGCGACTTCGCACGAAAAGAGACATTCCGCTGCAAGAGTTTCCTCTCTTGTTGCGGCTTTCTCTTCTCGTGCCTTGTTTGCTTTTGTTTTTTTTCCTTGCTTCCCCTCTTCGTAGTGGGGAAAAGGAGGCGTCGCGCCCCAACTTCGATTCGGACTTTTCGCAAGAGCTTTCGCCGAATTTTTCGCTTTCCGATTCGGATTTTTTAACGCCCCCGAATCGACAGCCGATCCCTGTTACGGAGAAAGAGCCGACCGTTCCCGCCGAAAAATCGGCTCCCCTTGCCGTTCAATCACCTCCGAATGTTTCCGCACCCCCGAAAGGGAGCGAGTTGATGCAACTCAACATCACTTGGGGAGGCGGGGAACCGAGTTGTTGGCAAGGCTCCTTTGCTCTTTCGGAAGGGATGCTCTTTGACCCGGTTCCGCTCGGGAACGAATCGGACATACATGCTTCTTACCGCATCGAAAACGGCAGGCTGCTGTTCGCCCAAAAAGGGCCGAGACGCTTGAGCGGCGTTCAAATTCGGGTTTTCGGACCGGTTTCCGCTTCGCTCCAGATTCGAATCGCGGGCGAGGCAGGGGAAAACCCGATCGAAAAAACGGTCCCGCTGCAACAGCTGATCGCCGATTCCTGCGTCGTTCCTTTAGACAATCAAAACAACCGGCTCAGCCTGCATCGCAGCGGCGGGGACGAGCTAGCCATTTTGCTGAAGCGACCGCATTTGGTTTTTTTCCCGAACGAGACGGTCGAATTCGATGTGTTGCCGCGATTCCTCACGGTCCCCTTCGCCGAATCGCAGGTTCTTGAAATTGCCGTTTTTCGAGCTCGAACCGAGGAGAAAATTTCCGGCCTCGACCAGGAAATTTCGATCACCCGCAGGAGAGAAGCCGGTCCGATTCCCGTCGTTTGCCGGTTGCCGCAAGAGCCGGGCGTTTACGATATCGTTCTGTCGCTGAATCAACCGAAAAAAGGGGAATCGAAACTGCTCTCGTCCCTCCCTTCCGCCCTTTCCGCATTAACGAAAGAGAAGGAAAAAGATCAAAAACATAAACTGGTCGAACGAGTCGTTCAATGTGTCGTCCTTTCTCCGAAGCGACATTTCGTTCCTCCGGCGGGAAATTTCGGGACGATCGCCGACCTCAAAACGGAGCCGGTCGCGATCGTCGATCCCGGTTTTCCCGAATGGTGGAAAACGTTCGCGAAGGCTGCGGCGCAATCCAAACCCGAGGAAAAGAAAAAATTCCTCCGGCCCGATCTTTCGCGTTGGACCGGCGTTCGGGGTTGGTCCAAAATTTCCCTTCCTTGGTCGCCCGGGACGAAAAACGACCCCGAAACGCCCCTCGCGAAGGAATTTCCGCTCGCCGAACGGCTTTGGAACGGTCCGCTCGGCAGCGGGCACCTCTCCTTGGAGGACGAAGTCTTCGGAACATTCGCGAGCTTGCAACCGAGCGGCAGAAACGACATCGTTCCCTGGGAAGCGTATTCCGTTCCTGTTCAGTCCCCGAACCGACCGCATCTTCTCGAAGTCGAGTACATTTCCAAAAGGCCGCAGACGCTCGGCATCAGCATCGTCGAGCCGATGCCGGACGGAACGGTCGTGCCGTTGTTGATCGACAGCGGTCTCGACATTGCCGAGGAAATCGTGAGCGAAAAAACGCCGGAACGTGTTTTGACGCACCGGATCGTCTTTTGGCCGAGAACCGAGTATCCGATGATCCTCCTCACCAACCGGCAGAGTCAACGGTCGGCGACGTTCGGCAAAATCAAAATTTCCCGGATCACTTCCGAGTTGCCCCGGGCGTTCGCGGACCGGCCGGAGCGGCTGTTCGCCGGTTATTTGCATCGGCCCTGTTTTTCGGAGAATTTTTCGGCCGGAAAAACGATCGGCGAAATGCAAAATTCCGGCGCCAGCGATTGGGTCACATTTTACGACGGGGCGACCCGATTGGCCGAATACCTGCAAATGATCGGATACGGCGGGGCGATGATCTCGGTCGCCGCCGACGGCAGCTCGATTTACCCGAGCGATTTGATCCGCCCGACGCCGAAGTACGACAACGGCATCTTCCAATTCGAGGGAGAAGACCCTGTTCGGAAAGACGTTCTCGAACTCCTCGCCCGAATTTTCGATCGGGAAGAATTGACGTTGATCCCGGCGATCGATTTTAGCGCGACGATTGAAAAACTGGAGCAACACATCCGGGCCGACGGGCGGGTTCCGGGCGAAAGCGGATTGACCTGGGTCGGCCCGGAAGGTCAATCGCTCGTACAAACCCAAGGCACGAATTCCGGGCGGGCCCCCTACTACAACCTGCTCAATCCCATCGTCCAGGAAACGGTTTTGGAACAAATCCGGGAACTCCTTTCCCGATACGGCAAGCATCCTTCGTTCGGCGGTATCGCGATTCAACTTGCCCCGGACGGTGTCGCCCAATTGCCGGAAGAGTACTGGGGAATGGACGATGAGACGATTCGGCGGTTTCAGTCGGAAACGCGAACGCAGTTTCCCGAAACCTCGGGGCCGGAACGTTTCGCGGTCCGGTTC
>JAVBSX010000421.1:0-13750 GCA_031556455.1 Thermoguttaceae bacterium
GCGCGGGGGTGACGCAAGGTGATTTCATTAACTTTTAAATCAGGGAGATATCTTTTTTCTAGGCGTTGACGAAGGCTTCGCTCATCATGGGGTCGGAATGTCGGACGGACGGGGTGTCGTGAGCGTTGGCGACTTCGGTCAGGATCACGCCCTCTTTGCCGCCGTACTGCCAATGCCGCGTTCCGAGCTTGCTCAGCGGCACGAAAACGCCCGGATCGGCGATCGTGCAATGCTCGACCGTCACTTTTCCGCCCATGTGAATTTTCGGGACGACGACTTCCGGCGGCAGATTCGGCTCCCCTTCGCCGACGACGTAACTCCGGCCCCAGCGGATGAGCCAGCCTTCGTCCTTTTGGGCGCAGTTCGGCGTGTTTTCCGGTTGGATGTGCCAATGTTCCGGCAACATTTGGCCCGGCAAAAGAAAAATGTCCGACAGCATGTAACTGGATTCCCCGGCGACATGGTTGCAGAAGGTGACGCAGGCGAGACCCAGGGTCGCGTATTGCCCCAGCCCGTAATCGAACACCCAGAGTTGTTCGCGGAATTGGGGGTAAATCGGATAACCGTGATGCTTACACAGTTCGATGATCGCGTCCTTCGCCTTTTCGACGTCGAATTTTCCGTCCTGATCGTAAAAGCGGGCATTGTCGAATTTCATTTTCTTCTCCTGGAAAGGGGGTGGGGACGAGGGGAGCCCGGCTTCAAGCCGCGGCTTTGATTCTACAGGAAAAGAGTGCGTTAAACAACACAAGGGTCGCAAAGTCCGAAACCAAAATATCAAAAAATGGTCCGGTTTATTTCCCGAGGCGGTTCTGTTATATTCGATTTGACAACGTTGTTTCTTTCCCGCCCCTATTACAGTACAGACTCATAAAGGAACCTTTTCCCATGCGAAAAAATCTTGCGATTTTCTGCTTTTTCTTTTCCGCTCTTCTCGTCTTTTCGTCGTTTTCCCAGGCGGCGACGGTCGCCGAGCGGCTCGGTTACAAGCCGACCGACCGGCTGTTGATCGTCAACAACGACGATGCCGGGATGTGTCATTCGGCCAACCTCGCGACGATCGAGGGTCAGGAAAAAGGGCTTATCACGACGGCGACGATCATGATGCCCTGCCCCTGGTCGCTCGAAATCATCGAATACGCGAAAGCGCATCCCGAAAAGGATTTCGGCGTACACCTGACCCACACTTCGGAATGGAAGCATTACCGTTGGGGGACGGTCGCCCCCCAGGAAAAAGTCAAAGGACTGCTCGATGAGAACGGCTACATGCATCGGGGCGTCGAAGCCGTCTACAAAAACGGGTTGGCCCAGGAAGCACTGATCGAAGGGCGGGCCCAGATTCAACGGGCGCTCGACCTCGGCGTTCCCGTTACGCATATCGATTCCCATATGGGAACGATGCAGGAAAACCCGAAGTTTCACGAAGCGTATATTCAACTGGCGGCCGAATTCAACCTCCCCTTGAGAATGGCCTCGCAGAGCACGTATGATGCGCTCGGATTTCCCGAAGGGCGAAAGCTGGCCGCCGCGCAGGGGCTGGTCTTTCCCGATTACTTCGTTTACGAAGAATTCAAGGATTACAAAAAGATGGAGCCGAAAGATTTCTGGACGAAGATCATCAAGAATCTCAAGCCGGGCATCACCGAGCTTTACGTTCATGCGACGATTTTGGGAGACGAATCGCGTTCGATCACCTATTCGTCCGTGACCCGGGGGAAAGAATACGAGTGCTTCGTTAAAGATCCCGACATCCGCAAGCTGGTCGAGGACGAAGGGATCATCATGATCGGTTACCGCCCGCTTTTGGAACTGCAACGCAAAGAGAAAAAGTAAGAATGATCGACAGATAAACGCACCATGAGCCGCGTACTGTGTACGCGGGGGGAAGAGATGAGATCACCCACTTCCTCCGCGTACGCAGTACGCGGCTCGTGGTTGTCGTTTTTTGGTGTTGAGGCGGCGCCCGTCAATCGGTCGTTTTGTCGGTCAACACGCAGGCGAACTCGAATTGGAGGATGGTTTTTCCTCCCAGCTTCGCTTTGCCGTGCAGGAAATAGAAGGTTCCCATTTTTTCCTTGAACCTGGCTTCGAGCAGGATGGTGTTTCCCGGGCGGACCATCTGCTTGAAACGGACTTCCCCCATTTTCGCGACGACCGGGAGCTTCCCTTCTTTTTCGTTCTCGGGCAAGGTTTTCGCGACGAGGAGTGCCCCGGCCTGCATGATTGCCTCGCAAAGAATGACGCCGGGGACGAGCGGAAAATGCGGGTAATGGCCGCCGAAAAAGAATTCTTCGCCGGAAAAGGTTTTGCGGCAGAGAATCCGCGATTCGTCTTGTTCGAGGATGTCGTCGACGAAGAGAAACGGATCACGATGCGGGATCAATTCGTGTATTTGATCGAGGGGGGAGCTCATATTTTATGTGCAAAATAGGGTTGACGGAAGCGAATTCCCAGTATATTTTCCGGCCGGGTTTTGTCAACTCGCCGTTTCGGTTTGTACAGGAGGATTGCAAAGTCGTTGGATTTGGCGACCATGCAAAAAAACAAGGCCGTCATTTCGACCGAAGCGTAGCGCAGGGAGAAATCTCACCTTCGCGCGAGGGTGGATTTTCGCCCTTTTCGGCGAGGGTGAGATTTCTCGCTTTGCTCGAAATGACATTTCGGCTGTTGAAGGTTAATTGAGAATCGCCGTATCGATACAAAATTTCTGATTTTGCAATCCTCGTCCCGATTTGCAATACTCCCCTCTCTCCTTTGTCCCATGCAACGTCGCGAATTTTTGTCGGGTTCCCTCGCCGTCGGGGCGGGACTCGCCGTTTGGAATGCAACCGCCGCAAACGCGGCCGCCGATTCGACGGAAGAGCCGCGTCCCCTGAACGTCGCCGTGCTCGGGGCCGGAGTTCAAGGGCGGGCGCTCATCAACCTCGCCTTGGAAATGCCCGGAATCCGGTTTCGGGCCGTTTGCGATATTTGGCCGTTTGTCCAAAAATCGATTCAATTGTATTTGGAGGAATACGGGCACACTATAACCGCATACGACGATTACCGGAAAATGTTCGCGGCGGAAAATTCGCTCGACGCCGTGTTGATCGCCTCCCCCGATTTCGTACACGCCGAGCAGACGATCGCCGCCCTCGAACGAGGGTTGCACGTCTATTGCGAGCCGATGATGTCCGATTCGATCGAAGGGGCGAGGCAAATGGTTGGAGCTTCGCGAAAAAGCGGCAAGCTGCTGCAAATCGGGTACCAGCGCCGCTCGAACCCGGCCTATTTGCATGCTTTGAATCGTTTGGTTCGCAATCCCGAAGCCGCGGGGCCGATCACCGGCCGGCTCGTGCATTTCGAAACGCAACTTCAACGCCGCGTTTCCGCCGAAATGACCTGGGCCAAACGCAGCGTTTTGCCGGAAGAGACGCTGCAATCGTTCGGTTTTCCGGACATGCGGCAATTTCGAAATTGGAAAAATTACCGAAAATTCGGGCAAGGCAACTGCATTCGTTCTTTGGCCCAGCAGCTCGATTTTATGGAATGGTTTTACGGGATTCGCCCGAACCGGATTCTGGCGATGGGCGGGACCGATTATTATACGACGACGGAGTGTTTCGACAATGTCACCGCGATTTTGGAATATCCGTTTCCCTCGGGCCTCGTCCGGGGGACGGCCCGGGTTTGGACGACGACCGGGGGGAGCCGCTGCCGGATTTTCGAGCAGGCTTACGGGATCGACGGCTCGGTCCGGCTTTCGGAGAACCCGAATTGGATGCACGTTTTCCGCGAGCCGCACGCCGCGGCCTGGGACGATTACGTGCGGCGGGGCGATTTGAAAAAGGAGCAGACGGCGGCCCTCGGGGAAGACCCGAACGCGATCAAGGTTCGGGAAACCGGACAGGTCGTTTCGTATCTCGTTCCGGTCGAAACGGAAGAGAACCCGCTTGCCCCGCATTTGCGGAATTTTTTCAACGCGATCCGGGGCGAGGAACCGCTCCGTTGTCCGGCGGAAGCGGCCTTTCCCGCCCATGCCCTCGCGATCAAGATCGGCGAAGCGGTCGAGCAGGGCGGGTCGATCGCTCTCGCCGAGGGCGATTGGGTTGCGTGATGTTTGCGCCGCGAGAAACAGTCGCGCAAACAGAGCCGCGTGCTGTGCACGCCGCTCTGTTTTGTGCGGAGAACAGCAGCCGGAAGCGTCAGCGCCCGGTTGTCCAATACGGAAAGGCGAGACCAACCCGGCGCTGACGCTTCGGGCTGCTGTTTTTTGGTGGGAACACTACGCCCGATCGAGGGGAAACGGCATCACCTCTTCGATCGAGTCCGCTTCGAGCAACACCATGAGCAACCGCTCGACGCCGAGGGCGGTGCCGCAGCAGGGCGGGAAGCCCGATTCCATAGCCTGGATCAGCCGACTCGATTCCGGCAGCGGGGCGTTGCCGTCGGCGACCCGATATTGGTTGGCCTCCCGATTTCTCCGACTCAATTCCGCGGCATCGGTCAGTTCGTGGTACCCGTTGGCCAGTTCGACGCCGTCGACATACAATTCGAACCGCTCGCTCACCTCGAAGGTCTCCTCGCCGCACTTTTCGCTTCGGGTTGTCGCCAACTGTGATTGCCAAACCGGGAAGTCGTACAGAATCGTCGGTTGCTCCCGCCCGAGGTTCGCTTGAACGACCTCCGAAAAAAGGAGATCGACCCAGGGCTCCCGTTGAAAATCGTCCGGCAGGGTGGTTCGCCGCGGCGCGGTTCCGTACGACTCCGGGTAAGGAATCCGGTTGTCGTCCGCGAAATTTCGCATCTGATCGCAAGAGGCCGTATGCGGATTGATTCCCGTAAACCGGAAAAAACCGTCCAAAAAACTCGTTTTTTCGACGTCCCCCCGTTTGAAAATCTCTTCGGCGAAATCGCTCAAAAATTGGATCCCCTCGTGATAATCGTCGCCGACGCGATACCATTCCAAAAGCGTGAACTCGACGTTGTGCTGCGAGCCGAGATCGCCGCTGCGAAACGCGTGGGCGATTTGGTAAATCGCTTTCGCCCCGGCCGCGACCAGCCGCTTCATTGCATATTCCGGCGAGGTTTGCAGGAAAAAGGTTTGAAAGCGGTTCGGCTGCCGCTCGATCGAAACCGGGATCGGTTCCAAATACCGGTTGACGACCGTATCCTGGGACAGGACCGGCGTCAGCACTTCGATAAAACTCCGCGATTCGAAAAACGCGCGGATCCGGTTCAGCAACCCGGACATCGCCGCGAGATTCCGAAGCGAAGCGGTCGGAAAATGGTCGAACGTATAGGACATGAGTAACACTTCAGCCGTTTGGAGTTTTTTGAAACAAAACCATTTTGTTTGTCATTTCGAGCGGAGCGAGAAATCTCACCCTCGCCGAAAACGCTGGAATTCCGACCTTCGCGCGAGGGTGAGATTTCTCTTTGCGCTGCGCTTCAGTCGAAATGACGAAAACCCCAAACACTAAGGCTTGAAAATTTTGCCTTTGGCGGCGGTCGGGACCGCAGGTCCCGGCTCGTTGCGAGGTTGTCAATCTTCGATTCCGAGTTTGAATTCGTCGGAATTGGCTTTTAGTTCCGGGGCGTACATCGCTTCGATTTTCGCCGGCAGGGCGCTGAATCGGCCCGGCTGCTCGGCACGAAGTTGGTAGGAAACGCTGTGCTTGCCCCGCGCGAGCCGGTACACGAAAAACGTGACCCGGTTGTCCCGGAACTCGACGTAAGCCCCGAGCGGGTTGCCGTTGTAACCGCTTCGCAGCTCGACCGCTTCGCAGCCCGCCGCCTTGAAATCCTCGATCAGGAGGCTTTCGTAATCGTTTTTGCTCTCGATCAGGAGCTCGACTTCGATCCGATCGCCGCTCTTCGTTTGGGAAAGATCGGCGAGCGGAATCCGGCGGTCTTTCTCGACGTTCAAATCGACGACCTGCCCCCGCGCTCCGGCGACGGCCTGCGTCGCGTCTTCGTTGCGTTCGAGTTTGTAGAACCGCCGCTCGATCTTGACCTCCAACCCGGTTTTCGCGATCGGGTCTTCAAGCGTAAAGTTCTGCAAATACGAATTGAAGTACAGCGGGCCGGTCCCCTGCTTGCGGATATCGATCTTGTGACCGCCGCTCCCAAGGGCCTCCCCTTCGAGCACGAACGTGTTGTCGATCGAGAACATGTTTTCCGGCGTGATCGCGACCGTCTTTTTCACTTCCCCGTCGAAAAGGATTTCAACGGTCATGTTTGGCCGATCCTCCCCGCTCGCCCGGAGAAATTCGGCGAACGCTTCGATACAAACGGCCGTATCCCGCGTCGAATTCCAATAGGTCGCATGCTTGCGGTTGTTAAGCAGGTATTTGACCAGCTTGGGGGCCGTCTCGCTTTTCGGTTCGAGTCGGACAAGCAGTTTCAGGAAGCAGGCTTGCGTCTCGAACTCGTCGTCGTACCAGCACCACCAACGCCAACCGCCGAAGTTCGAACCGTAACCGGCGAGGTTCAAGTACGCCGTTTGGTTTTCCTCGTCGATCACGAGATACTGTTCGAGCATTCGCTTGCACATGCCGGCCTTGAGTTTGTCCCCTTCCCGTTCGAGGGCGAGGCCGAGCAGCCCGACGGCGTACAGCGAGAGCTTCGTCCGGTCCGTATACAGGAATTCTTTCATTGCATTGAGCTCCCCGTCACGGAGCGAGGTCTCGGCCAACACCAGGTACACCAACGCGTCGAGCGCATCGGCTTGTGATTTCCAACGGAGATTTTTCCGCTGCTCTTCTTGCAGTTGACCGTTTTTAATCAGCATGATCTGCTCCGTTTGGTATCGTTTCAACCAATCGACGCCGCGCCGGAGCACTTCCGGTTCGATCACGACATCGCACGATTGGGCGAGGGCGAGGCCGCGCACGATCAAGGCCGTCAAATGGGCCGAAGCGTGCTCGCCGTATCCGCTAAACCAGCCCCAGCCGCCGTCGGAGAGTTGCATCTCGGTCAGCTTCCGGACGTTTTCCTCGACAAGCTCGCGAACCTTTTCCCGGCTGTAAACCGGATTCTTTTCGACGCCTTCGGGGCGGCCCGGCTTGCGGCCCCATTGCTTGGCCCGATCCGCCGGATCGCCGAGTTCCTGGGCGTTCAAATTAGCATGAGCCTGCTCCAGCTTTGCGAGATCGACGTTCGCGTCGATCAAAATTTTCTGCGTGATCACGGTCGGCAAAAACCGGTTGAGCGTCTGTTCCGTGCAACCGTAAGGGTAATCGACCAGGTACGGCAGCGCATCGATCATTGCTCCGGCCAGTGTCGGAGAAAAGCGAACCGTCAGTTTCGTCTCTTCGGGTCGCCGCTCTTCCGGAACCTTGATTTCGAGCGTCGCGGCGGTCGCCTCCGGTTTCAGGTAACCGCTTTGGGCTTCCTGCTTCAACATTCCGTGCACGTAAACCGGGATCGAATTCTCGATCGCATCCGATTCCTCGTTCGTGAGCGCTTTCATCCGAATGACCGCCGACCCGGCAACCTTCGCGTCAACGGTCCAATCGACCCGGGCTTCCCCGCCGGCCGAGACCGCGACGTTGCGAACCATTTCGGTTCCCTCTTTCGAAACAAGCGTCGGCCCTTCCAATTCGAGCGAGACCCGGACGTTCTTGTCCGTCTTCAGATAATTGTGAACGTTCGCGGTCAACACGGCCTGATCTTTTTGAACCAGGAATCGCGGGGTCTGCATCCGAATGATCAAATCCTTTCGGGTCAACACTTCCGCTTTACCGTAACCGACCTTCGTGCCGAGTCCCATCGCCCAAACGTTGATTTTCCAAGTCGTCAGGTTTTCCGGCATCGCCAATTCGATTTCGGCGGTTCCCTCGGCATCGGTTTCGAGCGCCCCAACCCAAAGAGCCGTATCGGCGAACTCTTTCCGAACGGTCGCTTCAACGAGCGGGCCGCCTTGCTCTTCGCCCCTCTCTTCTAATGCAGCTGTGTTGGCGTCCAGTCGGAGTGCCGGTGTTCCCGCCGGCATGCCCAACGAAAATTGCGGCGTTGCCAACTTGAACTGCTGCGGTGCGGCCGACGGCGCGGCCGCTTCCATGGGAAGGGCAGCAGGCGCTCGCAGCTCAAGCGCTCTCGACTTCGTGCCGGCACCACCAAAACTCTTCTGAGGTGCATCTTCGTACGCAACCCCGGTTTCTTCGTCGATTTCGTCGACGACCGAGGCCCCGAACACGCCGAGGAATTGCAGCGTCGGCTTGTTCGGCGGGGTCATGTTATGAAAATACCGCTCCAGATTGCCGAACGTCTGCGGGGAGAAATGCCGTCGCCATTTCCAGAAAAACGATTTGCTATCCCCGAGATTCGGGCCGCCGGCAATGTATTCGACCGATTTGTCGTATATGCTCACGACCGTTTGGCCGACGACCGGTTTGCCGTTTTGATCGGTTACGACCAAACGGGCCTTCGCCTTTTCCCCCGGCTTGTACGATTCGGCCGAAGGGATAACCTCGACGTTGAGAATCCGTTTTTCCGGCGGGACGACGAGCTCCTTGCTTTCGCTCAAGGTTCGTCCGTCCGAAATGCAAAGCGCTTCGACGAAAATGTTCGGCATATCCGCGAGCGTGATCGGGATTTTGACCGATTCGCTTTTCCCCTGCATCCGGATCGTTTGCGGCGGAAGGTACACGCCGCTGCTCGGCCGCAAGAACAACAGGACCGTCGAATCCGGCCGGTTCGCGTTGATCCGAAGCTCGACCTGATCTCCCGGAGCGTATTCCGGCTTGTCCGGAATCAATTCAAGAGCGTTGAACGCAAACGAGCCGCTCCCCGATTGCTTCGGACCGTAAACGCTGAAAATGTAACCCCCTTCTTGCACATGCCCGGCCGCGTCCTTGACCTTGCACGAAATCCGGTATTGGCCGACCTCCCCCGCGTTCAGGGAAAGCGAGCCGGTTCCCGCTTCGTTCAGGTTCAGCGTACTCGAATGCACCTCGGTTTCTTTCGGCGTGTTCTTTTCGCCGGAATAGGAAATCTTAAAAACGCGCACATCCGCGGCTCCGCCGACCGGCTTACCGTCGAGCCGCTTCGCCAGGAAATCTGCCCGAATCTGTTGGTTCGGTTCGTAATATCCCCGGTTGACCCAGGTGTAAACCTTGAACGGTTCCTTGGCGAGGAGCACACTGCCGCTGCCGAGAATCGTGCGCCGCGACTGATCGACGACCTCGGCCGTAATCGTGTATTTTTGATCGTCGTTCGGGAAAACCTCTTTCGCGAACGCGGTTTCGAACCGCACCTCGACGGTTCCCTCGGCCCCGATCTCGACTTCCCGTTCGGCGATCACTTCCGGCGGCCCGGAATAATGTCGGGGGAACCAACTTCCGATCGGCCGGACGCAACCCCAGTCGTTCCAACCGGGATACCAGGGACAATCGTAGGCGAACCACCAATATCCGTTGCCGTAAAACCAATCCCAAGGCCGAATCGGGTACCAGTCCGAATCGTGCTTTTCCCGGACGATCTTGTACTTGACCTTGGCGTTGACGACCGGGGCGCCGAAGTAGTATTTCGCCCGGATCGTCGCCGTAATCGGTTCCCCGAGCGCGACCGGCTCGGACGGAGCGTCGACCGAAACCTCGTATTCCGGCTTCTTGTATTCCTCGACCCGGAACGAGCCGCTCCCGTAGTGTCGGCCTTGCTTATAGGAACCGTCGTCGTTCTTTCCCATGGGAGCGAAAACGTTGAAGCGATAATCTCCAAGCATCGCGTTTTCGGGGAGTCGCATTTCGCCGGTCAACCCGCCGTAATTGTCAAGTTTGATCATTTTCTGCTCAAGCCGTTCCCCTCGGGGCGAATAGGTTTCGAGCAAAACCTCTTGCCCGGCGAACGCCGCGGTTTCCGGAGCGTCGTACTTTGCCGTCCCGACCCAAAATTTGTAATGGGCCGTATCGTTCGGCCGATAAACCGGCCGGTCGGAAATAAAATACGCCTTGATCTCGTTGTACTGCGGGTCTTGATTTCGCCGATACCAAACGCCGCTAAACCCGAGATAGGCGAAGCGACCCGGCTTTCCCTCGGCGTCCGGCGTCGTCGCCGTCAGCAACCATTGATACTTGTCCGAAACCTTTTCGCTGCCGAGAATCAATTGCCCGTTTGGGTCGGACGTTTCGACGAACTCCTTGGGGTCGGTTCGGATCAGGGTCCGGTCTCCTCGCGGCGTCTGGTACCCGAAAAACTCGACCTGGGCGTTCGGGACCGGCGCACCGCTTTGAGCGTCGGCAATGTAGTAAAAGTAGGCGTCGTTCAATTGCTTCCGGACGATCCCCGTATCGTTGAGCCAAACGACGATGTAATCGGTGTTGCCGTCGTCGATCTTCGCCTTGAGCAAATACGCTCCGGCCGCGACCATCGGCGTCGTGATCGTCGTCCGCCGGTCGAAATGATTCCCGGCCGGTTCGAGCGGCACGACCCAACGGGCGACCTCCCGGCCGAGATATTTCGCTTTGCTCAGATTGCCGGCGACAAGATCGTAACCGATGCCGTCGATGTTGATCCTGTCCCAATTGATCTCGCGCGGCTTCGTTTTGAGATACGTTTTGATATCCCCGAGCAGCTCCGGCACTTTGATCTCATAGGCCGTGAGCGTTACCGATTTGCCGTTGCGGAACAGGTATTGCAGTTCGGCCCCTTTTCCTGAAACCTTGGAGGTCGTCGGTTCGAACCGCCCCCAGTTTTTGGCGATCTGGTCGGCTTGTTCTTGCCAATAATCACGCGCATATTTTTCGGCCAAGGGGAATTCCTTGAGCAGCCGGTTCCAGTATTCGAGCGATTTAGGATATTGTCGACGGTTTTCGAAAATCCGGGCCAATTCTTCAAGAGCGTCTTGTCGGTCTTCCGCGGTACCGACTTCGAGAACCTCTTGATAAAGCTTGATATAATTATGCCCCTCGGGGAGCGCAAACCGCTTGACGCCGCTCGCGAGCTTCGCGATCGTTTCGTTTTCCCCAAGAGTGTGCAACGCCCAGGTTCCGCTCTCCGCTTTCGTTTTGTCCGAATTCGCGGTTCGGTCCGGCCGAAAAAAGAATGAGTATTCGACCATCGTTTGAACGCCGAACTGGTCCCGCTCGAAACCGGCCCGTCGCAAGAGCACCTTCCCTGCATATCGGGCCGGGTCGTTCTCGGCGGCCTTCGCCAAACACCATCGCCAACGTTCGCCGTCGTTCTTCGCTTCTTCAAACGTCGACGGAACGTCGTACACGATCGGATTGCCGTCCGCATCAACCGGGGCCTTGGACGGGGTTTCATCGCCGTAACCGCCGTAATACCGCCCGCCCAGGTCGTAATCGGGAAGAACGGACAAATCGGTCAAAATCTGAAACTGCCAGGCAAAGTCTCCTTCCCGGCCTTCTTTCCACATTTGAGCGTATTGAAAATAAAATTCGGCGACGATCGTCTTGTCGGTTTCCTTTTGAACCAACTCGGCCGCCTGCTGCATCAATTGAAAAGCACGGACCCGGTCCCGGGCAAAAGCATTGGCATATTCCCCGCCGCCTCGATGTTGCCCTCGCTCGAAGACTCCGCCGACGAGAAAGCCGTGGTGATTGCCGTCGATATAAGATTCCGCCGCCGCCTGCAAAAGCCGCCGGTTTTGCGAATGGGCTCCGACCACCTTTTCCCGGTAGTCGTCGACTTCGTTGTGCCGGTTCAAGACAAAGAAGCATTGAATCGCAAGCTGTAATGCCGGTCCGACCTCCGAAGCGTCGGCTTCCGGGTTAAGCGTCCAAGGAACGAGAACATCGAGGGCTTCCTTCCAGAAACCCTGCTCGGTCAGTTTTTTGCAGTCCGAAAAGGGCTTTTGCATGTCGATTTGGGTGGGGGCTGTGGGAGGCGGTGTCGGTCGCGACGACCGGCCTTGCGGTCTCTCGCGCGGTGGGGAAACAACCTGCCCGATGAGGTCCGATCCCGAAAAAACAAAACTCAAAACGACAAGAAAGAACGCCGCGAATCGTTTCGAACGCATAGAGAAAGTCTCCTGAAAAGAGAATGGTGTTTTTCGTCAACGGATAATCGCAATTACCGTAACCCGGTTATACACCCTGCGGCTTTCCCGGTCAATGTTCAATCCGGCGGAGAAAAGAAACCTAGGACGTGTTGACACTATTAGGATCAAAAATGAGTCGTATGTGTAGCGCCGCGAAACCCGCGGACCTTCGCAAAAAGCAAGAACCGTCATTTCGACTGGAGCGTAGCGTAAGGAGAAATCTCACACTCGCGAGCGGGGCTGATTTCCGGCTCTTTCGGCGAGGGTGAGATTTTTCGCTTCGCTCGAAATGACGAGGAGCGTGCGGAATAGCGATTCGGTTTTTGAAGGTTGAAAAGAATCGTCGTCGCCGCCTATTTCAACGTTTCAACGAAACGGCCGGTGTGGGCGATGCTGCTCGCGTCCCCTTCAAATCCGATCACCTGTCCCTTGACGTCCGTTTGCTGGGAAAGAATATGACCGGTATCCAAATCGAGAGTAACCTGGCCGGAAGCGAGCTTGTCCAAAATCTGGGCCTCCAGTTTCGGCTCATCGACCGGGGTCAGACAAATGGTCGAGTATTTGACGATTGCCAAGCCGTTTTTAACGCTTTCGAGAACGAAATTTTGTTGCAGTTTGATCTTTTTGATCGTCCCATTCGGCTGCGGGATCGCGGCTTCGCTCGGAACTTTCCAGCTTTCGCCCAACGCGACCGGCTCTTTCGGGAGCGGGATCAAAATTTTGCTGTCGAGCGTTCCGCCGACATAAGGGACAAGTTGAATTTTTTTGAGAATTTCTCCGTTGCTCGCGACGGTCAAATGAGAAAGTGGGATGTTGAGGTTGTCTGCGACCTGCTTGTACTCAAACGGCGTTTCGGAGGCCGTCTTGCTGTTGTAGGCGGAATCGGGTAGTTCGCTCTGCGATTTGTGCATATCGACATCTTCGACCTTGTGCTCGACGACGGCCGAGCCGTCCTCTTCGACGCGGAGCACCGTCCAAACCTTGGTCGATTGGCTTCTTGAGTCGACCAAATCGGTTTTATTTGAAATGGTCGTTTTAATCCGAAGCTGTTGCAAAACGTCCCAACGAAGGACTTCCCCCGGCTGAAAACGGTAGGCAAGGGTATATTTTTCCGGTTTCGTTTCGGTTGTCGCCGCAAAAACAGTTGAATCACAAAGAATAGCGAAAATAAACAAAACACACAAAATGCACAGATTTTTTATATCGCGTAACATTTTTCGGAATTCCTTTTCTTATATGCTCTCTCAACGAAAGGGGCAATCGCTGCAAATGATGGGAAAACAAGCGTCGGAACTGTACAAAACCTGAGCCGATGAGTCAACTGATGATCGTGCGGTTTTTTGCTCAATTTGGGAAAAAAAGTGGACCCGGCAAACATTGCGGACGATAACGATAATACCGATTATTTTGAATTTGCAATATCGGTCGCGATACTCTGCGAAGATATTCCCTGCAAAGGGGATGTTGGCGGACATCGTCCCGAAAACGACGGCGTTGTTTGAAAGATCGCACGTATCGAAATTGAAGTCCGGACCGTCAGTCGGAGCATTCCGCCGGTCAACCCGTGTCAACCTCAACCCCCCCAAGAAGTTTGAGGCAACGTTATACCGCCTTGAAAACGGCTGAAGGTGCCGTTCGAGGCAACCGTACCTACCTTTAGAAAGGGATCAACAACAATCACGGAGGATTGCATGATTGTAGCACAGTTGAGCGCCGAGGAAGTGGCGAAACTGTGGGAAGATTTTATTCAAGACCGTTCGAATCAAC
>JAVBSX010000102.1:0-5970 GCA_031556455.1 Thermoguttaceae bacterium
CGCCAAGCCCCCTTTGAAAGAAGTGACACACATCGCCATTGACGAAATCGCCGTGCAAAAAAGACACAAATACCTGACCGTCGTCATGAATCTGAAGAGCGGTCGCGTGATCTTCGTCGGCGACGGCAAGGACGGCGAGGCCTTGACGCCTTTTTGGAAAAGGCTGAACCCGGTCGAACCGTGCTGGAATCATGTCAGGCACGTTTACCTTCCGAATTTCGTTCCGACCACCGACGAGGAGCTGGTCTGGACGGTGGACCGGGCCGCGGAGCGGATCAACGAGGAAAAACTCCTGCCGTCCTATTTCAAGCTCGCCGGACTTTCACCGTGAGTCAAAATTTTTTCACAGATCAGTAAACTTGGAAAGTGCGGATACATCATTTCGTGATTCGAAATTTCGCTCCTTGAAAAGTCCCCCTTTCGCGAAATTCGCGGTCGATCGCGTTTCGGGCGGCGTGCCGCTTCGCCGTCCAATCGGGGGCGAGGAGAAACTCGGGCGAGGCGTCGCTCGCGAGTCGTTCGATGATGATCCCGGGAGGAATCCGTTCGAGAAAATCGACGACGTATTCCGCGTACTCTTCGCACTCGGGCAATTCGAGCGTTCCCGTTTGCCAAAGTTTGGCCAACGCCGTATTTCGGACGACATAAAGGTTGTGTAATTTGATCGAATGCGGTCGCAATCGGGCGATCTCGTCCGCCGTCGCGATCCGATCGGCCCGGCTTTCCCCGGGGATTCCGAGAATCAGGTGTATGCCGAAACGAATGCCTCGCTTCGTGATCCGGCGAACCGCGTCGAGGAAGGTCGGATAATCATGCCCGCGATTGAGGAACCGAAGCGATTTTTCGTGAATCGATTGCAAGCCGAGTTCCAACGCGAGCCAGGTTTCCTGGGACAGCCGCGTTAACAGATCGAGCACCTCGTCCGGCAAGCAATCGGGCCGCGTTCCGATCGCGATACCGACGACCTGGGGGTGAGCGAGGGCCTCGCGGTAGAGCGATTCCAATCGCGCGACCGGGCCGAACGTGTTGCTCGCGGGTTGAAAATAGGCGATAAACCGTACCGCTTTATAACGATGCTCCAAACGACAGATCCCTTCGGCGATTTGGTCGGAAATCGATTCGAGCCCCATTTTGCGAGAGGGACTGAAACTCCCCGCGTCGCAGAAAATGCAGCCGCCGGTCGGATCGGCCGGATTCTTATGAGGACAGCCGAGCCGGGCGTCGAGGCTGAGCTTCCAAACCGGTGCGCCGAATTCGGCTCGCAGCGCCGGGCCAAGCGGGTGATAAAAATAACCTTGTTCGCGCCAGTTCATAAAAGAAGCGAATGTCTTAGCCTTCCTCGAAACATTTCAGTCGCACGGTGATTTCGTCATTTCGAGCGGAGCGAGAAATCTCGGTTGTGCGTCCCAATTCAAACTGTGCTGAAATGGTAAACACAGCCGAGATTTCTCCTTGCGCTGCGCTTCAGTCGAAATGACGAAAATCCTAAACGGTTGAAATATCAGCCTCATAATTTTCCTGACTTTCGACGCCAGACGCCTCACAAACCGTACTCTTTGATTTTGCGATACAATGTTCGTTCGCCGATGCCGAGAATTTTGGCCGCTTCTTCCCGGTTGCCGCCGGTCGAATGCAGCGTCTCGGCAATAAAGAGCCGTTCGACATCCTCCAACGAGCGACCGACCAACGCGGAGAGGGAATCGGGCGAATCGTTTTGCGGTCCAATCGCCGTCGCTTCGGCCGCGATTTCGTTCGGATCGATCAATTCGTCCGGCAAATCGTCCAGTCCGATCCGTTCGTCGATGTCAACGACGACCATGCTTTCGGCGACGTTGCGGAGTTGCCGGACATTGCCGGGCCAATCGTAGGCCAAAAGTTTTTTTCGGGCTTCGGGAACGACTCCTTTGATCGTTTTGCCGTTCTTTTTGGCGAACGTTTTCAAAAAATGATCGAGCAGGAGCGGAATGTCCCCCCGCCGTTCCCGGAGCGCGGGGATGCCGACCGTTACGACCTTGAGCCGATGGTACAGATCGCGGCGAAAGACGCCCGATTCGACCGATTCTTCCAAGTTCCGGTTCGTCGCCGAAAGGATACGGACGTTGACCTTGACCGGGTGATTGGCCCCGACCCGGGTGATCTCGCCGTTCTCCAAAACGCGGAGCAACTTGATTTGCGTGATCATCGGCATGTCCCCGACCTCATCGAGAAACAGCGTCCCGCCGTTGGCGTACTCGAACTTGCCGATCCGGTCCGCCGAGGCGTCCGTAAACGCGCCCTTGACATGCCCGAAGAGTTCGCTTTCCAAAATATTCTCGCTCAAGGCCGCACAATTGAGAGGGACGAACGGCTTGTTTTTTCGCGGGCTGTTTTGGTGTATCGCCTGGGCGAAGAGTTCCTTGCCCGTGCCGGTTTCCCCTTGGATCAGAACGGTCGCCTCGGTCGGAGCGATTCGTCGGAGCCGTTCCAAAACGGCGGTCATTTGCGGGCTGGTTCCGAGAATGCCGTCGAACCCGAATTTTTCGTCCAATCGTCGGGAGAGTTCCCGGTTAACGCGGCGCAGGCGGGAGCTTTCGCCCGCCTTTTCGACGACGGTACGCAGTTGGGCGAGGTCGAGCGGTTTTTCCAGGTAATTGAACGCGCCCTGCCGCATCGCTTCGACGGCGAGGGAGACGGAGCCGTGCCCGGTCATTAAAATGACCTCGGTTCCCTCGGATTCGCGTTGAACGGCGCCCAGAATTTCGAGGCCGCTCCGGGGATTTTCGAGCATCAGGTCGGAAACGACGACGTCGAAGACGTTCGGATTCCGCGTAATGAGCTCGATCGCGTCCCGCTCGGAAAAGGCGGTCCGGCACTCGGCGTTGATTCGCTCCAACGCCCCGGCGACAACCTCGGCGTGCGGTTGTTCGTCGTCGATAACCAGAATATGAAGAGGCGAATCGGACATAGGTTAAGAAAAATTGAAAACCGTTCAGACTTTTTGTTTGGAACGAGAGGGCGTCTCGCCCGCAAGTGTTCCAAATTTTTCGCGGAGTGCAATATTATCGATATTCCGTGTTTTGTTTTTTGAACCCGGCCCACATGCCGTGGGCTTCTTCCAACGCAATCGCGATTTCGTAATCCTCCTGAGGAAACGCGAATCCGTTCCGCTGTCGAAGCGAGCGCGAAAGGCGGTCGGCGATGTCGGCGGCCAAAAACTCCGCCGTCGTGCCGGGAATCGGGAGCCGTAAGACGGTTTCCGAATTCTGGGCTTCGTGCTCTTCTCTTTCGTCTTTCGGAAGCAGGATTTTTCCGTCCAGGTAACGGAGGATTTTCCGCAGGGTTTCCGAAAAAAGCAGAAAATCGACGACGTAACCGACCGCGTTCAACGGGCCGGAGATTTCGGCGACGACCCGAAAGCGATGTTCGTGTAGCCGCTCACTTGTTCCGTCGAGAAAACGGATTCGGTGCGAAGCCGTAAATGTCAAATCAGGTGAGTCGAGGCGGACCGAAAACATGGAATGAAGAAGAGCAGCAGCCGGAAGCGTTAGCGACCGGTTTTTGAGACGGAAAAGCGTATTCAACCCCGCGCTGACGCTTGGGGCTGCTGTTCGTAACGGAGCCCTACATCGGCGCGAAGTCGGTAAACAACTTCGAGGTTTTCGATTTGGGACTCGCCTGAACCGGTTGGCCTTGCGGCGGAAGCGACTGGTTTTGCGGCGGCGGCGTGGGCGTCCAACCGGGCCTCAGCTCGCGACCACCGCCCCCCAAGGGTGGCCCTTGGTCCAACGGAACGGCTTTGGCTCCCGGAACGACGGAGCGTTCCGAAGGGAGCGGCGGCATCTCGTCTCCCAAAACCCGCCCCCGGGTTCCCGGAGCAATGGTCGAGTCCGACGGCAGCGGGTCGTCGCCGAGCATTCGCCCTTCGCCTCCGAGTGGTTTTGCGCCCGAGCCGGGGAAAATCGCCGTCGAACCGCGTACCGAATCGTCTTCCTCCGAACTTTCCGCGGCCTCGGGCGGCGGTCCCTGGGTTTCAAAATCGTTGCCCGGCGGGAGAATGCTCGAATCGTCCAACGAAGGGGGCGGGGGCGGAACGGTCCACATATTCGGTTCGGCGGGTTGTTGGGGCGCCGAAGGGATCGGGACCGTTGGGACGAAACCGCCTTCGGAAGCGCCTTGCTGTTCGTCGGGGAGTTTCGGCTTCGATTCTTCTTCCAACTGATCCAATTGTGCCCGAATCTGCTGCGGGTTGAGCGGCATGTTCGCGTTGCAAATTTCGGCGGCACAGGCGCAGGGGGTCCGGTTGCAGAATTTACAGGCAAAAGCATAGGCGACCTGTCCGGCATGTCCCGGGGCCGTGCAAGTGCACGGGTCGTTGCGACAAAGGTCGCACGTCCAGCGATGTGTAAAGGGACGTTGGAACGCGCCCCAGGTCGTAGGGTTCGACATTTCCTTGTAATAAGGAGCCGGATTATAGTAAATCGGAAACTTGCTCGCCCGGTTGTTGAAACGGTCGGTAATGAATCGCGGCGGGGCCGAGAACAGTTTCGGTTCGTTGTACGGATTGTAAACCGTCTTTGCGTTCAGGATTCCGACTTCCTGGTGCCCGCAAGGTTCGTGGTTGTTGCCGGAATTTTCCCGGCACCAATCGCAGGTCCCGCACGGTTCGCCGTTGATTGTGTTGTCGCAACGGTTGCAGGAGTTGGTTTTCGCCGGCAAAACGCAATTACGATGCGCCCGGTACAGATCGCATTTCTCGAAAATCAAACAGGAAGGGCATTTGCCGCACGGTTTGTACTTTTCGCAGGTTTCCCCTTTGAGGCATTTTTCGCAACAGCCGCAGGGGACCGATTCGACGGCCAGTTTGCAGATGGGGCAAGCGATTCCGCCGCTCGTGTTGCCCCATTCGCGGTAGGGGGCATGCCCGAGTTGGCCTTTGCACATGTTGCCGTGTATGCAGGGCCGTTTTTCGCCGCAGCATTCGCAAACGGGGGCGGGTCCGATTCTCGCATCGGGATTGCAGAAGCGGCACTCTTCTTCCCCGCAGCCGCAAAGGTACGCCCGGAAGCAGACGGGGCAGTGTTCCAATCCGTCGCAAAATTGCGGCAAGCTGGTCGCGACGTTCGTGTGTCGGGCCATAATCAGGCGACTACGGATGATCGGTGCTCGTCCTTCGGCCCAATGGGAGCGTTCGGTTGCCGTTACTTCCCGGCCGTTCGACCAGACTTTCGGCAGCGCTTCCGCCGGAGCGTAGGGGGCGTTTAGAACCCGGGAATCGAACACCCCGCCGTATCGCAGCGGTCGCGGCGGGCCGACCGGATTCGGGAAAATGTGGTCGATTCGCGGAGCGTCGGGATCGAGACCGACCGGGAATGTTTTTTCCGGCCGGGGATGCGGCCCGAAAAAGTTGCCCCAATCTTCGGGCGCATTCGCGGCGGTCGGGTGAGCCGAACCGGCTTCTTGGGGGCCGAGCAAAGCCGGAGCCTTGAGCCCGGAATCCGGATTGGCCGGGGCAAGTGTCGGAACAGGGATCGCCCCTTTGCCGTTCTGAGCTGTTCCGTTTTGAGCCGTTCCGCCCATTTGAAGAATAGGGGAAGTTTCGATCACGCCGCCGGTTTCGCTGACGCCGCATTTTCCGCCTTGAGGCAAGGCCGGTTCCTGGTTGAGCGGGCCGTTGATGCCGCAATTCGAACCACAACCGGAATTGCATCCGCAACCTGAACCGCAGCCGTATCCGCAACCATAACCGTAGCCGTAGGGAGACATACTGGGCCGCAGCCAATAGTAGGAATTGACCTTATGTACAGCCGTTCCGGGGATCGGGCCGTTCGGCTTGATCGCCTGCTCAGGCGTGAGCCGTTGTTCCCCGGGGAGCGGTTTGGCGATTCCCGTAAAAATCTTGGTCGTTCGGGGAACGCCAAGTCCGGAACCGGGGGCGGCCCCGGAAATGGAGCCTCGGGTGTGAGCCGGTTCCGGAGCGGTTGTCGCATCATT
>JAVBSX010000243.1:0-6264 GCA_031556455.1 Thermoguttaceae bacterium
CTATCGAGAGGAGCGAGACTCGTCATTCGGGCTGGCGGATATCAAGGATTACTTTGAACGGTACAAACTCCTGATGCAACTGAGAAACGAGGATTTCGGGAAAACCTCGCTCTTGAGCACCGACTGGTACCACTCCGTCAAGCAGGAGGCTAATTTTCAGCAGCAGCAAAAAATGCTCGAATTGCAACGGCAACAGCAGGCCGCATCCGTGATGATGCAAAAGCCGGCTGAACCGTCTCCCATTTCCATTCCTTCGCGGCAACAATCGCCTCAAACGAGACCTCTGCCCGAACACAACGCAACTCCGCCCGTCCAGAATGTTCCGGTGCCGATAGCGACGAAAGTCCCCGTCCCGATGCCACCTTTCCAGCCACCCGTACTACCAAAACCGCCGGAAAAATAGCCAATCGAGTTTAGCATATCAATTTACCCCATTCCCATAATACGTGAGCCACTGAAGGAATTGCCATGTCGAAAAACAAAAAAATCCTGGGAATCGATCTCGGAACGACCTACTCCTGCGTCGCCTATCTCAATGAATACGGTCAGGCGGAAGTGATCCCGAACGCGGAAGGAGAGCGGACCACACCCTCCGTCGTCTGGTTCGATGGCAAGCGAGCCGTGGTCGGCCAGGAAGCGAAAACGATGGCGAACATCCACCCGGAGTCCGTTTGCAGCTTTGTGAAACGCAGCATGGGAAACGATGATTTTACGTTTGACATCGACGGCGTCTGTTACACGCCCGAACATGTATCGAGCCTCATCCTGCGAAAGCTGGTCAAGGATGCCGCCGAACACTTGGGGGAAGAGGTCAAGGATGTCGTCGTAACCTGCCCCGCCTATTTTTTCGTGAAGGAACGCGAAGCGACGAAACGGGCGGGCGAAATCGCCGGCCTGAACGTATTACGTATCATCAACGAACCGACCGCAGCGGCGTTCGCCTACGGGATCAGGCCGAACAAGGCCGTCAAGGAGCAAGATGTTCTGGTCTACGATCTCGGCGGGGGAACCTTTGACGCGAGCATCGTCCACATTTCCGAAAAGGGAGTCGAGGTGCTCTGTACCGACGGCGACCATCAACTCGGCGGTAAAGATTGGGACGACCGGTTGGTACGACATCTTTCGAAATGCTTCGAGGAAAAAACGAATCGAACCGACATCGAGGATATGGAGTTTTACTATGACGTGCTGCAAAAAGCCGAACAATGTAAAAAGCAATTGACGGATCGCAAGACTGCCAAAACGACACTCTCCTACCAAGGTGATCAGGTGTCGGTCGAAATTTCACGGGACGAATTCGAATCCTTGACGGAAGACCTGCTTGGCCGTACCGTCGACCTTGTCCGCAAATTGATCGACATCGCCCGGAGCAAAGGTTGTACGAAGATCGAGCAAATTCTCCTTGTCGGCGGCTCTTCCCGGATGCCGCAGGTCGCGACCTGTTTGCGGAAAACCTTCTCGCTGGAACCGCAGATTTTCGAGCCGGACGAAGCGATCGCCAAAGGGGCCGCAACGATCGGGAATAATGAGTACCTGCGGACGTTGATGAACGAAACGCTGGAGAAACGATCTCCGGGTCTCACCGTCGACTCGGCGACGGCCGCGGATCTGAAAGTCGTGTCGAAACAGGTGGCCGATGAGTACGGCTATTTACTGGAAACCGTCTCCGGCGCCGCGAAACATGCCATTAACGTGTCGAGCAAGACATTCGGAATAACGGTCTTGGACGGTTACGACGAAAAAGAACGACCGATCCTGTCCGTCTCCAATCTGATTTACCGCAACACGCCGCTCCCGGTGCATTGCAAGGAGCAGTATGCGACGATCGCCGACAAACAAACCGTCGTGGTCGTGGAGTTGGTCGAGAACACCTGCGATGCGCCGCCGAAGAACGGTGAGGAACCGCGAATCGATTTGCGGGACACGACGTCGCTTTGGAACGGCGAGCTGGCGATCAAGCCCGATTTACCCAAATACTCGCCGATTGACGTCACGTTCAGCATGGACGAAAGCGGCCGCCTCTTTTTAAGCGTCTACGATCCCGCGAGCGGTCGGGTGCTGCAAAAATCGATCCCGGAACAAACCCCACAAACCCTGCGAGAACTGGAATTCGCGACGATTCGCTCTCGCGAACTTCAAGTGGAATAAGCGAAATAGTCGGCCATTGACGCCGACCGTGACGAAAGTCATGTAAAACCACTCTCTTTTGACAGTCGAGCCCGGACGCTCATTGCGGTCAAGTGGAAAATCGCCTAAAATAACGAAGGTGACCGGGTTCTGGACTTCCACGAGTCGCCGAAAGGCAGGAGCAACATGCTCTGTTATGATTTCACGGGCTTTTCACGCTGCCTGCACCCGATGCAGAAGTTCGATTCCGACGTGGAGCGGGTACTGGCAACGATCCTCGGCCGAGACGACTTGAAGTGGTTCAAGCCGGTCTTGGGCCAATTCCTGCTGTTTTACCGTTTGTACAAGGACGGCCACGACCAACACAAATACGGTCACTTGTTCCTGTCCGCCCCACAAGTAATCCGTGTACCGACGGAGAATAGTTTATTCGCCCTGTGCCATGAAACTGCCCGAACTGAAAAAGCTGCTCAAGGCCGGCGAGTGGAACGATGTCGAGTTCAAGGAAGCTCGGACCGACGTTCCAAAACCGGTCTATGAAGCCGTGTCCGCGTTTGCCAATACGCGCGGCGGGTATGTCATCTTCGGTGTTTCACAGCAAGGCGATGCCTATGAAATCACCGGCGTCGACAAGCCCGATAAGGTCCAGAGCAGCTTCCTGTCCGTTCTGCACGCTGACGGCAAGGTCAATCACGACGTCGAAATCGCCGAGCAAAAACTCTCGGTCGGCGGCAAAACCGTTCTGATTTTTCACATCGCCGAGAATAGTCGGACCCGCAAGCCGATCTATCTCGACGGCGACATCCGACGAACCTTCATTCGTCGCGGCGGCTGCAATTTCAAGGCCCAGCCGCAGGAGATCGAACGTCTGCTCCGTGATGCGACGGAGGATCGCTGGGACGGCCAGCCGTTTGACCGCGCGCCGCTCAAGGATGCTTTTCATCCCGGCAGCCTGCGGTGGTATCGGGATCGTTTTCACCAGGCCAACGCCGGTTTCGATCCGGCTCAGTCCGATCGTGATTTTCTCTATCACTGGGGCTACCTGATCAAAGATGGCAAAAAATTCCTGCCGACGCGCGGGGCGATCATGCTGTTCGGTTCGCCGTTGGCCGTTCATCAACTCCTGCCGCGACCGACGCTCGACGTTCAGTTCCTCGGCTACGGCTCGAACGATCCGCTGCCGGAAACTCGTTGGCTCGACCGCACCGTCTGCGAGGAGAACATCGTTCAGGCGTGGGAGCAACTGCTGGCGAAGTACATGTTCTTCATGCCGAAGCCGTTTCGCGAGATCGATCCCGTGACGCTGGCCCGGCGCGACGCTCCGACGGGGATTCGGGTGTTCCGGGAGGCGGCGATCAACCTGCTGATTCACCAGGATTACGGCGATAATTCCCGCAAGGCGGTCATCAAGTTTTTCCGCGACGGCGTTCAGTTTTGGAACCCCGGCGACGTGTTCGGCGACGACTCGCGGCTGTGGGAGCCCGGCGAAAAGGAGGTTCGCAACCCGTCCATCGCGACCGCCCTGCGGCGGATCGCGATGTGCGAGCAGGCGGGGACGGGGCTGCGGATGATCCGCGAGGAATGGAAGAAGCTGGGCCGCCCGACGCCGATTTACCAAAACGACCGCTCTCGCAAGTCGTTCGAGTTCTTTTTGCCGGAGGTCGAGCTTGAGTTTCCGCCCCAGTCGGTTGACGGTAGCGACGAAGCGACCCAGTCGCCGTACAAGTCAGCGTACAAGTCGGACGATCCGGTGATTCAATTGTTGGCGGCCCTTCTTGAGACGGAACTTTCGTCCGCTGAGATTCAGAAGGCGATGAATCTCAAGCACCGGGCCGCGTTTCAGCAGAACCACCTGAATCCGGCGATGGAAGCCGGGCTGATTGAGCGGACGATCCCGGAGAAACCGAACAGCCGCTTGCAGAAATACAGGCTGACGGACAAAGGGCGGCAAGCCCTTGGCTCAGCTAAGGAAAATTAACCTGTGGGTGTGTTGGACCTCCACGGTTCGAAGGCCATTACCATTCAAGGAGTCGTAAATCAATGCCCAAAAAGAGCGTTAAGAAAACAGCAAAAAAGGCCGTTACCAAGAAAGCGGTCAAAAAGACGGTCAAGAAAAAGGCCGCTAAAAAACCGTCCCGTCGCGATCCCGTCGTACTCGCCTTCGATGAGAGCGAGGACTTTACGATGTCCGTCGTCGGCAAGGACGGCGATATCGTGCCGGACCGCATGATGATCGAAAAAATGATGCGGCAGTTCGGCAAAAAACTGCAAATGCTGGCCGACGAGCACGGCTCGCTGGACGGTTTCGACGGCGGCGAACTGACCGCGCTGCTGAACGGCATGTCGATGCCCGGAGCCGATTCGCCCGCCGAACAGGCCCAGGAAATCGTGTTCCAAGCCTTCGAATCACGCAGTTCGAAGAAGCGGATCGAGCTCGCGAAAAAGGCGATCGGCGTCGATCCCGATTGCGTCGACGCCTTGATTCTTCTGGCCGAGGAAACCGGCAAGACGCGGCGGAGCCGAATCGAGCTGTATCGCAAGGCGGTCGCGGCGGGCGAGCGGAGTCTCGGTGCGGAGTTTATCGAGGAGAACACCGGTTACTTTTGGGGGATGCACGAAACGCGGCCTTACATGCGGGCTCTCGAAGGTTTGGCGGCGAACCTTCGGGCCGACGGCGAATTGCTCGAATCGCTGGCCACCTATCGGAAAATGTTAATCCTGAATCCCGGCGACAATCAGGGTGTCCGATACACGGCGTTGTATCTGCTGATCGAAACGGATCAGGACGGTTCCGCCGAAGAGTTGTACGAAAGTTACTCCGAGGACGACGGTTCGGCGTGGTGGCGGTTCGGCCGGGCACTCTTGAATTTCCGCAAGTCGGGCGACACGCCGACGACCCGTGCAAGCCTGCGAGATGCGATCAAGTACAATCCGTTCGTGCCGCAATATCTGCTGGAAATCAAGCAGCGGCCGCCGACGCCGCCGGGGCACTACGGAATCGGCGATGAGAACGAGGCGATGTACTATTACGACGCCGCGATCCGTGCCTGGGCACATACCGTCGACGTTTACGACTGGCTGCTCGATGTTTCGAAGGAGTTCTTCGAGACGGAAAACAAGAAACGAAAATGATGATATTGGAATAAGCCCCTTTCTGCGACAACAGGACTTGTCTTCGGATGTCGACGTATCCAAAGTCCGTAATGAACCGATCGAGAAACACCTCGACGACTTTATTGTTTTTCAAAAAGCCAAGGGAGTCAAAGAACGGCAGATCAAAGACGATTTGAAGATGCTTCCCCGGCTCTTTAAGGAAGCCGGAATCGAATCGCTGAAGGATATTTTGCGGATCAAGCTGGACCGTTGGATTGTCAACTGCCGGACCGAACACGGACGCGGAGCGAGAACGATCAACTCGTACGTTGATCGACTCCGGGCGTTTTGCCGATGATGACCGATTCCAGGATCGCGAGAAGAGAAGAGCAGTATTGCCCTTGGGCGGCACAAAATCGACCATCTGCCACGCAACGGTATTCAGTACGCGGAGCCGGTCAACCAAAACCAGAGTTTCGTTTTCGGTAAACATGATAGATACTCCATTCTATTTCCATGATAATTGCCAGCAGTCGCTTGACCTCCACGGAAATAGAGGGTATAGTTTAGAGACTGGCTGCTGTAAAAGCGACCGGTCCTAAACGGCGCTGCTGTTTGGTAGTGGCCGCCCCGGAAGTTTACGTGGCCTCGTGGGGCGGCCTTTTTTATTTTGTTTTATTTTTTAGGGCCTTGTTGATTTCGTCATTAAGGTGCTCTTGTAGACGTGAAGCAAGCTTCTCTGTAATAACGGCTGTAACGCGACTGACGGCAAACTTGATTGCCGATTCCGAGTCGATCTTGATCTCGTTTTCGTTGACGTATTTTTTGAATCTTTTAACTTCGTCTTCCGACCCGCTGAGCGCCTTGGCAAAGGCTTCATCCGTCATTTCAAAACTAAATGACGGTTTTTCTTGTGCGCTCGGCATGTTATTGAACTTGGAGGTGGAAGTCCTCTACGGACCCGTCAGGGGGAACCGTTAGCCAGAAGGCAAGGGTGTCGGCCGCGAGGCCGAATCCGAAGGAAGTCGCGGCAAAACGTTGGCC
>JAVBSX010000384.1:0-2734 GCA_031556455.1 Thermoguttaceae bacterium
TTTTGATTTATGAAAACGATCAGGGGCGTTTGAACATCAAAAAACTCGTGATCATCGGTATCGGTCTCGGCGGAACGGTGGGCGCCCTTTGGGCCGATTCCGATTGGGCCGAAGCAAAAACCAGGGACGCGAAAGTTCTTGTCATTCTTTCGCCCACCGCCGATCCCGTGATTGAAAAGATTTTCAAGAGCAACAAGTATCTTCGCGATAATGTTTCGGTTTCGCTGGTTGCCGGAAAAAACGACACGGCCGGTCTCCAAAAAGCGACGCAGTTGAAATCGCTCTTGTTCGGCAAGGATAAGAACAGAGAAGAAAAAAACGACGAAGCCGATATGCCCAATGTTTCGTTGATCGCCCTCGAAACGGACCAGCAAGGGGGAGAACTGCTTGCCGTCGAAGGTGTTGCCCGTGATATTGCGGGAATGATCGAGAAAAAACTCTCGAAATTCAAGGAAAAAGATTTGAAATGGAAGCGACAATAGCGACGTCGGTTTCACGTGTCGATGCAGCCCCCTCCCCTATGCCGTCGTTCGTGTTCCGGGATCGTTGACGGGGGTCTGGCTTGAAAAAAATGAATGGTTTATAATGCCCGCATCATGGGCACATTCATTTCTCGGGTTATCATTATCGGTTTGGGATTGATCGGCGGTTCGCTCGGTTTGGCCCTGAAAAAACGTGGCCTGGCTCAAAGCGTTCTCGGCGTCGATTCGAACGCAATGCATCTCGAAACGGCCCTTCGGATCGGCGCGATCGACGAAGGAGCGACCGATCCGGCCTTTTTTTTCGACCGGGCGGATGCCGAGTATCCGACTTCTTTTTCCCGCTCTCGCGAATTGGTCGTCGTTTGCACTCCGGTTGGCTCCGTTGCGGCGACCATTCTCGACGTTGCCGAATCGACGGGAGAGCGGCCTATTCTGATCACCGATGTCGGCAGCACCAAACGCATGATTCAAACGACACTTCGGGAAAAACTGCCCGCCCATGTCCGATATGTCGGTTCTCACCCGATCGCCGGGAGTGAAAAAAGCGGTCCTCAATTTGCCGATTCGGAACTTTTCGCGGGGAAATTGACGGTTTTGACCCCTCACGAGAAAGACGGTCCCGCCGATGTCGCCTTCCTCGAACATTTTTGGAATGCTCTCGGCTCTTCGGTCATTCAAATTCCACCCGAACAGCATGATGCGATCCTCGCAAGAACGAGTCATTTGCCGCACTTGCTTTCGATCCTGATGATGCGATCCCTGCAGGTCGGTGATCACTTCCTCGCCGGTACCGGTTTTCGCGGCGTGACGCGATTGGCCTCCGGCGATCCGACGGTCTGGGCCGACATCTTTCTCAGCAATCGCGAGGCGTGTTTCGATGCGCTGCAACGATTGGAAAAACAGCTCGAATTGTTCCGAAAACTTCTTGAAATCGGTGATTGGCAGGGGCTGTTCGATTTTCTCAACCAAGCCAAAAAACAGCGAGATGCCTTGGAGCGTTAGAGATCGTCAAAAAAAGACTTCTCGAAAACCCTGCCGATATTTTTGGATCGAGTCGCTGTTTGCCGCATTCGATTTTTCGAGAAGATCAACCTATTCTTGACCGTCTCTTGCGAGATCGTAAGAGCAAAAAGCGGATCACATAGTAATCGTAAAGAGCGTGGGCGATGATCGGGGCGAGGAGGTTGCCCGTCGCGAGAAATAAAAGGCTGAAATAAAGGCCCATGAAAAACGTGAGCACAGCGTAGGTGTTCGTGATCCAATGAGCGAGCCCGAAAATCAGGGCTGAAACCAAAATTCCGACCACGATTCCGGTTGTCCCGCCGATCCAGGTTCCCAGCCCATCTTGCAGGAGCCCTCGGAAAAACATCTCTTCGCCCAGACCGGCGAGCGTGCAGATCAGCACGATCTGCAAAAAGGAACACCGCCGGAAAAAAAAACGGACGAAGGTCTTGACCAGCCGGCGAATCTTCCGAAATGCCGCGATCGGAAGCCGGTCGAGAACGACGTAAAGGCTTAACAGCGGTATGGTTGCGCCCACGCCCCACACGACGGGGTACAGGTTCCATTCAATCGTTCGGATCGGCGAAAAACCGAAAAACCAACCGACGAGAAGACTGAAAAAGGCAAGTCCGCCCTCGATGTAAATCGCGGAAAGAATCGCATATTGCTCCCCGGAACCTCCCATGGGAAAAGGATTGCTCCATTTTTCTTTCATTTTTCAATAAACCAGCTGTCCTTTGTTTCGTTGCGGCATGTTCGCCCCGCCTGCAAACCGCATCGTATCCGAAGACCGTACCTATGGGAAGGCGACATTTCGAAAAACCCGGCCTCCGACCGAACGCTTCCGCCTATAATTGGCCAACGTCGATTATTTTACTGATCCTCACGCAAAAAATCGAACACCTCAAACAGCAGCCCGAAGCGTAAGCGCCGGGTTGACCTCGCATTTCCGTATTGCATAATCGGGCGCTGACGCTTCCGGCTGCTGCCCTGCCCAGAATTTTTTAAAGACCAGTAAACACCCCAACACTCGAATATCAAAGGAGAAATAGTATGTCGATTCTCGTAACTCATCCGGCACCGGAATTCAAGGCCCAGGCGGTGATGCCCAACGGAACGATCAAGGAGGTCGCCCTCAAGGATTACAAGGGCAAGTACGTCGTTCTGTTTTTCTATCCGCTCGATTTTACGTTCGTTTGTCCGACGGAAATCATCGCGTTTTCGGAAGCGGCCGGAGAGTTTGAAAAGCT
>JAVBSX010000316.1:0-12067 GCA_031556455.1 Thermoguttaceae bacterium
CTCGGGGTTTCATTGCTGGCCGGGGGCGCCGCCATGCGAGGCCTCGCGCCGGGGCGGGCGGGGGGCGGGGCGGCGGGGACCCGCCAACCGGGGGGGGGCAGGAACTCGATGCGCCGGTTCGCGGCTCAATCTTTCTTGAAATAGTGATGTTTCAGAAAATTCTCATAACCCCCCTCATTTTCTGTATAACCGGATTGAAAAAAACGAATTTTCAATTCATCATCTCTTATTACGACAACGCATGCTGCTTATTTTAGCTATATTAAATAAGCGGTATTTTTTTCCTTTTGTTTCCAGGAAAAAAGCGGTTTTGTTTTGGCGGAATATGGTCGATAAAGAAACTGGGATTGTCTTTTCGTACGGTTGGGAATAACCTGACGGAAAAACGCAACGGAATGTCGGTTTCCCCCCCCCTCGGTGTCCATTTTTTAGTCTTTTGTTGTTGGAAAGTCGTCAATTATGGCCGGATTACAAACAACCATCGGATTGATTTCCGGGATCCCGATTCAGGAAACCGTCGAAAAGCTGATCGCGATCGACGCCATTCCCAAGACCAATCTCGAGAAACGAACGGATATCCTGCGTGACCAGCAGCAGGCTTATCTCGACTTGACGGCGCTGTTCAATACGTCGACCTATATGATGAAGAACCTCGGCAAGGTCGACATTTATAGCCGTCGGGATGTCAAAAGTTCGAACGAATCGGTCCTCAAGGCGACGCGAAGCGGTTCCCCGGTCGATGCCTCTTATTCGTTCACTCCCTTGAAAATGGCCCAGGCGCAGACGACGCTCCTGCAAGGCGTCGCGTCCGATTCCAAGGCCTTGGGAAAGGAAGGGGACGTAACCATCCGGTTCGGCCGTGACCTCGGCGTCAATTACGATCTGAAGGACATCAACGGCGGGGAAGGCTTCGAACGCGGTTATATCCGGATCACCGATGGGAGCGGGACCCGGGCGAGCATCGATTTGCGGACCGCGCAATCGGTTCAGGACGTGATCGAAGCGATCAACAACTCGACCAACATCGACGTTTTCGCCTCTTTGGACGGAGATCACATCGTTTTGACCGATTACAGCGGCGGGACCGGGACGATGACCGTACAAGAGGTCAACAACGGCAAAACAGCCGAATCGCTCGGGCTCAAAGGGGTGACCGCCGAGAACGGTGTCATTACCGGGAAAAACCTCATTCGCTTGGGGGAAAACACTGAACTCTCGCTCCTCAACGACGGCACGGGGCTGCTGTTCGATGCGGTGTTGAGCGATTTGACGGTTGAGCTGGCCGATGGGACGAGCATCAACATCGATTTCAACGCGATGCAAGTTGCGACGGATACCTCGACCCCTCAAAGTTCACCGATGAAAACGGTCGGGGAACTGATCGCCGCCTTCAACAAGGCGGGCAACGTCGACGGGACGCAAAAAATGGTCGCCGGGTTCAGCGCCGACGGCAAACGGCTCGTTATCAAGGACAACACGACCGGTTCCGGGACCTTTACGATCACGCAGGATGAGCATAACGGGGCGACGATCAAGCCGATCCTCTACAAACTCGGGCTGTGCGATTACGGCCAATCGTCCGCGACGGGCACCAAGGCCGCGGACGGAACCAGCACGATCGGGAGCCGCGATTTGATCGGCGGGATCGACTCCGTGCTGATGTCGAGCCTCAACGGCGGCCGGGGGTTCCCAATGTCCGAAGTGATGAACGGGCAATCCAACGTCGGGATCGGCGTGCAGGACCGCAACGGCAACCGAAGCTTCATTTTCTTTACGGAAGCGGAACTGCGCAGCGCCCAGACGCTTGAAGACATGGTCAAGCTCGTCAACGGAAAAATGAAAGACGTCGTTCTGCTCGACCCGAACGACGCCAACTGGACGACGCCGCTTTACGAAAAGGACGCCGACGGCAACCCGATTTACCAATATTACGACAACGGCGACCCGAAGTATTACCTCGACTCCAACAACCGCCTGCCGCTCAAACGGGACGAGAACATCAAGACTTCGAACACCCAGCAGGCCGGTCTGCTGTTCGGTTACGACGATTCGACGCCCCCCCGGGTCAAGGAATACAAGTACGCCTTAACCCCGGAAGAGATCACGCTCAGCGACGAACTGTTCGCCGCGCTCGAATCCGGGAAGTTCCCCGAACTCGACGCCAACGGCAAGATCAAATATACGACCAGCCCGGTCTTGGCGCAGAACGACGCCGCCGCCATAGCGCTGGGATCCGGTCCCAACGGGGAAGCGATCCTTTCTTACACGATTGGATCAGGGTCTGGACCAGGGGCCGATAAAATCACCGGCTATACTTACGACGATGGTTCTGAAAACGGGAAATATGTCGAGTTTACCGAAGAAGAACTGGCAATGTTGCCGACGTATCAACAGGCAGGGCAGGCCGATGGCGAATACTTCCCCGTGATCGTCGACGGCAAGATCAAGCTGGATTACACGGTTTCCTCGACCGATACCGACCCGGCGTACTCGGCCGGGGCAAACGAATTCGAGGTCGCTTGGAAATACGAAGATGCCGGGGATCCGAGCAAGATCACCGGTTACACCCTCACGAAATACAAAACGGTCCAGCTGACGGCCGATGAGCAGACGAAGGTCAATGCGGTTCTCGATGCCGGAGAATTTCCGGTGATCGAGAACGGTGCCCTCGTTTACGAAATGCAAACGATCGATTCGGCGACCGCCCAGGCGTACGAGGGCGTGCACTGGATCATGGAAACCGAGGGGGACCCGGAATCGAAGGTCCTCGGCTACAAACTCGGCGACAACGGGCCGGAGGTTTTGTTTGCCAACACGCTCACGAGCGAAGAGCTGGCGATGCTCACCCCCGGTCGGTATCCGGAGTTGAAGCTCGACCCGCTCCCGAGCAAGCTCAAAGGGAACATCGGCCTGGAACTGCGGGTCAATGACGCGAAAACCGGGCTGGAACTGGTCGATACGACGGGCAGCTATTCGCAGAATGTCGTGTTCGCTGATTACGGCGGGAAGGTTGCCGCGATGCTCGGCTTCGCGACCAATTCCGCCAGCTCGAAAGTGCAAGGATCCGATCTGCACATTCAGACGGTTTCACAGAACACGAAACTCGCCGACCTCAACGGTGGGCAGGGACTCCAAACGAGCGGCTCGATGCTGACGGTGACCAACACGGCCGGGGTCAGCTATACCTACGTGTTTGACACGGCAAAGCCGGAGACGCTCGGCGACATCATCGATACGATGAACCTGCAGATGATGGCCAAGAAAATGAACGTCGTCGCCCGGATCAACGATGCCGGGGATGGGGTCATGTTCGCGGAATACGCCTTGGGGAGCACGAGTGATTTCAGTGTCACGGAAACGGGCAAGAACAACGTCGCGAAGGCTTTGGGGATTCAAACCGGGACCGTCAAGCGAAGTACCCGTCCCGTCTCGGAAGATGGGACGGCTTACGGGACGTTGCAGTTGACCGGAACGACAAAATATACGGTTCATATTGAAAAGACCGATTCCCTCGACAAGGTTCGCGAAAAAATCAACGCCCTGGGAGCCGGTTTCAAGGCGACGATCATCAACGACGGCTCGGACAAACCGTACCGGCTTTCGATCACGGGTTCCTCGACGGGAGCGGCCGGAAAAATGACCACCGATTTTTCCGCCCTCGGTCTCGGCAGCGCGGTGATGACCAAGGCCCAAGACGCGGTCGTCCTGTTCGGCGATCCGGAAAGCTCTTCGAGCGTGATCCTGAACTCGAAAACCAACGTGATCAGCGGCACGGTCCCGGGGATCACGTTGACGATCAACGGAACCTCGACGACGCCGGTCAACGTCTGGACGGAAAAATCGAGCGTCGATATCAAGACGAGTTTGAGCGAGTTCGTCAAGAACTACAACAAATACCGGACGCTTTACAACGAGCTGACGGCGATCGACCTCAAGGCGGGGACCAAAGGGCACTTGGCGATGGACTCGACGATCACGCGGTTGGAGGCCGACTTCAACGAGTTGATCCTCAAGAACTACGTCGGGCTCGGTTCGATCAAGTCGCTCGCGGATGTCGGGGTTACGCTCACTCCGGCGAAATACGACGAGGAAACCGGCGAGGTGGTCACATCCGCCTCGGGAATGCTCGAATTCGACGAAGACGTGTTCGACCGGCTTTATGCTTCCGATCCGGATTCGATCCAGGAATTTTTCGCGAAGACCCAGGACCAGCTCGACAGCAAGGGAGAAATCGTCCAGGTTCAGGTCGGCATTGCCTCCATGTTCGAAAAACTGCGAAACGCGTATTCGGAGCCGCCGTCGAGCGAACTGCCTTACGCCAACAGTGCCCTGGTCAGCAAATATGATGCCTTGCAGCGGCAGATCGAGGCGAACGAGGAACGGATCAGCTTTTTGGACGCCCGGTTAGAGGCGAAACGCCAGATCCTTTTGAAGCGGTTTTACGCGATGGAAACGGCAATGGCCAAAATGCAGAGCGATATGGGTTACATCGAGAAAATGGCCGCTTCGGGTAGCAGCTCCTAATGGGACGGCGGAGAATTTGCCGAATTTGTGTTACCAACCCGTGCATTCGGCATTTCCGTGTTGTATATTAGTGAATTGAGGTGAGGGCTCGGTTTCATGATCTTTACAAAAAATTCGGATGAGGGCAGCAGCCGGAAGCGTCAGCGCCCGGTTTTCCAATAAGGAAACGCAAGGCCAACCCGGCGCTAACGCTTCGGGCTGCTGTTTGCCGTGTTCGATTTTTGTGTGAGGATCAGTAATGCCTTGTCTCTCAAGGTCGATTTTTTCGTCAAGCGGGTTTTTCAGGAGTTTGCATGAGCCAACAGTCGGTTCGAAACAATTATATCCAAGCCGATGTCTTTTCCGCGACTCCGCAAAAGTTGCAGCTGCTTTTGATTGAAGCGGCAATGAAAAACGTACTCAAGACGAAAAAGTTCTGGGAAGAGAAGAATCTTGACGACGCCTTCAACACGTTGTCGCGGGCTCAGGACATCGTCGCGGAGATTCTCAGTTCGCTGGATGTCGAGGGAAATCCGGAAATCGCCAAAAAACTTGCTTCGATTTACGTTTTCGTTTTCCGGCGGCTCGCGGAAGCCGGCATGTCCTACGAACCGGAAAAATTGGACGACGCCTACCGGGTCTTGTGCAGCGAGCGCGAAACCTGGAAGATGGTCTGCGAAAAATTCGGTTCCTCGAAAACGGATTCGACGGTCCGTTCCGTCGGTGAAACCGCTCCGGGTTCCGCGGCCGGTCCGCAACGGGCTTTGGGTGGAGCAGCTTGGACGCCTTCCGCGACGGCCAATCCCTCGAACGGAAATTCCGGCACGTATTCCGCTCTGCCGACATCGGTTACCGGTTCGGCCGCGTTTACGCCAACGCAACCTTCGGCGGTCGGGCAATCACGTCCGAGCATTTCCGGGGACACTTACAAGCCGGTCGCGAAACCCCGGGACGGAGCCGCGCCTCTCGAATCGCAACATGCGAAGGTGCAGCTTGGGGCTCCCGTGGGGGTGCCGCCGCATCCGAATTTCAATCCGCTCGGTTCGCCGCCCCCTTTCCCGACAACCGGAATGGGGAACGGGCTGCAAGGGGTTCTGGTCGGAACAGGTGCTCCCTCGGTCGGGCTGCCGCTCGGACCGACGGATCTGTTTTCGCCCTTGGGCGGAGTCGTTCCGCAACCGAAACCGGCCTCCTCTCAAGAGCCGGACTCTTCGGCGAAGCCGAAAAAACCGGACCTTCTTTAGAGGTTTTTCAAGAGCGAGAATCACGAGCCGCGTTCTGCGAACGCGGAGTTGCAGCAACGGTCGTGCCCTTCGCGTGCTAGCACGCGGCTCTGTTAGAGCATTTCACGTTTTCATTGCTAGCCCCAAGCGTAAGCGCGGGGTGATATTGCGTCTGAAATGGGCTCAATCCCCCCGCGCTGACGCTTGGGGCTAGTATATATCATTTCGCTAAATGCTCTCGATGTCGTCCGATCTTCAGGAAGCCGGCGTTGCTTCGCAGCAGGCTTGGGTTTGCTTGATGTCGAGGGCGATTTGTTCGGCCAGCTCTTCGGCGGAATCGAACGGCCGGACCTCGCGCAGCCGGGCCAAAAAATCCAAGGACAGCGTTTGGCCGTACAGGTCCCCCTCGAAGCCGATCAAATACGGTTCGATCCGCTGTTGCTTGCGGTCGAAGGTCGGAATTTCTCCGAGATGGGTCGCCGCCGGAAAGGTCTTGCCCTCGACGGTCGCGAAACAGGCGTATATGCCGTCTTTCGGGAGGAGGGTCCGGACCTCGGCGAGATTGGCCGTCGGGTAACCGTAGGTCCGGCCGCGACGGTCTCCTGGCACGACCGTGCCGCGGATTTGGTACGGCTCGGTCAGCATTTCCCGAGCGGCTTCGACCGCACCGTCGCGAATCAGCGAACGGATGCGGCTGCTGGAAATTTTTTCCCCCCGCTGCAGAACCGGCGGGACGATCTCCGCCGACCGTCGGTTCGCCTCGCAGAGGGCTTTGAGCGTAGCGGCATGACCGCGGCGGTCTTTCCCGAATGTAAAATCGCTCCCCTCGACGATGACCCGGGCGTCGAAGGTTTCGAGCAGAATTTTTTGAAAAAAGTCGTCCGGGGACAATTCGAGGAGTGCGCGGTCGGTCGTGATCGAGACAAGGGCGTCCAAACCGATTCGGGCGATCAGCTCCGCCTTTCGCTCGAACGTGCAGAGCGGCGGCGGGGCGTGTTCGGGTCGGAGAACGACCGCCGGGGACGGATCGAAGGTCAACGCGATCGCCGGGCAATCAAGCCGGGCCGCCTGTTCCCGGACCTGGAGCAAGATACGCTCATGCCCTCGATGCACGCCGTCGAACTTCCCGAGGGTGACGACGCCTCGGCGAAGACTATCGGGAAGTGGGAGAGCGGTCTTGAGGGAAGCGGATGCGATTTTCAACGTCGGAAGACGGTAAGGTTGGAAGAGATGGGTACAAACTCTTATTTTATCCCGTTTTCCCGGACGGAAAAGGTGGTGTTTGAGCGAAGAGGGAAACGAAGGTTGTAAATGGCCCTCTTGAGAAGTATGGGGGGTGTCATTTCGACTGAAGCGCAGCGCAAGGAGAAATCTCACCCTCGCGCGAGGGACAAATTTCGAGTCTTTCGGCAAGGTTGAGATTTCTCGCTCTGCTCGAAATGACGACTCCGGGGCAAACAAACGGCTGAAGTTTTACGCAAAAACCACGCGATTCGGGGCCAATCACCCGTCGTTTTTATAGGCCTCGATCATCGCCGCGAGCACCTTTTCCTTCGCCTCGTCCAAAGGACGGCTCAATGTTGCTCCGGCAGCCCGTTTGTGACCACCGCCGCCGAACGAATAGGCGATCTTGCTGCAATCGACATTGCAGCGGCTCCGAAAACTGACCTTGAAAGAACCGCTGCGTTGCTCGACCAGCATGACGGCCAATTTCGAACCGCCGACCTGCAAGAGCATGTTGACGATGTCTTCGCTGTCGCTCGCAATCGCCCCGAGCTGGTCGAAATCCTCGATCGCGATCCAGCTCACGAAAAGAACGCCGTCAAGATGTTGCTCCGCCCTCGCCAAGGTCCGACCGATCAAACGAATACGGGCAAACGATTCCTGTTCGTGCAGGTGTCGGTACAATTGGTCCGGCCGAGCCCCGGCCGCGACCAGTTCGGCCGCGATTTCGTAGGTACCTGCCCGAACCGAAGGGAAGCGGAACCAGCCGGTGTCGGTCGCGAGGGCGACGAAGATCGGCTCCGCGATTTCTTGATCGAGCGGGACATTCAAGGCCCGAACCGCTTCGAAACAAAGGGCTCCGGTCGCCTCGGCCGTCGAATCGACGAACATTTCCGCCCCGAGATCGTTTCCAATCGCGTGATGATCCAAGACGATTTTTTTGGCGGTCGAATTTTTCAGCAACTCCCCGATTCCGTCCAACTGCGCCCAAGAAGAGGTATCCAAAACGAAAAAGAGATCGATCGTTCCGAGCCAATCCTTTTCGCCCGGCTCCAAACGGTCCAACACGCGAATCCGATCCTCGGGGTCGAGGAACCGCAGATTCGGCGGCGTCGGGTGCCCGTTGACGATCCGGACCTCCTTGCCAAGCCGCGTCAACACATGATACATCGCCAGTTCGCTGCCGATGCTGTCCCCATCGGGCCGGATATGCGAAGTGAGCAGGACCCGCTTGGCCGCGAGAACCCGCTCCCGGAACAATTTCCAGTCGATCGATGAGGAAACAGGATGTTGCATCGGAGCGTGTCGGGATTCTTTCGAAATCACTTTGTCGGCGAAAACCTTATTGAAACAGGGCGGCGTATTTGTCGGGGCTGAAAATATTGAACTGCAGTTCGCGGATGTATTCCTGCGGTCCGCCTTGGCGCTGAACCGCGACGAGCAGCTCGATTTGTTCCTGGCTTTTGTAGGCCGCGATCCCTTCGAGTTTCTTGTCCAAAAACTCGCGGTTGCCGCGGACCCGGATCGTCGGCGGATCGCGAAAATCGCAGTACGTCGCATATTCGTAAAGCAAGGGAATCGCATCAATTTCCGGTCCCAGTTCGGGCCAAATGTTTCCTTGGGCGTGAAAAATGCTCATCACGAATTCGTGATGCACCGCTTGGTGATCCGGGTGTATGTCGGTGCTCGAAGGGAGAAAAAGTCGGGTCGGCCGGATTTTCCGAAGCGCCCAGACAAACGAATTCAGGTATCCAGTCGCCCCTTCAATCGCGTTCGGGTTGTTCGGATCATTGGTTTGACGACGCCCGACGAACGGACCGGGGTTGGCGTCCGGGTATTTTAATTGAATCAGGTTTTCTTCCGGCAAACCGAGCAATTTGAAGGACTCTTTCGCCTCGCTGTTGCGGATCGCGGCGATGGTCTTCCGATGTTCCGGCCGGCAATATCCGGATTCCCCGGTCGTCACGACCAGGGCGTGCGTCTCGATGCCGCAGGCGTTCGCGGCGACGAACGTGAGGCCCGCCCCACAGACGATGTCGTCGTCGTGCGGAGCGACGAAGAGCCAACGCTCGTCTTTCCCTTTCCAATCGGGCCAGACGTTTTTCGCCTCAGGCGAACTCAGGAGCCCTTGCTTCGTGCGACGTTCAAAAACAATTCCGTAATCGGTTGACATGGTTTTAAAGAATTAAGAATTAAGAATGATGAATGAAGAATTTAAGAACTTGGAAATATAAGAATCCGTGATGCGGCTTAGCCGTTGAGTTTTTTGAAAGCAAATGATATCTCGTCATTTCGAGCGAAGCGAGAAATCTCACCCTCGCGCGAGGGCCGGAATTCCGGCTGTTTCGGCGAGGATGAGATTTCTCCTTGCGCTGCGCTTCAGTCGAAATGACGAGAACGCACCAACGGCCGAAGCGTTGCTCTCTTTGAAATCCTTAATTTTTAATTCTTAATTCTTAATTTGAAATCTATTGTCCGTTAAACTCGTTGCCGATTTTTCTCGCCCGTTTCGGTTTGTCGAGGTTGACGCCGCACGCGACACCGATTTGAACCAGGAGATTCCAACCGGCCAGGAGCTGCAAATACATGTCGTACCCTTTCAATTCCGGGATGCGGATCGTCGGGAATACGGTCTCTTTCGGGGCGATCGCGATCACGGTCATTCCGACGCCGTCGACCAAAAGCTCTTTGATCCTGTCGCATTCCGACTCGAAAGGGTTGACGAGCACGACGACTTCGTCCGGGTTCATGATTTCCTCGACCCCGTGTAAAATGTAGGTTCCTTCGAGAAAATCGCTTTTCTTTCGCGTGATCTCGTTTGTTTTCAGCGTCAGTTCCTCGGCGACACCGTCGTTGCGGCCGGCGAAATAAATCATCGGGGCGGCGGCCAGCTTCGCGATCAGCCCCGGATCGTACTCGGCTTCCAAAACCGCTTTCGCGAGCTCGGCAGCCTGCTTCGCGTTTTTCGGACATTCGCAATCGATCATGTTGCACAGCAACGAGCGGTACACGAGCGCCTGTTCGAGGACGCTTTTGGTCGCGGCAACGGCTTGTTCCTTGCCGCAGGAGAGGACGATCGAAGCGTTCGACATTTCGACAAGCCGGGTGCCGGCATTGGCGGTCATTCCGAAGCGTTTTTGGTGTCCGTCCTTGATCAGCTTGACGTACAGGGCGATCGTTTCCTTGGTTTGACCGCTGTTGGAGGCGGCAAAGACGGCCCAATCGGAAAGATCGTATTCCTGAGCCTGGTAACTCCCCTCGGTCGCGACGTTCAGATCCAACCCGCGTTTGCGGGCGCCGTACATAAAACTTTTCGAGGGAAAAATACGGCTCGAACCTTCCCCGGTCAGGAAAAGTCGCTTCGTCTGCTTGACGGTTTCGGCCATTTCCCGGGTCTGCCCGAAGTCGAAGTTGGCGATGAGGTCCGGGGCTTGCAGCATTTCCCGAACGAGAGCGAAATCCTTGTATTTGGGGTCGATCGAATTCATAAAAATCAAGTTCGGAAAAAAATTCCGCGAAAAAAGTGATCCGGCGCCAATCTCCCGCATGTAGGAGCGATCGGGCAGGGGAAGGACCGGGCTCCCGGCGGGAATTTCCAAACCAATAGCCCGAGTTGACAAGAACTTCTCATTCTAACGCAATTCGAATCGAGGGGCAAGCCGCTCCGCTCGATTCTCGAGGATTGCAAAGTCGGAAACCCAGAAAAAATTTCGAATCGAGCAGCAGCCGGAAGCGTCAGCGCCCGGTTATCCAATGCGGAAAATCGGGACCAACCCGGCGCTGACGCTTCGGGCCGCTGTTATACCGTGCCGGTATGGGCGGTAGGCTCAAACCGCGGCCTCGTTGGGCCGCTGCCGTGTCGAAGACGGAAATTTTAAACCGGCTTGAGTATATACTAAAGCCGATATAACAATTCAAAATGGGGGCAAACCGTGAACGCAGCTTCCCGTTCGCGGTTTTGTTGCGGGAGTTGCAATCGGTTTTCTTACGACGGGGCGACCTCGACGGCCGTGCCGGAAATGAGCCGGACAACCGTGATCGGCGTGCCGGACTTCAACTCTTCTCCCGCAGTCGAAGCTTCGTATTCCATAGTCCGGCTTTGGTGATTGACCAACACCTTGCCGAAGCCGCTCCCTTGGGGCGGAATTTTGACGTAAACGGTGCCTGTCGCCCCCAAAAGCGTTTTTTCTTGCACGGAGCCGTCGGAACGAAGCGAATAGAGCCAACCGTACAGGTAATAAACCGTATACACGGCGATCAGCCCGAGAATCACGGCGATGCCGACCGAAACGATCCCTTTGTATTTCGAGTCGAGCCCGAACTGATCGAATCCGGACAGGGCTGCAAGCCCGCCGAGGCCGAAAATCGTCAATCCGGCAACCATGGTTCGAAAAGAAATGACCCGAAAAAAATGATAAGCGCCCGAGTGATCGATCGGATGCCCCACATCGGCGTCCGGAGTATCCAATTCCGGCCCGTCAACACCTTCGCCGCCGCCAAATCCCATTGCCGTCAGGAAAAATTGGATCAACAACAGCGTCCCACCAAAAACCGCACAGCCAAAAAACAGTGTTTCGAGCATGATTTGTGGTTCCTTCTGCAAAAAGATTTTAGAATCCAAACGAAAAGTCGATACAATCGTTAAAGTTAACGCATTTTAACGACGATAATATTGACTAAGCGGGTGTTTGCGCCGCAGAAAATTCTTTTAAAACCGGCAAAATAAACAATCAAACAGTAGTAATTCGTTTTTCCGGCTATTTCAATGACAACTTGTCGCCTGACAATTCTATTCGCACTCCTTTTGAGCCTTGTCTCGGTCGGTCTCGCCGCTCCGGTTGAGCTTGAAATGCCAGTTTACCCCCAAACGGCCGCCGAAAGCTCATTTGGTCCCGACGGGTTCGAAGTGATATACCGGGGGAATCTTTACTCCACTTTGGCCCGCTCCCTCTTGCCTCGAAGAGGGAGCGGAATCCGGATTTGGGGCACCGGGTATTACGACACTTCGAAGATCGAACCGACCGATTTCGGGGAAATCGATTCCGACCTTTGGGGGGCGATTCTCGGCATCGAACTCAAATCGAACCAACGCATCCTCGGCGCTTACTATCACTACG
>JAVBSX010000249.1:0-3615 GCA_031556455.1 Thermoguttaceae bacterium
AGCGTAGCGTAAGGAGAAATCTCACCCTCGCGCGAGGGCCGGAATTCCGAGTCTTTCGGCGAGGGTGAGATTTCTCGCTCCGCTCGAAATGACGAACTGCGGGGCTTTATTCCAAAAAACTCCAAACGGCTGAAGTATTACGTTGATTGATGTTCTTCCTGGAACTCAATAATCCCGAACGCGCATCCGGATCGGTTTGTGCTTCATGCAACCGAGCTGCGAGAGAAGCTCGATCGCCTTGAGCATGTCCCCTTCCCAAGCATCATGGGTCGTGATGATGCAGGGGATTGCGTTATTCTCGGCGCCCTTGGGATCGTGCTGAATCATCGAGGCGATCGAAATGTCGAATTTACCGAGTACCCCGGAAATTTCGTGCAACACCCCGGGCCGATCTTCGACCAAAAGCCGCAAATACGTTTTGCCGAAAATTTCATTCGGGTTCCGGAGTTTGCCGGCCCCTTTTTCGCTCGACCAATAGTTGAGCGCCGAAAACGTGATCGCCGTCCGGCCGAGAATCGTGTCGATGATGTCCCCGAGCACGGAAGAAGCCGTCGGCATTTGGCCCGCCCCGTATCCGTGAAAGAAGACCGGCCCGACGGCGTCGCCGCAGATCCGGACGGCGTTGAACGCGTTCCGGACATCCGCGAGCGGGGCATCTTCCGAAACCAATGTCGGCGAGACATGCAGTTCGAGCCCCGATTCGGACTGTTCGGCGACGGCCAAAAGCCGGATTTTGTAGCCGAGTTCCTTCGCGAATTGAATGTCGATCGCCTCGACCTCTTGAATCCCCTGCTTCGGGATTGTCCGCCAATCGACGTTGACGCCGAAGCCGAGCTGGGCGAGGATCGCCAATTTTTGCGTCGCGTCGGACCCGTCGACATCGAGCGTCGGGTCGGCTTCGGCATACCCGAGACGCTGGGCTTCCCGGACGGCCGATTCGTAATCGGTCCCCTTTTCGTCCATTTGCGTGAGAATGAAGTTGCTCGTGCCGTTGACGATCGCGTGTATCGATTGGAAGGCGTTCCCTCGCAAGGTCGTTTCGATCGCCCCGAGGATCGGGATACCGCCGCAGACGGCCGCTTCGAACGCGATCGTCTTGCCCGCCTTTCGGGCCGCCTCGAAAATTTCCGCTCCGCAATTCGCGATCAGCGCTTTGTTCGCGGTTACGATATTTTTTCCTTTTTCGAGCATCTCGAGAACGAGTGTCCGAGCGAACCCGGTGCCGCCGATGAGTTCGACGACCGTTTCGATCGACGGATCGTCCGCGATTTTCGAAAGATCATCGGTCAACAAGCCTTTCGGCAGGTCGATATCCCGCTCCCTGCTCAGGTCCTTGTCACAAATGCAGGCCAATTCGACAGGCCGGCAAGCCGCGTTGGCGATTCGCTCGTTGTGCTGGAGGAGAATTTTCGCGACGCCGATCCCGATCGTTCCCAGACCGACCAGGCCGATGCGGTAAGGTTTGAGGTTGTTCGTTGCTTTCACGTTTCTTGAATCCTGTTTTATGTAAAAATCATGCAAATTATTGAGAATATTACCCATACTATGATACCTTCCAAGTTCCGTTGAGAAAAGGAATAGGGTATGGTAAATTTTAGGGAATGACATAACACTTCTGCCGTTTAGTATTTTCGTCATTTCGACTGAAGCGCAGCGCAAGGAGAAATCTCACCCTCGCGAAAAGGCTCGGAATTCAACCTCTTTCGGCGAGGATGAGATTTCTCGCTCCGCTCGAAATGACAGTTGCGGGGCTTTTCGACAAAAACAAACGGTCTTATTGACACAACCTCCCATTAACATGAAAACACGAATACTCTTCTTATTGTCGGTTCTTTGCTGTTGTTTCAGCGTCTCCCCTCTTTTGGCCCAGCCGCCTGGGGGGGAGTATCCGGCGTATTCCTGGATCAATCCCTATCCGCGAGTCGTGGTCGGGAGTGAGACGGCTTGCGAGTTCAATTTCTCCGACCCCAAAGCTCAGGCGGGCTGGGACGGGTTCAACCAGTCGCGGGTTGCGTTCGCCGAGGGCAAGATGCAGGTTGCCTCCCTCGGGGTCGATCCGTACTTCAGTTCCCCGATGATCCCGACCTATCCGAACAAGGCGATTGACGGATCGGTCGAATTCCGCATTACCATGAAAAGCGACATGGGGACGGTCGGCCAAATTTTTTGGGTGACCGAGACCGACGGCAATTACGCGGAGGAACGGAGCGCCAAGTTTTCCGTCGAAAACGACGGAGAGCTGCACACCTATTCGGCGTCCGGGATGCTCGACGGGCGGTTGCTTCGTATCCGGCTCGACCCGGGCAGTAAAGAGGGAACCGCCGAGATTACCAGGATCGAAATCATTCAAAACCGGCTCTCCCCGCTTGAAATCACGAACATGGTTTCGAACAACGATTTCGCGGAAATCGAAATCACGAATCATTCGGATCGGAAGGAGCGAATCGGACTCTGGAAAAGCAACGATGAAAAAGGCGAAAGTCGACCGGAACGTCAGATTTTGGAACCCGGTCAAAAAATCAAAGCGGTTACATGGTTTACCAAAAAAGAACCGTTCGAACTGGCCCAAATTCAAATTTCTTCTTTCAAAAAGAATGAAGCGAAGTTTTTCGTTCGCTCCGCATACGCTTTTCATGAGGAAATCGAAACGAAATGGATTTCCTTGAAGAGCGATTCCGTTGAATATCTTTTCGCGGAAAACGGAAGCGGCGCGAAAATCATCCGAGACGGCAAACTCGTCGGAATCATCTGTCCGCTGGTTTACGAGGACATTGCTCTTCCGCCAGGCAATAAAAATCTCGGCGATCGATTCAAGGAAAAGCCGTCGCGCTCCGTTCCTTTTCCGAGCGGTGTGATACCGTTGAAATTCAAGCAAAACGATGCACGTTCGATCACTTTCTTTTCGGATAATTATGTCATATCATTGGGAAAAGTCCGTATAGGACAAGAGATTGATCCCAAATCGTTAAAAACATCGCATAACAACGATCCGGTGCGAAGCTTGACGTTTACCCTCGAAGAGAATGAACTGCGATTCGAGCTCAATGCCTCGGAAAATGTTTTCGGTCCCGTCTTTCGCCCTTTCGGGACGCAGGAGCAGGCGATTCTTTCCGGAGTCGAATATCTTGAGCGAGGGGAACATTCGTCCTCGATGGCGGACATTGAAACGGTGGAGCATCTCCGTTTCGCGCCCGATCCAATGCAATTGACAATGCCGTTTGCCGGGATCATCACCGACCGGGTGTCTTTCGGGCTCCTTTGGGACGACCCGAACGGCCGGGTAATTTTCGCAACCCCCGATTTTATCGAAGGGAAACAGCCGGGGGACCTGCTGCAACATCGGATGAGCCTTTGCGGCGAGAAGGTGAGCGGCACACTTCGGGTCGGACCGGCTTACGGAAAGGAGTCGGGGCAAGAGACGATCGAAGACGCGGTCCTCTGGGCCGTTAAAAAACGGGGGCTGCCCGAACTGCCGCAAACGTATCGCACGCAGGACGAGCAGCGGCAGTTGAACCTCGCCGGGCTGATGCAGTCGCAATTGAAAGGGGACGGCGGCTGGGCGCACGCGATTCTGCCCGACGACAGCCAACCGTTCGCGAGAACCTACGGCGCGGA
>JAVBSX010000097.1:0-5999 GCA_031556455.1 Thermoguttaceae bacterium
CGCGTTGCTCCCGGCCCGATACGCCCCGATCGAAATGAGGTCCTCGTTATCCTGGTACACAGCGATCAGCCGCCGCAACATCCGGGCCGCCTTCAAATGGTCCGGATCGCAGATATCGGGCATCAACCGGCTGATGCTTTCGATCGGGTCGATCGCCGGATAATGTCCCCGTGTGCTCAATTTGCGGGACAACCAAAGGTGCCCGTCGAGCAAACCGCGCACCGTATCGCCGATAATGTCGTTCGTGTCGTCCCCTTCGACCAACACCGTAAAGAACGCCGTAATGCTCCCCAAAACCGAGCGGCCGGCCCGTTCGACCAACTGCGGGAGCATCGCGAAAACCGACGGCGGGTAACCCCGGGTCGTCGGCGGCTCACCGGCCGCGAGCCCGATCTCCCGCTGGGCCATCGCCAAGCGGGTGAGCGAGTCCATGAGCACGAGAACGTCCTTGCCCTGGTCGCGGAAATACTCCGCGATCGACATCGCCGTCGCGGGAGCCCGAACCCGCATCAATGCCGGTTCGTTCGAGGTCGCGACGACGACGACGCTTTTTTTCAACCCCTCGGCCCCGAGGTCCCGCTCGATAAAATCGTTGAGTTCCCGACCGCGTTCGCCGATCAGGGCGATCACGATCACATCGGCGTTGGTGTACCGGGCCATCATCCCGAGCGTTACGCTTTTGCCGACGCCGGAGCCGGCGAAAATCCCGATCCGCTGCCCTCGCCCGCAGGTCAGCATCCCGTCGATCGCGCGGACCCCCGTCGAAAGGATCGAGTTGATCCGGGGCCGCGAGCACGGGTCGGGCGGCTTGTTGTTGAAGCTGACTCGATCCGTCAAAACCGGCTGCGGACGTCCGTCGACAGCACGGCCTTCCGGATTGATCACTCGCCCAAGCAGGTTTTCCCCGACACGAAGCCAAGGAAAGGTTTTGCTCAAAACAACCCGGTTGCCGCGACGAATGCCGGAAATATCACTATAAGGATAAAGAATCGTCTGCTGGTTTTTGAACCCAATCACTTCCGCGTAAAGCGGTTCGCTTCCTTGCCGTTCGATTTGGGCGACGGCACCGACGGGAGCGGGAAAACCGATCACGGAGACGGTCATTCCGAGCGTTTCGACGACGCTGCCGACGAGCCGGACCGGCATGATGGTCGCGATTTGTTCTTCGAGGTTGGGCATACACAAAATGTAGTCGTTTTCCCGAAATCACGCAAGAGGAAAAGAGACGCCGCCGCACGGCAAGGCTGAAATTCGCGACGCAGGCTTCCCGTTAGGATTCTAAAACGATAGAATCAAGGCAACCTCGGAGAGAGTCGTCCGAGCGACCTTTCCTCGTATACTCAAACCGGTTTACTGATCTTCACAAAAAATATCGAATCGGGCAGCAGCCGGAAGCGTCAGCGCCCGGTTTTCGACGCGGGAACACGGGGCAAACCCGGCGCTTACGCTTCGGGCTGCTGTTCGCCGTGTTTGGTTTTTTACTTGAAGATCAATAAAATTCTCGTCTTCAGTATGGAAACGGCCAAGAAATATGAATTCCGTTGTTGATAATATCGCGATCGGAGCGCAGTGCCTTTTCGGGCTCGGCGTGATGATCAGCGTTTTTTACATCTTTCGCGCGTACATTCGCGCCGTGTTCAACCCTGCGCATCCGCTCGTCAAGCGGCTACTCCACTTCGAGCCGCGAAAACCCGTTCCCTGGGGCGGGCTTGATCTTATCCTGCTGGTTGTTCTCCAACTGCTTTGCATGGTTTTGGCTGGGATTATCGTTTACATCCTTTCGGTTTGTTCCGTCTTCGATTTTCTTCTCAAGATCAACCCGCTCACTTTGCCCCCGGAATTCGAGAACGAACACATGGTCGCGCAAATGCTCGCTCTCGGTCGGGAAAGCCCGTTCGTGCTTTGGCTGCTCTTTCTTGCCGCGGCCGTCCTGATTCCGGCGGCGGAGGAGTTCTATTTCCGGCTGCTTTTCCAGGGATATGCGGAAAAACGTGAGAAATGGCTCGCCCGAAAGTTGAACATTCCTTGTTCAAGAGGAGTTCTCGCGATCCTCGTTCCAGCCGTTCTTTTCGCCTCACTTCATATCCGAAGCGGGGGAGGAACCGGAGAATTGCCCCCTCATGCCCTGCAAACGCTTGTTATTACGGTCCTGGTCATGTCGATCGGCTACCTCTTGGCCGTCTCTTTGAGCGTCGTCTATCTGGTCGTCGTCCGGAAAGCGGGCTGGGCGGATTTCGGGATCAGCCCTGCCGCGATTCCCAAAGACCTGCTCATCGGCACGGCGGCGGCGGTTGTCCTGATCCCGCCGATTCTCCTGCTTCAAATCGGTTTGAAAAACGTGCTCAAGCCGTTCGCTCCCGATTTCGTTTACGATCCGATCACGCTTGTCTTTTTCGCGATCGGGCTGGGAATCCTTTATTTTCGGACACATCGGCTTTTGCCCTGCATCATCGTGCACGGAATCATGAACGGCACCAGTTTTTTGCTGCTCTACATCTTGCTCCAACTCGGGGGATTTGATCCATGAGGTTTTGCCGAGCGGCGTAGATGCCGGTGTACCGAACCGAGTACAAGGTCCGCAAGTTACGTCGGAGTACCGACTATACATGCGGCTCTTTTTTACGAGCCCGTTCCAAAAGCTGTCGGAAATAGCGACCGGCCTGCCCGAGCGAGCCGTCGGGCCGGATCAGCCAAAACCCGCGCAAATCCTCGGCCTTGTACCGGCCGTCGGCGGGAACCGGTTTCTGCTTCGCCGCTTCCGTGATTTCGTTGCAATACAATTCCCAATGCACGATCCAAGGGATATCGCATCCGAGAAACACGCCGAGGTATCGGTCCCACCAATCGATCAGATCGACGTCCTTGCATTCCTGTTCCGGATTGCCGATTTCGCCGATGTAGACGACCGGCTTGCCGAAAAACGGCGTCGGTCGCATGTGATGCCGGATCGTTTCGATCCCGTGCCAGGCATCGACAACGCTCCCCAGCCCGTCGTAAGCGGACCAGGAGACCAGATCGACCTCCATATTCGGGAGCACCAGCCCGGTCAACGTCGGCACACCCCTCAGCGCATCGAGCACCCGGTTGACCTCGACGGCGAAAAGGACGCGGCATTTCTTTCCGGCTCCGACAGCGTTTCTCGCCTTGAGAACGCCGTTTTGCCGGGCCGAAAACCAACGGCGGAAAATCTCGGCCCGATTTTTCGCGGCCGCCGGTTCGAGGGTCCAATCGGCGGAATAATTTTGCCGGAAGAGCCAATCCCCTTCCCATTGTTGCAAAATAAACGTGATCTCCCGATCGCCGTATCGTTCATAAAAATAGCGGCTCAGCTCCTCGAACTGCGATTCCTCCTCGTCGAAGGAGTTGTTCGGGTCGTGCAGATTTTTGTTCGGGCCGCGCAGGTTCGTGTTCTCCAGAATAAACGTCCGAAACGGCATTTCGAACGCCGCTTGAAAGTACGGATGCTTCGCGATGTCGATCAACCGGCCGTTGGGATCGAGCCCGCTCCAATCGGAATGAAAACCGTAGCCGGGCAGGGAATTCTCGAACCACAGTTTGCATGTACCCATCCCGAAATCGCGGAGGGCTTCGCACCCTTCGAGTAGGAACGGCTTTTCGGTGAGGCAGTATTTTCCGGCGTAATGCGTCGCTCCGAGCCGGTCCGGGAAATCGTCCGGCAGCGGCCCGCCGCGAAGCGGCCTCGCCCGTTCGACGGCCTGTTCGATCGCGGCCGGATCGGAAAGAAAAGAGGGCCGTTCCGCGGCGGGAGTGTTTGGGGCGGAACAGTTTTGGGCGGCATTCGCGGTCGCGGAGCGGCCGAGAGCCCAAGCCCCGCAAAGCGGGGCGGCCAACATCCGTTGCAGCGTTTCTCGTCGATTGAGCATTGGTATGGAAAGCGGTAAGATTATCAGCAACACTTCAGCCGAATGGTCGTTTTCGTCATTTCGACTGGAGCGCAGCGTAAGGAGAAATCTCACCCTCGCGCGAGGGCAGGAATACCGAGTCTTTCGGCGAGGGTGAGATTTCTCGCTTCGCTCGAAATGACGAACAGCGGGATTTTATTCCAAAAACTCCAAACGGCTGAAGTATTACGATTATCAAAACGATTGACGAAATAAGGTACGCCCATTATAGTATATTTTGCCCCGCGAAGCAGCAAACCTTTCCCGCTATCCGCTATCCGCTATCCGCTAACAATGCCCCCAACCCTTTCGATCCAGCTGGACGGACGCGGTTTGCGTCAGTACTATCCCGGCGAGACCCTGGCCGGCAGCTACCGTTTCGAATCCATCGGGAGCGATGAAATCGAAGCGGTCGAGATTTCCGTGCTGTGGTTCACCGAAGGGAAAGGGACCGAGGATTTCGGCGTTCACGCCTTTTGGCGGTATGCGACGGCGACCGGAGATTGGATCGATCCCCGGCGCCCGGGGCGCTTCAGCACGATGCTCCCGAAAAGCCCGTTAACCTATCCCGGCATGTTGATTAAGGTCCAATGGTGCATTCGCGTTCGGGTTTTTTTGACCGATGAGCGACAAATTTTCGAAGAAATGCCGTTTCGCCTCGGCAACGTCCCCGACGTCAGGACGTTACGATAAGCCGAACCGTATCAAAACAACCTTTACAAGTGCACAAAAAAACGAACATTTTCATTGTCTGTTTTTTAACACGGAATACGCGGAATAACGGAAAAACACGGAATATTGCTTTTCCGTCTATTCCGTTATTCCGCATATTCCGCGGTTAAAAAAAGGGCGATCGTAAAGGCTGGTTTGCTACAGGTCCTAAGACGACGACCAACACAAACAAGAGTGTAGAACGATCTCTTCTCCTGTCCTCTATCCTCTTCCCTCCATCCTCTAATAGTACCATGCCAAAAAAACTAATCCCGATTGGGTTTGCATTACTGTTTTGTCTTTCTTTGTTTTCGATAAACGGCGGGGCGGCCGAAACCTGGAGTTTCGGCATTTATTCCGACACGCAATGGAAGCCGGTCGATGAGGAAAACAACGGCGTCGCCATTTTTATTATCGATGCATTAAACAAGGAGATGATCGCGGCCCAAGTCGATCTCGTCGTTCAGGTCGGCGATCTGGTTCAAAGTTCTTCGCAAAAGGCGTTCGACACCCGGGCGGCCCGCAACGCCGCCTTGAAAGAGGCGGGGATCGCCTTTTATCCGTTCCGGGGCAACCACGATTCGCAATCGCCGGAATCGGCCAAGCAGTTCGCCCAAGCCTTTCCGGGCTTGCCCGGGACGCCCGGGGCGGGCGGTTCGAGTCCGAAGCTGCCCGGTATCGCGGGATTGACCTACGCGTTCGTTCACAAGAACGTCAAGTTTATCATTCTCGACATTTGTCCGTTGCTTGACGAGAGCGGCAAGGAAATCGAGTACAGCATCGCCGATTTTCTCCCTTGGATGAGAGAGGAACTTTCTAAAAAGGATCATGAGCACGCCTTCGTTTTCTCCCACATTCCGCTCATCGGCCAAAGTCATAAAGGGAACCTTTTCGTCGATCTCGGCAAGGACGAACCGCTCGCCCGGCAGGACGAGCCGGTCGAGGTTCAAAACGCGTTTTACAAGCTGCTCGCGGACGAGGGCGTCCGCTACTATTTCTGCGGACACGATCACATGTACCAGCGTTCGACGGTCGTTTCCCCGGACGGCAAACATGCGATCGAGCAGATTCTCTGCGGTTCCGACGCGAACAAGTGTTATCGCCCGAAGCCGCCGCTTTCGCCCCGGCAGACGCTGCTTGCAACCGATTACGACCGAACGACGTACCAGATCGTGACGATCGACGGCCCGACGGTCCGGGTCCAGCATTTTTCCGCGCCGATGTTCGGGACGGAACCGACCGAGCCGGTTTGGGACCTTCGCGAGACGTACGGCTATACGAAAGAAGACCTCCGCAAACCGCTCCGGCCGCTGCGCCGCGGCCCGATGCGATTCCCCCAGCCGCTCGGAAGCGGAATCTGAGAATAACCCGACAGAACCAACAACC